>NZ_JAPDUW010000001.1:3740000-3872478 GCF_026015295.1 Segatella copri | reverse complement strand
TGATTACTAATATTATTAATACTTTAATTCACAAATGACGGGACGCACCGAAAGATGCGAAATCACGTGCAAAGTTACAAAAAAAATAGGAGAAATGCAAATCCCCTTATTTAAAACATTTTAATAGATAGTCTTTAATTTACTGAATACCAAACACTTGTCTAAAATACAAATATAGCAGACTGAAATTCAGTGAAACAATAATGTAACGTCCCCGAAACGGCTAACAAACAAACAGTTTGCGAGTCATTTCGGGGCGTGAAACATACCGAATCTTATTTAGACTAAATTTATTTAGCTCGAACTCTTTTTACTTGTCTTTTCTGCCGAAAACAGAGAAATGGACATAGCGTTTCGGATGTGCCTTCAAGTCGATAACCAAGGAGTCGGCATGACTCATGGTTGACGTCAGATTGTCGTACAGCTTGGTATCGTTCATCAGCAATCCGAGGCTTCCCTGGTTGCTGTTCAGCTTCTCAGTAAACTGATGAGCACTCTCCAAAGTCTGGTTCACCTTGTTCAAAGTGCCCTGCACATCAAGACTGGCCAGATTAGCTGTGAGGCGGTTGGTATTATCCAGCACGCCATTTGCCTTTCCAATCATACCCGGAACCTGCTTGTTGAGACCCGCCATCAGGGTATTCAGTTCACGTGTAGAAACGGTGAGGTTGCTTGTAATGGTTTCCACATTATGCAGCGAAGCAGCCAGAGCCGGGTCAGCCAGCAGCGCATTCACGCTGGTAAGGATAGAATCCAGTTTTGGCAACATCTTTTCCACTACCGGAATCAGGTTGGCAGCCTTATCCATCATGCCTCCGTTTACAGCACCCGGAATGATACCACCCGGTTCTACTCTTTCGCGCGGATTGTTTGCCAGAAGCAGATTCACCTGCAGATTACCCATCAGGTCTTTCACTATTTCGGCTTTACTGCCCTGCGGGATTCTCAAATCCTTGTTAATATCCACCTTTACTTTGATAGGACCATTCTCCTTGTAATCATATTCCAAACCATCCACGGTACCTACCTTATAACCATCCGCATAAATAGGCGTAGAGGCACCCAGTCCCTGGATGTCATCAAACGTCATATAGTAGGCGTTGTTGGTAGAGAACAGATTCATGCCTTTCAGAAAATTGATTCCGAAATACATAACCAAAATACCGACAATAGCTACAAGAGCTATCTTGATTTCTTTTGTTAGCTTCATATTTATCTCTTTATATATTCGTGCTTATATCTTATCCTTACTCAGGTCAATCAGCGGTTTCTGTTCTGTTTGAACTCACGTATAGCCTGATTCACATCATATTTCTTTCCATTCTTGAAAGCTATGATGAAAGCTTCCGGGAACTTCTCGGCAAGCGTCTTGCGCAAGCGGAAAATCTCATTATAGTTGGTAGAGGCTCCCATCGTATATTTCACCATATTGCCTTCCTGATAACTGTCATAACCGGTTTCGCCCTTAAAATGGGCATCGCCCTTGCGGAGCGTGCGGTTGCTGACAAATATCTGAAGCTTGAAGACAGGCGCATCGGCTACATTGGCTTTATGCTGTGCCGGCTTATTCTGAGCTACAGTTCTGTTCTGCTGGTTCTGTCTGTTCTGCTGCGTCTGTCTGCTCTGCTGAGCCGGCTTATCCTGCTGGTTCTGTCTTCTGTTCTGCTGAACCGTTTTAGCCTTTGTTGCTCTGGTTTCCACCTGTTTCACCGTTCTTCTCGGCGCAGTATCCGCCTCCTCAGCACGGCGCTCGTCCTTCTCCTGCTTCGTATCAGAAACTATCTTGGCAACCGGCACCGATTCTGTATCCGCAGCTCGATAAGGAACCGAGATGGATTTATCGTATTTATTGCGATATTGCGCAAAACCTTCGTAGATGCCTCGGGCGATATCATCCACCCTGCTGGCATCGTTGAGCAGTCTTTCTTCATCAGCAGTGGTGATGAAACCGAGCTCTATCAGACAGCTGGGCATCGAGGTTTCTCTGAGAACCAGGAATCCTGCCTGATGCACACCCTTATCCGGACGGTTGGCACCGTTGCATACCTTTCGCTGGATATTGCGCGCCAGTTCTACGCTTCTCTCCATATTCTTACCCTGTATGAACTCGAAGATGATGTAGCTTTCAGAAGATCGCGGGTTGAACCCCTGATAGGTCTGCTGATAGCCCTTCTCCATCGAGATAACGGAGTTCTCTCGCATAGCCACATCGAGATTATCCTTGGCACGGTGCATACCGAGCGTATAGGTTTCAAAACCGCGGGCTATCTTACCGGCTGGCAGCGCATTGGTATGTACCGAGATAAACAGGTCGGCATTGGCGCGGTTAGCAATGTTGGCACGCTCTTTCAGAGGAATAAAGACATCCGTCTTGCGGGTATAGATGACTCTCACGTCCGGCATATTGCGCTCAACATATTTGCCAAACTGCAATGCCACAGAGAGATTGATATTCTTTTCTTTGGAAATAGCACCAAGTGCACCCGCATCATGACCGCCATGACCTGGGTCGATAACGAGCGTGAAACGGCGGTTGGCGCCTGTCGCTGTCAGCACCAACATACACAATAGGGTCAATATGAATGTTATTTTCTTCAACATATCTTTCTGATGATTTTGCAAAATT
The DNA here is from genome assembly GCF_026015295.1 of Segatella copri. NCBI lineage: Bacteria > Pseudomonadati > Bacteroidota > Bacteroidia > Bacteroidales > Prevotellaceae > Segatella > Segatella copri. The sequence goes on along the minus strand of NZ_JAPDUW010000001.1, from coordinate 3,869,852 downwards.
ACTACTTTTGTATCAGAAAACCTAAATCTACTATAAAGTTTTATCATTTGTTAATACAACTTCTACCCCTGCGCCGTCACAATCTGCTCCAAAAGGAGGATTAACTTTGGTAATGGCGAATTGTATTTTCTGAATAGTCGGATATTCTGCAAAGAGTCGCTTTCCTATCCTTCCGGCTACATGTTCCAGCAGTTTGCTAGGTATCTCCATCTCCTGTTTCACGAGTTCATAGAGTTCTGCATAGTTGAGGGTTCCAGCCAGTTCATCGGTTTCCATGGCTCTGGAGAAATCATAGCTCACATCCAGATTCACCACATAATCGTTGCCCACCTGGGTTTCCTGTGGCAGAACGCCGTGATATGCATGGAAACGGACATTCTTCAAGTATATCTTACTACGGAAAAGCATGGTTTATATCAGTTTCTATCTTGGAGATTAGGATTCGGAATCGCTATCATCGTAAAGTTTCATCAGGCTACCATCCTTCAGATATCTCTTCAGGGCTGTCACAACACCTTTCTTCCAGGTATTGATGTTATCTGAAGTAAGCTGGAGCTGATAAACGAGTTTGATGACATGTTCGATAGGCATACGGTAGCGCAACACACCGGAAATCAGCTTGGCATAGTTCCAGTATTCAGGATTAAACTTCTCGCTCAATCCCTCAACCGTAATCTTATAGCCTCGCTTGTTCACAAACTGGAAGTCGTATCGCTTCAATCCTCCATCCAGAATGGTCTTCACGATTTTGCCTTTGCTTACAGATTTAGGCAGCATGATACCCTCGTCCTCATCCTGCAAACCCGTGAAGATTTCGTATGGATGACCATCGAGCAGTCCTACCAGAGCCACCCATTTCTCCTTATTATTCTGGAATCGCACCACATCGCATTCCAGTTCTCGAGGTCGCACCTCCATCACTTCAGGAGAGAAAACAGGAAGATGAGTTTCCTCTGAAACAACATTGGCTATCTGATCATAGAGTTTATTCCAATCAGACTGTTCTACATGATAATTCTGATGAAGTGTTGCCAGATTAGCATTCAGTTCATCTATAAGAGCCTTGGAAGCCTCTTCAAAAGTCATATTTTCAGTATATTTCATATCAAACGTTTCATATTTAGGTGCAAAATTAAACTTTTATTTCTAAAATCTGAAACGTTTTGGCATATATTTCACTAAAAAAGCGAAAGAAAGACAACTTTTTGGGAAACTTTCACTAACTTTGCAGCAAAATAGGGTTCTGAAATGGAACAGAACTCCTATATATAATAAGGTATAATGATAAAATAAAAAAGATATGGAATCGATTAAGAACAGAACAAGCATCAGAAAATATGCAGAGAAGGAAGTATCTGAAGAACTCCTGAACCGCCTTTTGGAAGAGGCTGAGCGCACCCCGACAATGGGAAACCTGCAGCTTTACAGCGTTGTGGTAACAAGAAGTGAAGAAGGAAAGAAGGCGCTGGCGCCAGCCCACTTCAACCAGCCAATGGTAACAGAAGCCCCTGTCATCCTCACCATCTGTGCCGATTATCGCCGCACAACCCTCTGGGCAGAGAACCGCAAGGGAACCCCGGGCTATGACAACATTCTCTCTTTTATGAATGCAGCTACCGATGCCCTTCTCTTTACCCAGACCTTCACGAACCTGGCAGAAGAAGCCGGTTTAGGCACCTGTTTCCTGGGAACTACGGTTTATATGCCAAAGATGATCATCGACACCCTGAAGCTCCCTAAGCTTGTAATGCCAGTAGCCACATTGACAATCGGCTGGCCTGCAGAACATCCAGCCCTGAGCGACCGTCTCCCTCTGCGCAGCATCATCCACCACGAGCATTTCGAAGATTACACCCCAGAGAAGATTGATGACTTCTATGCAGAGAAGGAAGCTCTTGAAGAGAACAAGGAGTTCGTTCGCATCAACAACGTAGAGACCCTAGCCCAGGTTTTTACCGACATCCGATACACAAAGAAGGATTGCGAGGCGATGAGCGTTGGGTTTATCGAAGCCCTCAAGCAGCAAGGATTTATTTAAAGGTAAAAGGGTAAAAAGCTCCCTCTCCCTCTTTGCGCCCCCGTTCCCTGCGATTCCATCGCAGGTCCCAATCCTTAATCATAAAGCCCCAAAAGCGCATCAGCAAACAAATGCCGATGCGCTTTTTTGTAAATTTACGTATGTTTTATTCCAAGCAACGTAATGTCAAATATCATTGTACTGTACGCAGGAACAAAAGGACTAACAGAACTTTGATTCTTCAAAGCAAGATTATATGGTACGTATACCATCCAGCGATCACCGATATGCATTTTCTGCAAAGCAGTAGACAAGCCATCAATTTCTTGTTTTTGCAATGTTCCTTTTGCAGAAATGGTTAATCGCAAATCTGAGGAGACATTCCTATCCTTCCCTGAAAACGTAGTATAAAATACAGTTCCCCTTTCTTCCTTATCAGTTGGCATTAACATACCTTGAATATCTACCACAACCGAATCGGTATAAATCGGAACAGAAGTATTTGTACTATTTTCTAGAACATGCACTACGATATTATTTTCTTTCTGTACTCCAAACTGCTCTTGAAGAGACCAATTACGTATAATTTTCCAATTATTACTTCCAGCATTAATTGCTGAATCAGCCTTGAAAAATATACCTTGGAAAAACACATCATTCCTCTCTTTCCAATTAGCATATTCATCTTCTTGTTCAGATGATTCGCTACAAGATGCTATTGTCAAGAGTAGCAATACTCCATAAATCAGTTTCTTATACATTTTCATTCATTCCATTCATTTTTTATCTTTTACCTACTAAAGATATTTTACAAGGAAAAGAATTTTCTTTTTTGAACAAAGGGAAGTTTTCACGAGGAGCGTGTTGTGTAGGATATATAGAACTTCCGGTACTCTGATATATTACATTTCCATTAGCATCTTTCTCAGACATTCTATCTGTCCATACAAAAACTTTACCTGTAACTTCATATTTATTTATCATAACAATAGGATTTTGGGTAACTTCAGCTACATGAAAATTAATTTTTGTATATGAATAGAATTCTTTGGATGTGCCAAAATAATATGTATTCGGACTTAAATTTGAAGAAAGTGCATCCGGATTTAACTTATCTAATCCTTCCATGTTTTCTAATCTAAAAAAGAACTGTCGATTAGCCCTTTTCCATCCATACCACATTTTGTATTGCGCACCAAAATGTATAAACAACTTGAAATCATCAGTAACGTAAACAGAACAAATTGTTTTATGATTACCATCTTTTTCAATAAAACCATTTACTGGCCAAGAATCTTCACTCGTGTAGTCTTTCTCAACACTTCTTGTCGAATTTGGCGAATATTCTGTATAACTTGTTGCAAAGATTTTCTTATCGTCATCATTCATTTCATCAGAAAAAGGGATATCTCGAAGAGCACCATCAACTAGAACTTTATTACATTCACCGACTAAGTACGGAGCAACAGCAGTATCTTTTGAAGCAGGTTTATAAAGAGATAAGTCTGTAGAATCAGCAGCATTAGCTACTAATATACCTGCATACTTTGTCTTATAATCCAAATATTTTGCTCTGAAATCATCCACAGATGAAGCTGTTGCACCTATTTTATCAAGTTCCTTATCTGCTTTATCATTAATCATAGCCAAGCTTTCAAAGCCCAAACTTTTAACCAATTGAGCTCGTTGTTGTGATGTCTTTGTCCTTAGAATACCAACAAAGTGATTAAAGCCTTCCTCATTATCAAAAGCCAAGACTTTCACTTGAGATTTAGTATTCGAGCTACAAGTTACCTTGTCACCACTATTAATTGTAACGACATGTGGCAATTTCACGTTTGAAGTTGTTACATTAGCTCCATCTTCATCAGAACATGATGAAAAGAATGCGCATAGAAGCGCAAATAAAAAAAATACATTTTTCATTTTTAAAACCTTAAAATTAAACTTTTATTTAATAAAACCTATAAATTCACAATCATTAAGAACAATAGTAATTCTAGATACTTTGTTAATTATATCGGGTGCCATTGAAATAACAACACCATTTTCAAGAATACACTGTTTTCTATAAAGAAGGGTTCCGTCACCAGAATAAAAAGACAACACTGAGGGTTGTGGACTATCAGCACCATCAACAACAGAGACCATCAATTCTGTTACTTGCAACAATATTCTATTGTAACGAAGGGGAGCCTTATTAGAATTATGTCTACCACCATTATAGATAGAGCAAAATACATCATACTCCTTTTCGATACTCATATTCTCCTCTGCAGAAACACCTAGAAAAGAAAACACAATAAATATAAAAACTAAAACTTTCATTACTCTAATAATTAAAATTCGGATGCAAAAGTATTGAAAAAATGCATCATTAAACAATATAAACATTGACAACCATTTGACAAATGGGGAAATTAAGGAAAATAAGCATTTATCGCATAGATATTACAAATAAATGTATTAACTTTGCATTATGAAAAAGTTTATTTACATATTTATCGTTATGTGCGTTATGTCCTGCTCTAAAAGAACAGATAATCGCAGTCTTTTTTATGCTATGGCTAAAGATTTATACAAAGACCAAAACATAGCATCAAATTTCCTCGATACCATAAATGTCTCTTCATTCAACAAAGAAGAACAAATGTATGGTGAACTTTTAAAGATTCAAGCAACAGATCTAACAGATCATGACATCAAACCATACGAGAAAAATATCAGCAGAATAATCAATTATATGCAAAACAAAAAGGATTATACTTTTCTAAAATTAGCCTTATACTATGCAGGCAGAATAAAAAGTGAAAAAGACGAAGCAATGAAAGCTGTCAATTTCTACACAAAAGCAGCGAGTATCAAAGACACCATTTTAAACATAAACAACAAATGTTATTCCCAACTTGGAAATATTTACTACGACCAATACTTATACGACTACGCTATCGATATGTACACAAAGGCATATAACGAAGCATTCATCGCAAAAGACGATATTGCTATGGTCAAAATATTGAAAGACAAAGCCCTTGTTCTTTTAGATAAGGGAGAAACTACACTTGCGCTCAAACTTTTAAAAAAAGCTTTGAAAATGGCTGAACACACTAAAGATATCAGGTGTATCAATAGTGTAAAAAGCTATTGTGTTATTGCATATACGGATAAAAGAGATTGGGGAAATGCCCAAAAGTTGCTTCCAGACATACTACACAATATCAATAAAGCAGACTCTAGTGCAGTTTATTTTATTGCAGCTAATCTATATAAGCAAACAGATATATCCAAAGCCAACATGCTATATTCCTTTCTGAAGAATAAAGGAAACATATATGCAAAAGAAGAAGCATATAAGTTTCTTACAAAAGAATCACTAGGAAAAGAGAAGAACTTTGAAAGTATAAAATTTTTCGAACGGTACACACATATTGTAGACAGCATTCGGAGAAATACGAACTCTGAAATGATGGCAAAAATCAAAGGACTGTATGATTATCAAAAGCAGAAAGAAAGAATCACCAGAATATCAAAAGAGAAAAATGAATTCAAACTTTTGTTTGCTTCTACAACTGTTTTTTTACTCTTAGTTACAACTTTTGCCTTTTTATTAATCAGTAGATTGAGACGAAGAGCTCAGGAAGAAAAAAGGCAAGTATTCATGCTGAAGAAATTGCAAGACGAGATGCGCCAAAACAGTCTGGAGAAAATAAAAGAAAACAACAAACGCATAGATGAATTAGAATTACAACTCATAAATGCTACAAATGAAAAAGATGAATTGAAGAAAAGATTAGCTGATGAGAAAGAAAAACTGTTAGCGCAGAATGCCATAAACAAACTGAAGATTGAAGAAGAAAATCGAGCTTTAGGCAGCATCAAGAACACTGATATAGGGATCATGATACAAAAGAAGAAAAGAAGTGAAACCAAAGAGTATCTGACAAAAGAAGAGAGAAAACAAATGGAAGATACCTTTGATCAGTTCATGCCAAGTTTTAAAGAAAAACTTTGGTCGGTTTATGATATCAGCAATCGAGAGTTAAATGTTTGCATGCTCATCAAATTAGGGTGCAAGCCTGCTGATATGGCATGTCTGTTAGGATGCACACCATCAGCCATCTCGAAAATAAGAATCAGATTATACAAAAAGTTCTTTAATAAGCTGGGGAGTGCAGAAGATTGGGACAGGTTTATTCTTTCTCTATAAGTATAAATATGATAAAAGCTCATTTGCCTTGGTGCAAATGAGCTTTTAACTTATATAAAATATGTGATGTTTATTCAACCACGATTGGCTTGTACTTAGGAACCAATGCCTTCATGATGCACCAGCCTACGAGGTAAGCTACACTACAGATGCAGAATACAATCATGTAGGCACCTGGCTTGCCATCGAAGCCCATGAAGCTGAAGGCAGAACCCTGACCCTCGGCATAGGTGAAGAGCATACCGGAACCCTTGTTAATCAGGAAGGAACCGATACCACCTGCCATCGCACCAATACCGGTGATGGTAGCTACAGTTGACTTAGGGAACATATCACCGATGGTAGAATAGAGGTTAGCTGACCATGCCTGATGACCTGCACCGAGCAAACCGATGATGATAGCTGGCCACCATGCACTGTACGCACCCATAGGTTGGGCAATCAGACCGAGCAATGGGAAGCAAGCGAAAATCAACATCGCACGCATTCTACCGATATATGGATTCATACCCTTCTTGTCAACAAAGTAGGTTGGCAAGTAACCACCACCAATACTCAATACGGTTACAATAGCATAGAGAGTGAAGATGAGGGCGATACCCATACCTGAATCAGAAGAATAACCATACTGGTCAGAGAAGTAAGCAGGTGCCCAGAAGAGGAAGAACCACCAAACACCATCAGTCATCAGCTTACCAACGATGAATGACCAGGTCTGACGGTAGCTGAAGCACTTCAGGAAGCCGATTGTTTTCTCCTCAGCGTCAGCAGTCTCTGTCTCTTTCTCAGCCTCAACCTTTTCGAGGTCCTCATCTTGTTCAATATAAGTAAGTTCAGCCTTGTTTACATGCTTGCTCTCAGATGGTTTGTCATAGAGCCATACCCAGAGGCCCATCCATACGTAACCGAGCACACCGATGATAATGAATGCCCACTCCCAGCCCATGCTGCGAGCCAACAATGGAATGGTAGCTGGAGCTGCCAAAGCGCCTACAGAAGCACCACTGTTGAAGATAGCGGTAGAGAAAGCACGGTCTTTCTTAGGGAAATACTCTGCTGTTACCTTGATGGCTGCTGGGAAGTTACCAGCCTCACCCACAGCAAGAATCAAGCGGCAAGAGAGGAACAGCCATACACTGATTGTAGCAATCGCTACAGCTGCATCACTACCTGCCTGTACCATGCGTAGTGCCTCGATAGAATCATAACCTTCCATCTGCATAGCTACCCAACCGCAACCGGCGTGCATCACAGCACCTGTTGACCATACGAAGATGGCAATGAGATAACCTTTCTTGGTGCCCATCCAGTCAACGAACTTACCTGCGAAGAGGTTGGCGATGGCATAGAAGATTGAGAAAAGACCGGTGATGGTACCATAGTGATCATCTGTCCAGTGGAATTCTGGAGCAATGAAGTCTTTCCATGTTAAAGAGAGAACCTGACGGTCCATGTAATTGACTGTGGTTGCGATGAAGAGCAGTGCACAGATTACCCAACGGAAGTTGGACATTTTGCTTGTTGTAATAGGACTCATTTTGCAAAAAGTTTTTAAGCGTTATACTTATTTTTATTTTAGATTACTATTTAGACGGCAAAGCCTGGCTCATATTAATCATAAGCCAGGTTGCCATATCATGTATCTTATTATTCCAATGTAGGAATCTTCACTACCTGCATATCGTTATAGATCAGATTCTCACCTGCCATACCCCAGATAAAGGTATAGTTGCTGGTACCTGCTGCACAGTGGATAGACCACTCTGGAGCTATCACAGCCTGCTCGTTGTTCAACCAGATAGGACGTGTCTCCTGTGGTTCACCCATTACGTGGAGAATCTTCTGACCCTCTGGTACATTATAATAGAGGTAAGTCTCCATACGGCGGAGGTGAGTATGAGCTGGCATGGTGTTCCATACAGAACCCTCCTTCAACTCAGTAACACCCATCTGCAACTGGCAGGTACGAACACCGGCTACACCATTGATAATCAACTGGTGGATTACGCGGTCGTTGCTCTCCTTCAGGCTACCAGCCTTAATGTTGTTGGCATCCTTCAGGGTAACCTTCTTGGTAGGATATGTCTGATGAGCACAAGCGCTGTTCATATAGAACTTAGCTGGCTTAGCTGCATCCTTGCTGCTTACCTCGATGTTCTTGGCACCACGACCTACGTAGAGAGCCTCCTGGAAACCGAGTGTATACTTCTTGCCGTCAACGGTAACAGTACCCTCGCCACCGATGTTGATGATACCCAACTCGCGGTTGTCGAGCAGATTCTTCTGATCGTTTGGCTTGTCTGTATAGAGAGGAGCGATAGAAGTCAGCTTCAGAGGAGCAGTTGTTGGCTCAGCACCACCGATGAGGAAGCGGTCGAACATGGTGTATGTCCAGTTTACCTCGCCTGGAGCAAACACCTTCTCGATAGCGAATTCACCGCGAAGACGGTCTGTTGTATAGTGCTTTGCATCCATCGGATTGCTTGCATAACGAACGTTGTAGTTAGTGTAGGCATTTTCTGCCTTCACTTCATAACCACATTTTCCACACTGGCCAAAAGCCTGACTTGCTGTTAATACCATTGCTGCTAATATTAATGTTAATTTCTTCATAATTATCTTGTTTTATTTTTTACCCTTTTACCTTTCTCTCTTCCTTCACGATGCGCTGACGGTTGATAACCATCATGGCTACTGTGATGACTGCGAGAACACCCATACCTACGTATGAAAGCTTCACACCGCGATAGATAACCCATCCGAAGAGAGAGGATGCGAAATCGAGTGCACCACCTGAGAATCCGTCAGGGATATGAGCGGCATTATCGCCTGTAGCTGCATAAACCTGGTTGGCTGCCAGTGTAAAGTCTGGTGCCATATCGGTAACGAAATAGAGACCGATGACGAGGGTTACCAGGCCGATGATAAGCGTCTTCACCACATTACCTCTTGTAAACGGCAGAATCATTGGGAAGAGGTAGAACATACCTGCCAACGATGCCAAAGGCAAGAACTGGTTGCCTGGCAGGAAGACTGCGATAGCCAGGATAACCGGAATCAGAATCACAGATGCTACCAAGGTAGTAGGATGACCGATAACCAGGGCAGGACTCATACCGATATGAACCTTCTTGCCGTTAAACTTGGTCTTCACCAACTCCTGTGTCTTCTCTGAGATAGGCTTCAAACCGTCGATAAACAGGGCTGTAATACGAGGAATCAGCTCCATCACGGCTCCCATCGTTACACCCAGGAAGAGAATCTTCTTGATATCGAGCTGGGCTGCCCAACCTATCAGGGCACCTACGATAACACCGAGTACCAGTGGCTCGCCGAGCACACCAAACTTCTTCTTCAGTCCCTCTGCATCAATATCGAGCTTAGAGAAGCCCGGAATCATATCGAAGAGTTTATTGAAAACGATTGCGAATGGCATGAAACTCTGGCAGAATGGCTGCGGAATAGAGATACCATCCAAATCGTAATATTTCTGGAATCTGTCGGCTGTCAGGTCTGCACAGACCAGCGTGTTGATGTAGCAGACGATAGCTGCGAAATAGCCCCAAAGCAAACTCTGGCCCATCACGAAGTAAGCCACCGCACCGATAAAGGCGAAGTGCCAGTAGTTCCAGAGGTCGATATTTACGGTACGTGTTGTCTTGGTAATCAACATCAGGAAGTTGACACCCAGACAGATTGGGATAATCAATGCGCCCACTGCTGTATTGTAAGCTACAGCTGCAGCTGCAGGCCATCCCATGTCAAAAACGTTTAACTGTAGGTGGTAGATGTCAGAAATAGCCTTCAATGGGTCGTTGAAGTTGGTAGTCAGCAATGCTGTTACCACGCCCAAGCCTACGAAACCCACGCCTACGAAGAGTCCCGACTTCAAAGCCTTTCCGAATTTCATGCCAATACACAGACCGATAACCGTGAAGATGATAGGCATCATCACGCTCGCACCGAGACTGATAATATAGCTAAATACTTGTTCCATTTTAATTTGTAGTATTGTTTAATTGTTAGAAAATACACGACAAAGAGCACCCTCTTTTGTCTTTTAATGATTTGTTGTGTGCAAAGATACACTTTTTTCTTCAATTACAATACGTTTTGATGGAAAAATTTACGCAAAAAAAAATCCTATCAGAACATTTCTGATAGGATTTCTCTATTTTTATACGTTTTTTAAATGATTTTTTACCGAATCGGTCTTCATTCTTCCCTCTTCACTTCCTAGTCCTGGAAGTAAACTCTCTTCACACGGTTGCTGATGGTGGTCAGTACCTCGTAAGGGATGGTCTCGAGGATATCGCTCAGTGTCTGGACAGGCAGATGCTCGCCGAAGATTTCTACCGAATCTCCTTCCTTGCAAGGGATGTCGGTCACGTCTATCATCGCCACATCCATACAGATGTTGCCCACATATTCTGCCTTCTGGCCGTTCACCAGACAGTAGGCATGACGGTTGCCCAGACGGCGGTTCAGTCCGTCAGCATATCCGATAGGGATGGCTGCGATGACGCTGTCTCTGTCGAGAATCGTCTTGCGGCTGTAGCCCACACTGTCACCTGCCTTCACGTTGTGCATCTGCAGAATGGTTGTCTTCAGGGTGCTCACGCAGTTGATGGTCTTGTTGTTGCGCGAATTGATACCGTAGAGTCCGAGTCCCAGACGGCACATATCCAGCTGGCGCTCCGGGAAGTGCTCGATACCTGCCGAATTGCAGATATGGCGCAAAATCTTATGGTCGAAGGCTGCCTGCAACTGCTTGCTGCCCTTGTCGAAGAGTTCAAACTGATGAGCTGAGAAATCATCGAAGCTGTCGTCATCACTGCCCACGAAGTGAGAGAACACAGAACGTGGGATGATGGCATTCTGGTGCTTCAGCTTGCCGATGAGTTCCTCCATATCGTTCTCAGGGTCGAAGCCCATGCGGTGCATGCCGGTATCCAGCTTGATATGGACAGGGAAACCGGTTACTCCCTCTTTCTCAGCTGCCTTGATGAGCGCATCGAGCAGACGGAAAGAGTAAACCTCCGGCTCCAGGTCGTAATCGAACATGGTCTTGAAGGCGGTCATCTCCGGATTCATGATCATGATGTTGCTGGTGATGCCGTTCTTGCGCAGCGTAACACCCTCATCGGCTACAGCCACAGCCAGATAGTCTACACGATGATCCTGCAGGGTCTTGGCTATCTCCACGGCACCTGCACCGTAGCCGTCTGCCTTAATCATGCATACCAGCTTGGTTTCCGGCTTCATAAACGCACGGTAGTAGTTCAGATTGGCTACCACGGCATTCAGATTCACCTCCAGCGTAGTCTCGTGTACCTTCTGTACCAGCAGTTCGGTGAGCTGGTCGAAGCCAAACTGACGGGCGCCTTTCAGCAGAATCACCTCATCGCGCAGGGAAGCAAACACCTCGCTGGCGATGAATTCCTCTACATTCGGGAAGAAGAACTTCTCTGAAATCTGAATCACATCGTGCTGCTTGCAGAGCTCAGGACCGATACCGATGAACTTTACCACGCCACGTTTACGGGCTAAATCGCTCACCTCTTTATATAATGCCTCCGGTGCCTGACCGCTCTGGTAGATGTCGCTCAATATCAGTGTATGGCGACGACCGCGATGGTCTGGACGGCGGTTCATGAAGTCGAGGGCGATATCAAGCGAATTGATATCACTGTTGTAGCTGTCGTTGATCAGCGTACATCCGTGCTGTCCTACCTTCACCTCCAGTCTCATTGCCACAGGTTCGAGCTGTGTCATGCGCTTGTCGATATCTTCAGCCGAAAGACCGAGTTTCGATGCCACGACAGCAGAGATGATGGCATTCTGTACAGATGCATCGTCGATGAACGGGATAGAGAAGCTGTCTTCCTCACCTTTATATATATAGGTAATCACGCTCACGCTCTGCTGCTTCTCGATGTTCTTTACATAGAAAGGAGCCTCCGCATTCTTGAGCGACCAGAAGAGTTTCTCGCCCTTATAGTCGGGATATTCGGCTATCACCTTGTTGATAACCTCGTCATCGCCATCATAGATTACGGTCTCTGCATCATGGAAGAGGATGAGTTTCTCCCGGCATTTCTCCTCCAAGGAAGAGAAGTTCTCCTGATGCGCAGCACCCAGATTGGTCAGTACGGCGATGGTTGGCTGGATGATGTCACGCAGGGCAAGCATTTCGCCAGGCATACTGATACCTGCCTCGAAAACGCCCACCTGGGTCTGCTCGTTCATCAGCCACACCGACAATGGCACACCTATCTGAGAGTTGTAACTGCGCGGACTGCGGGTAACAAACATGCTTGGCGAGAGCAGCTGGTAGAGCCACTCCTTGACCATGGTCTTGCCGTTTGAACCCGTGATGCCTACGATAGGGATGTTAAACTCGTCACGGTGGCGCTCAGCCAGACGCTGGAGAGCCTCGAGCGTGTTTACTACCTTCAGGAAGTTGGCTCCCGGATAATCAGAAGCATAGCCCTTAGGCACATTCGTTACAACAAAGTTTTTCACACCTCTGCGATACAACTCAGGGATGTAGTTATGACCATCATTACGCTCCGACTTGAGCGCAAAGAACAGAGTTTCCTCTGGGAAACAAAGTGAACGACTATCGGTCAGGATAAAACCGATGTTGGTATCATTGTCTCCATAGCGACGCGCACCTATCAGTGTGGTTACCTTTTCAATAGTATATGTCATTGTCTTGTTATTTAAATATTCTTTATTTTATAAGAGATGATATTTCTCCATTTTATAAGAGATGATATTTCTCCTCAAATTGTCTTTTCTTCTCTTCCGTCCTGGCGATGAACTTCTGGTGTTCCTCGCTCTCGGGATGAAAGGGCTTATGGCCGAGTGCTTCGCGGATAGGCTTCCAGTCTTCCAGAAACTGCTCTGCTGCCTTGCCGAAGTAAGTTGCCCGGAACCGCTCCCAGATATATTCCACAGCCTGTTCGCTCGGGTGCAGCATGTCTTCCTTGTAGAAGCGGTAGTCACGGAGTTCATCGTTCATAATCTCGTAAGCCGGGAAATAGCTCACCACCCCCGGATTCTCCTTCACCAACTTATCGGCTGCCAGCAGGAGCGTAGCCTTCGAAAGCTGACTCCCGTGATAGCCGTATTTCGCATAGCGGATAGGGCTTACCGTGATGATGACCTTCAGAGTGCCTTCACTGCCATCAGATGCTGCAGTCTGCGATTTCAGCAGATTGATAGCCTTCTGCAGATAGCCGGCACATTCGTCCACGCTCAGTTCCCGCTCTTCGAAGAGGCGCTGCGGGCGCTTCTGGCAGTTGTCCACTATCTCGCCCGTCTCCTTCAGGATATACACATGGTTGGTACCCAGCGTAAAGACAGCCACCCGGGGACGGACCTCGGAACATTTCTCTACCGTATGGAGAATGCTTGCCGGATTATACATCACCCCGAAGGGATTCACCGTAGCCCGGAAGCGGTTCTCCACAAACCGCCTACCCAGATTGTCGGCAAAGCAACTGCCCACAAAGAGCATCCGCTCTGCCGCCCCTATCTCGAAGTCGGCCTTCGGAATATCTATTTCTGTGCGAAACAGCATAAGTCTTTCTCCTTTTTATTCATTCACTTCCGGAGAAGCCTTCTTGCGTTTTCTCACCTCAACCACTACACCTATTATAATAAGGAGAGCCAGAACGCCATAACCGATGTAAGCCACCGTCTCGGTATTCTTGAGCGACTGAGGATGGAAATCGAGCACTACCTTGTGGCTGCCTGCTTTCACGTTCAACGCACGCAGAATATAGTTCACTCTGCCCAGCTCAGCCGGCTGTCCATCAACCGTAGCCGTCCAGCCCGGATAGTAAATCTCAGAGAATACGATCACGCCGCCCTTGCTCGACTTCACCTCGTAAGTCAGGTTGTTCGGCTTATACTGCGTCATCTTCACCACCGAAGTATCATCCTGCTTCACGCTCTGCGCCAGCTGTTCCTTGAATTTGGCTTCAGCCACAGCCACATGTCGGAGGTTCACCTTGCCCACGCCATCGATTTCCTCGTTGGCATTGTTCACATACTTCACCTCGTCTACGAACCATGCATTGCCGTAGGCATACGGATTCTGAACCGGAACGGTCTGTCCGCCCTGCAGCGGCATGATGAAGTATTTGGTATTCAGCATGTTCAATACCGGATAGATACTGTCGCCGTTCACCTTGGTCATATCGCCGCCCGCAGCAGCTACCGCCTGCATCGTCTTCTGCATTTCAGGAGCGATATGTGCATCAATCATCTCCTGGTAGCGACGGAGCTTGGCTGGATGATAACCGCCGATGCTCTTGTGGTAGTAAGAGGTCTCGTTCTCATTGAATGTATTCGATGCCAGATTCAGCACACGGTAGTCGAGTGCCTTGTCACGGCAGATAATCTTGTCGGTCTCGGTCATCTGCTGCGGTGTATCGCGCTGCGCCTTGTCCACGAACATATCATCGTAGAGATAGCGCTTGTTCACCATCCACATATCCACCAGACAGAGCACGGCGATACCGGCAATCATATATTCCTTGCCCAGCTTCTTCATCTTGAAGAGCATCAGCAATGCCGAACCGATGAGGATAATCCAGAACGAACGCCAGCAGTCGGATGTGAAGATGCCCTTGCGGATATCTGTCAGATTGCTCATGATTGGAGAGATATACTCCTGAGGCAACTGCTGCAGCGCCTGTGTCTCCTGTACCGATACGAAATCAGGGAAGAATACGCCCGGCATGATGGCAAAGAGCAGACAGAAGCCTGCTGTCAGACCGAAACTGGCATATACATATTTTATCTTCTCTGTCAGAATCTCCGGCTCATCCACAATCTTCTTCAGCGCCATCATCGCCAGGAGCGGGATGGTGAATTCTGCGATAACCAGGATAGATGCCACCGTTCGGAACTTGGCATACATCGGCACATAATCGAGGAAGAAATTGGTAAACGGCATGAAGTTTCTACCCCAAGCGAGCAGGATGCTCAGGATGGTGGCAGCAAGCAGCGCCCACTTCATCGGACCCTTCACGATAAACAGACCGAGGATAAAGAGCATACAGACGAAGGCGCCTACATATACCGGTCCGCTCGTTCCCGGCTGGTTGCCCCAGTACTGTCCCAGCTGCTGGTAAATCTGAACGAAGTTAGGATCAGCCTTCTCCATCGCCTGCTGGTTCTGTGCCAACGGAACTGAGGCACCGCCCTTGGCATCCGGAATCATCAGCGTCCAGGTTTCGTCGATACCATAGCTCCACTGTGTGATATAGTCTCTATCCAGACCGCTGCTGGTCTGGTTAGCCACATTTTTCTTTACTAGTTCGCTCTTTCCACGCATGGTTTCCTGACCATACTGCCAGGTATGATAAAGGTTCGAGAGGTTGAGTGAGATACCGATGAGGGCACCCACCACGCATACCGCCGTAGCCTTTCCGAAGCGTGCGAGTTCACCTTTCTTGATGGCATCTGCCAGAAAGGCAATCACCATGAAGAGGATGATAAAGAGGTAGTAATAAGTCATCTGCACGTGGTTAGCCTGCACCTCGAAAGCCGAGAAGATGGCAGTAAGGAGCAGTCCCTTGAGATACTTGCCCCGATAGGCAAGCACCACGCCCGCAATCATCGGAGGCAGATAAGCCAGCGCCCATACCTTCCAGATATGTCCGGCAGCGATGATGATGAAAAAGTAGGACGAGAATGCCCAGATGATACTTCCCAGCGCCGCCAGTGACTGTCTGAAGTTGAAGGCACGCAGCATGATATAGAAGCCCAGGAGGTATACGAAAACATACCATACATAGTCTGGCAACCACAGATGATATGCCTTCACAATCTGGCTGAGCACCTGATTACTGTCATACGAAGGCGACATCTGATAGGTAGGCATACCGCCAAACACCGAGTTCGTCCATCGTGTAGTCTCTCCCGTCTGCTGCTGGAAGAGTTCCTTTTCATGTCCCAGTCCCTTTCCTGCTGCTGCATCATGTCGGAAGAGGATTCGTCCGTCCATATCGGCAGGCATAAAGTAGACGAAGGAGATGATTGCAAATGCAATAACTACCAGAATATCCAGTAGATACTTCTTCAAAAATTTCATATTTCTATATAAACGTTTATAATTTGAAGGCAAAGATAGCACAAATTGGAGACAAAACAAAAAAATATAGCAAAAATTTATATTTTTTTTGTTGAGAAAGTTGTATTAGGTCAGAAATAGGGGTTCCCCTCTATCATTTAGGGAAACACTCACTGCCGTTTCGTTTTTTATCCCTACCTTTGCACCGTAAAACAAGTTTCTTCAAACAGAATATATTAATGTATAAAAGAATAAGAATTATGAAAAGATTAGCATTCATCATGATGGCATTGCTCCTGGCTCTGATGCCGGCAGCAGCACAGAATTATCGTGACAGCAGATATTATAACAAGCAGACGGGGCATCTCGACTACCGTTACAACCACAACTACGGCAGTCCGTATTACGGATTCCGCATCGGTCCTGCCTTCACCTTTGTCAATTCCGACGATTCCCGTCTGGATGGTGGCGACTGGCAGACCGGCCTGAATGTGGGCGTAGTAGCCGGCATCCCATTGACCGACAGCGCCCCACTCTATCTCGAAACCGGACTTTCATATATAGAGAAAGGTGGCAAGAAGGATCTTCCTGAAGGCAAGAAGATGACCTACGATCTCAATTATCTTGAGATTCCAGCCGTACTGAAGTACAAGTACGAGGTAGACGACCACTTCTCCATCCAGCCTCAGGTAGGCGGCTATTTTGCCGTAGGTGTAGGAGGCAAGATCAAGAACTTTGCCGAGCGTGAAGCAGAGAGTTCGTTTAAGGATGCAAACTTCCGCCGCCTTGATGGTGGTATCCGCATCGGCTGCGGCATCGGCTACGACATGTTCTATGCCGATCTCACATACGATATCGGTCTTGCCAACATCTGCCACGACAGTTTCGACAAATCGCGCAATGGAGCCCTCCAGCTCAATTTCGGAGTTAACTTTTAGGAAACCTCGGCAGTAACCCAGTTCTTGAACTTCACGGTAGTAGAAAGCTTAGAGCCGAGAACCAAAGCATAGGAACCGCTCTCGTTAACATAGAGCATCTGTTGGGCACAGAACTGCGGTTCTCCTTTTTTAAAAAACTACCCATGCACCCTAAAACAGGGGGCATGGGTAAGACCATCCGTATTCAGTATTCAGTTATTCAGTTTTTTTTAAACCCTTACATGGATAAAGGGTTTGAAAACCCGAAAGAAAGGGATTGGTTATTTTGTAATGTATTTTTATTATTATATTATATTATATATATTATATATATTATATATATAGATATACAGATAGTATATAAACTTTACTTTTTAGGGGGGGGAAGTAACCCCTTAAAAAAAAACTGAATAACTGAATACTGAATAAGGTGCTGTGTTTTCTTCTCTTTAACTCTATGTTTTCTCTTCTGAAAAAGTATGAGTTGCGGGGCGCAAAACGGCGAGTTAGATTGTTTAACAGTTTTCGGATTGAAAGCGTGCTGAAAATCGCGCTTTATCACACGCTGAAATTAGGTGGTATCGGGAAATTGCAGTATCTTTGCACTGTGATTCAAGAAGGCTTGTGCACCCCACCAAGTCAACATTCAACATTCAACATTAAAACTAAAGATTATGGAACAGAAAGGAACATTGAAATATCGTAAAGTACAGCGCACACCTCAGACTGGTGAAAACGCAGGTAAGAAGAAGTGGTATGCTACTTCGGTAACCGACCGAAGCCCCCGGTTCATCACGCATCGGGGGCTTTTTTACTTTTTTACCTTTAAAAGCCTTTTTCCTTAAAAACTCCTTAAACTTTGCTACTCTCTGCAATATTTTTAGTAACTTTGCACCCAAAAGTTAGTATACAAGATGAAAATAGGAATTATCGTTGCGATGGACAAGGAGTTCGCGCAACTCAAAACATTATTGACCGAATCGCAGGTTGAGAGAAAAAATTATAAAGACTTCGTTATCGGAAAGATAGGCAATAACGAGGTGGTGATGCAACAATGCGGCATCGGTAAGGTGAACAGTACCATAGGTGCCGTGGAAATGATTGACAACTATCACCCTGACCTCGTCATCTCTTCAGGCGTGGCTGGAGGCGCTGATATCACCCTCAACGTGACGGAGGTGGTAGTGGCTACCAACTGCGTTTACCACGATGCCTACTGCGGCGAGGAATGCGAATTCGGACAGATTCTGGGCATGCCGGCTTCCTTCAAAACACCTAAGGAATATGTGGAGAAGGCACTCGCCATCAACAACCTGCCGGGCAATAGGCACCCGAAGATCCACGCCGGACAGATTGTGAGCGGCGAATGGTTTGTAGACAGCAAGGAGAAGATGCGCTCTATCCTGGAACACTTCCCTCAGGCGATGGCGGTGGATATGGAGAGCTGCTCTATCGCCCAGACCTGCCACATCTACAAGACACCTTTCATCTCCTTCCGCATCATCAGCGATGTACCGCTGAAAGATACCAAGGCACAGCAGTATTTCGACTTCTGGGCTAAAATGGCTGAAGGCTCTTTCAATGTTACCAAGGCTTTCCTCGAAAGTCTTTAGAAGTGTTGAATGTTGAGTGTTGAATGTTGAATGATTCTTCACTCAATATTTAACACTCAACATTCAACACTCAACACTCAACATTCAACACTCAACATTCAACATTATAAAAAAGATGAATAAGATTCCAAGTTTTACAATCAATCACAATAAGCTGCTCCGCGGCATCTACGTGAGCCGTAAGGACGAAGTAGGCGGAGAAGTCATCACAACATTCGATATCCGCATGAAGGTGCCTAACCAGGAGCCTTGTCTGCACAATGGCGCCATCCATACCATTGAGCATCTGGCTGCCACCTACCTGCGCAACGACGAGGAGTGGAAGGACCGCATCATCTACTGGGGACCGATGGGATGCCTCACGGGCAACTATCTCCTTATCAAGGGCGACCTGGAGAGCAAGGACATCGTGGAACTGATGAAGCGCACCTTTAAGTTTATCGCCGATTTCGAGGGTGAGATTCCGGGACAGGCGGCAAAGGACTGCGGCAACTACCTGCTCCACGACCTGCCTATGGCGAAATATGAAGCCAGAAAATATCTGGATGAGGTACTCTGCTGCATCAGGGAAGAAAACCTCATCTACCCTACCCAGGATTAGAAACAAAAAAATATGGCAAGCTTACCACTTAAGCTTGCCATATTTTTCTTTATACCATAACTGCCAGCCATTCACCAGATTCTGCCATACTACATAGGCACCCGGTGCTACGGCAGCAAGAGGATTCAGGAAGGTGAGGGTGAGCCAGATACCCACTACCGTATTCTTCTGTCCCAACGCCTGACCGGCACTGATACTCGCACCGAAATGCCTGCCTACCGCCTTGCCGATGGCAAACTGGAGGAGACATACCAGCAGCGGTACAAAGAGCAGCAGAAGCATCGTTACGCCCGATACCTCGGCATGGAGCATGTTGCGAACCGTTTCGCCCATCAGTATCGTAAGGTTGAAACACCACATATAAAAACCCAAATCCTTTACATTCTTCACCTTATCCACCCATTTTGGCAGGAACCGGCGGCTCAGCAAGGCAAGCAGCAGAGGCACCACCAGCACGGTAGTGACATTGCGGAACACCATCGCACTCATCATGAGGAACGATACGTCTGCCCCCTTCTCTACCATCGGGAAAAGACTCGGAATGATGATCATCGTAAAAATGTTGGCGATGACCGTATAGGTGGTCAGCGAACCGATACTGCCGCCCAACTTCTCCGTAACCACAGCCACGGCGGCAGCCGTAGGACAGATGAAACAGATGAAGGCACCCTCGAGAACCAGTTTGGTACTGTAATCGGAACCGAACTCGAAGATGAGCACCACCATCATCAATGCCAGCGAGGTGCGGATGAGCTGGAGGATGAAATGCCACGCCTTAGGCTTCATCTCCTTGATTTCTATCTTACAGAAAGTAACATAGAGCAGGGAGAACAGCACTACCGGCATCAGACTTACCAACCTCGGACCACAATAATCGCCAATGGGCACCAGGAAGGGCACATTGGCGAATATCAGGTAGCCCAATGCTCCCATAACCAGGGAGCAGGGCAATGAAAACTTTCTAAAAAATCTCCACAAAAACATTTCTGTTTAGTCTTTGTTGCTGCGCTTGCGCTTCAGGTGATCAAGCTCAATCTTGCGCATACGCATGTTCTTTGGAGTTACCTCTACGTACTCGTCCTCACGGATATACTCCAGGCACTCCTCAAGACTCATCACGGTCTTAGGAATCACGCGGGCCTTATCGTCAGAACCGGAAGCACGCACGTTGGTAAGCTGCTTAGCCTTGGTTACGTTGACTACCAGGTCGTTGTCGTGAACATGCTCACCTACAACCTCGCCTCCGTAAACTTCCTCACCCGGATCGATGAAGAACTTACCGCGATCCTGCAGCTTATCGATGGCGTAAGCAAAGGCAGTACCGGTTTCAAGCGCAATCATGCTACCGTTAGAACGGCGGCTGATTTCACCCTTGTATGGCTGATACTCCTTGAAGCGGTGAGCCATGATAGCCTCGCCCTGAGAAGCGGTAAGCACGTTGGTACGCAGACCGATGATACCACGTGATGGGATATCGAACTCGATGTCTACACGCTCGCCCATGTTCAGCATAGAGGTCATATCACCCTTGCGGCGGGTTACCATATCAATCATCTTAGAAGCAAACTCCTCTGGTACATTGATGGTCAACTCCTCTACAGGCTCGCACTTCACACCGTCAATCTCCTTGTAGATAACCTGAGGCTGACCTACCTGGAGCTCATAGCCCTCGCGGCGCATGGTCTCGATGAGTACAGAGAGATGGAGCACACCACGGCCTGATACAATCCACTTATCGGTAGAATCCTCGTAAGGCTGTACGCGGAGAGCGAGGTTCTTCTCGAGCTCCTTGTTCAAGCGCTCCTGGATGTGGCGTGATGTACAGAACTTGCCTTCCTTACCGAAGAATGGTGAATCGTTGATGGTGAAGAGCATGCTCATGGTAGGCTCATCGACAGCGATTGGAGGCAGTGGCTCTGGGTTCTCGAAGTCGCAGATGGTATCACCAATCTCAAACTTCTCCAAGCCGACAACGGCACAGATATCGCCTGAATCTACATGATCGGTCTTCTTATGACCCATACCCTCGAAGGTGTGGAGCTCCTTGATCTTGGTCTTCTCCTGGGTTCCGTCGCGGTGGCAGATAGTAACGTTCATGCCGTCCTTCAATGTACCACGGTGAACACGACCTACGGCGATACGACCAGTATAAGAGCTGTAATCGAGTGATGTGATAAGGAGCTGTGGAGTACCCTCGAGCTGCTTAGGAGCAGGGATAACCTCAATAATCTTATCGAGCAGATAATCGATATTGTCTGTTGGATGATTATAGTCCTCGCCCATCCAACCGTTCTTGGCAGAACCGTAAACTACAGGGAAGTCGAGCTGGTCTTCTGTAGCATCGAGGTCGCACATCAGGTCGAACACCATCTCGTACACCTCTTCAGGGCGACAGTTAGGCTTATCTACCTTATTAACAACAACGATAGGCTTCAGTCCGAGCTGCAATGCCTTCTGGAGCACGAAACGGGTCTGAGGCATTGGACCCTCGAAAGCATCGACGAGGAGGAGGCATCCGTCTGCCATGTTGAGCACGCGCTCAACCTCACCACCGAAGTCAGAGTGTCCAGGAGTATCGAGGATATTAATCTTAGTACCTTTCCAGTTGATAGATACATTCTTTGAGAGAATGGTTATACCACGCTCGCGCTCCAAGTCGTTGGAATCGAGCACTTCGCCGCTGTTATCCTGGCCGTCGCGGAACAGCTTACCGGCGAGCATCATCTTGTCGACCAATGTAGTCTTACCATGGTCAACGTGTGCAATAACTGCAATGTTTCTAATGTCTTGCATTTTAATTTTTACCTTAAATACTTAAATTTGGGTGCAAAATTACAAAAAAATCCCGAAATGTTTGCATAATTCGGCAAAAAGTTGTATCTTTGCACCGCATTTTTAATGAAACCGCCGTGAGGAAGGTCATCAGATGCACAAAATTAAACATATTCATATTTTATTAAATTAAGTTTTTACAGCTATGTATTTAGACAAAGCAAAAAAAGAAGAGATCTTTAGCAAGTACGGAAAGTCTAACTCTGATACTGGTTCAGCTGAGAGCCAGATAGCATTGTTCTCATACCGTATTGCTCATTTGACGGAACATGTTAAGAAGAACCGTAAAGATTATACTACAACACGTGCGTTGACACAGCTTGTAGGAAAGCGTCGTGCATTGCTCGATTACCTGTATGATCGCGACATCAATCGCTATCGTGCTATCATCAAGGCCCTCGGTCTTCGTAAGTAATCAGCTTAGGCAGACACATTGCTTAACAGAACAGAATCCCATCGTTCGCAAGAGCGATGGGATTTTTCTTGCTTACTCATAAATAAAAAAAGAATATGATTCATTTCTTAGAACAGCACTTTGTAGAACTTGTAACCATAACCAGCATCATCTATCTGACGCTGGCAACCATCCTGTTGCTCTACCAGACACCTGATACAGCCGTTTATAAAACTTTCCGCAGATCTAAAAGACTGATGGCAGGCGGAATGATGCTCATCAGCCTGAATATATGGATCTGGATAGCTTCATTTACAGGAAGCTGGACGGAATATAACAACTGGGTTCCCTGTTTCGACATCATCCTCTTCTATCTGATGGGCATCTGCTTTAGCTTCTCGCTCAGCAGTCTGCTCGACCCTCATTATATCTCCCGGAAGCGCTGCAGGACGATAGCCGTAAAGTTCACAATGACGGCTTTCTTCGCCCTTATCGCCATGACAGATGCGCTGAAGGCATACCAGATACCCCTGCTGCTTATCGCCCTGATAGGACTGCTGGAGATGCTCATAGGGCATATCTACTACTTCAACAAGTGCTATCTGAGAAGCAACGCCCTCTTCGAAAACTACTTCTCGAACGAGAAGAGCCATTTCATCAGATGGCTCAAGGTGAGCCACTGGCTCTTCTACGGCATGCTGATACTGGGCGTGATATCTATCCGTACGGGTGCCCTATTCAACTGGCTGGTGCAATTCTATGTGGTAGGCATGAACCTCTATATTCTGGTAAACATCATCAACTATGCCTCAGAATACGAGACGCTGATGAAGGCAGACTGCGATAAGACGGAAGAAGAAAAGAGCGGAGAAGCCAGTCCGAAGAAAGCCTACATCGAAACGCTGCGCCCTAGAGTAACGGAATGGATTCAGGAGAAATCGTATCTGAAGGACCAGTTCACGATAGATGATCTTGCCACCAAGCTGTATACCAACAAGACCTACCTCTCCTCCTTCATCAAGGAAGAATTCGGCATGAACTTCAGCAGTTGGATAGCGAGTCTGCGCCTGGAAGAAGCCAAGAAAATGATGAGCGAGCATCCTGATGCCAAGCTGAAGGATATCGCCTACAACGTAGGTTTCTCCTCGCTGCCCTACTTTTCGAGCGTCTTTGCCAAATCAGAAGGTGTTACGCCATCTGCCTGGATGAAAGAACGCAGCAGGAATAAAGAAAGATAAGAAACAGAAAACGGGCTGGGAGCGAAAAAGCTCCTAGCCCGTTTTTGTATACTTGCTAAAAATAAATTACTTAAGTATCTCCTTCAGCGGTTTCATCACGAATTCACGCTCCTCCATCAACGGATGGGGAACCTTGAAATCGGGCTCATCTATCACCAAGTCATCTATCATCAGGATATCAATGTCGATGATGCGGTCCTGGTATTCGCCATCCACCGACTTCATGGTGCGCCCCATTTCGCGCTCTATGCGCTGGGTTGCCTCCAACACCTGGCGCGGAGCCATCGTGGTGAGAACCAGCACACAGGCATTGATATAGTCGTTGGGAGATGAATAGCCCCAAGGCTTGGTTTCGTAAAGAGCAGACTGGCGCTCTACCACACCAATCTGCTCTCCTATCTTTTCTATTACCTCGCGAATGTTGCGCTTTCGGTTGCCCAAATTCGTACCGAGACTTAAATATACCTGATACATACTTATTCACACTTTTATAAAATTGTGGATAACTAAGCTAAAACCCAGAATATCAACAACTTCTATGTGTATATAAACTGTTTATACCGCTGTTTAATCTGGAAGCATCAACAAAGAATCACCATAGCAGCCAAACATATAGCCATTCTTCACAGCCATCTTGTATGCCTCGTAAACCAGATCGTAACCGCCAAAGGCTGCAGTACTCATCATCAGGGTTGACTCCGGATGATAGAAATTGGCTACGGCACAGTCAGCAAGACCGAAATCGTATGGAGGGAAGATGAACTTGTTGGTCCATCCATCGAAAGCCTTCATCATACCATCGGTGCCTACAGCCGTTTCTGTTGCCTTCATCACGCTGGTACCGATAGCGCAGACGCGATGGCCGGCAAGCTTGGTCTTGTTAACCAGATCGCATGCCTCCTGGCTGATCATCATCTGTTCAGAATCCATCTTGTGCTTGGTAAGGTCCTCCACCTCAATATCGTGGAAGTTGCCCAGACCGCAATGCAGGGTGATATAAGCCTCGTTGATACCGTTGATTTCCATACGCTTCATCAGCTCGCGTGAGAAGTGAAGACCGGTAGCAGGAGCAGTAACAGCACCCTCTACCTCAGCGAAAACACACTGGAAATCATCCATATCATCCTCTGTAGCGTGATGATCCTCACGTGCATCGATAACGTAGCGAGGAAGCGGAGCCTCGCCCAAAGCGAAGAGCGAACGCTTGAAGACATCATGATTGCCATCCTCATCATAGAGGAAACGGAGGGTACGGCCACGGCTGGTGGTATTGTCGATAACCTCGGCAACCATCTCGTTGACATCATCGAAGAAAAGCTTGTTGCCGATACGGATCTTGCGGGCAGGCTCTACCAATACGTCCCAAAGGCGCATCTCAGGATTGAGCTCACGGAGCAGGAACACCTCAATCTTGGCATCGGTCTTCTCCTTGGTACCATAAAGACGGGCTGGGAAAACCTTGGTATTGTTGAAGATGAAGGTATCGCCCTCTTCGAAGTAATTCACGATATCCTTGAACTGCAGGAATACTGGATTACCATCGGCATCAACCATATCCTTGCCGTTTTCATCTTTCTTGTACATCTCGATGGTTTCTGACTTCTTGTGGAGAACCATGAGTCGGGACTCATCGCGGCGAGTAATCTCGAATGTACGTTCACCACTAGCCGTTTTTACCACGTGCTTTGCCTTATGTGGATAAAGTGCCACCTGATCTTTTGGCAACTTAAAGTTAAATTGTGATAGCTTCATGTTATATTTTTTATTACTTGGATGGCTGAAGGCTGTCTTCGAGAGGCTGCTCATCAAGCCATTCCTGGAAATGTTCAAAACTGATGCAGTTTTCTACTGCGAAACTTCCTGCCTTGGTACGGCGGAGGGCGGTAAGGTAGGCGCCACTATCGAGAGCCCTGCCGATATCACGGGCGAGGGAGCGGATGTAAGTACCTTTGCCGCAAACCACGCGGATGCTGGCGGTCTTCTCCTCATCGTTATAATCGGTGAGTTCTATCTCGTCTACACGCACGGTCTTCGGCTTGAGCTGAACCTCTTCGCCTGCTCGGCGCAAGGCATAAGAGCGGTCGCCATTCACCTTTACGGCGCTGTAGGTAGGCGGAACCTGCTGAATCTCGCCCACAAACTGCTTGAGCGTTTCCTCCACCAGCTGGCGGGTGATATGCTCCGTAGGATAGGTGTGATTCACGCTATGTTCCTTATCGTAGCTGGCGGTAGTAGCACCGAGCTGCAGGGTAGCTGTATACTCCTTGGTATGGGTCTGCAACTGTTCTATCTGCTTGGTACATTTACCGGTGCAGAGCACCAGCACGCCAGTGGCAAGGGGATCGAGCGTACCGGCATGTCCTATCTTCACCTTAAAACCGAGCTTCTTGCTGAGCAGATAGCGAACATGTGCCAGGGCTCCGAAACTCGACATGCGATAAGGCTTGTCGATGGCAATAATTTCTCCTTTTCTGAAATCCATAGTTTATGTTTAGTCAACCATCTGCATATCTACACCGCAAAGGCCGCAGATGATAATGATAAGTCCTACTACGATACGGTACCAGCCGAAAGCAGCAAAACCGTACTTGGTGACATAATTGATGAAAAACTTGATGGCGAGAATGGCAACGATGAATGCCACCACTGAGCCTAATATCAATGTGAACAGGTTGTTGCCCTGGGTGAGCAATGAGCCGCCGCCATGGCTGATGAGCTTATAAACCTCGAGACAGGTGGCGCCAAACATGGTTGGCACTGCCAGGAAGAATGAGAACTCGGCTGCTGCCTTACGGGTAAGACGCTGGGACATACCACCCACGATGGTTGACATGGAGCGCGATACACCAGGAATCATCGCTATACACTGGATGAAACCGATAATCAGGGCACGCTTGTAAGTAAGCTTGGTCTGTTCGCTGCCTTTATTGAATATCTTATCGCAGAAGAGCATGAAAATACCGCCGATGACAAGCATCCAGCCCACCAGCTGTACATTGCCAAGGTTTGACTCGATGAAATCATTGAAGGCAAGACCCAAAACCACGGCAGGCACGGTACCTACAACCAGACGGGCATAGAAATCGAACATCGCCTTCAAATAGGTCTTCTCACCGGTCTTCACAGCCTCTGGATAGAAGAATCTCTTCCAATACAGACAGATGACAGAAAGGATGGCGCCAAACTGGATGATGACAGTAAAGGCGTTGACAAACTTATCCTGGATATCTACACCCAGCAAATTTTCGGCTATAATCATGTGGCCCGTACTGGATACAGGCAAGAACTCGGTCAGTCCCTCTACGATAGAGATAATGATAGTCTGAATAAAATCCATCTAATAATAATATGTATATTAATTATAAATTATTCATTGTCTTTCGGCTTATGTATCACCGCATAGATGATTGAAAGGAAACCTATCAATGTTACGGTTGGTGCTACAACGATGCGACGGGTACTGAAAATATCAGTATCGAAGGTATGCTCGTTAGAACCGGCGCCACTCATCAGCAGAAAACCGATGATGATAATCGCCATTCCGATGCCTAACAAGATAAAGTTCATCTTGTCGAATGCTAAATTCTTCTTATCCATTTTTTTTAATGTTGAATGTTGAGTGTTGAATGTTGATAGCAAGATTGCTATAAACTATTAACTTTTAACTATTAACTAAATCTTATACAAGTCTCCCGCCTTCATCTTCAGGAACTTATTGACTGAGATGCAGGCACAGAAGGCGGTGATGATGATACCGAAGAGGAAGACGGAGCCGCCGGTGATGGCAAGTTCCTGCCAGCCCAAAACGTTCATCAACTCAGGTTCGTGGAGCGACCATGCATAGAGACAACCGCCCAGGAAACCATCTGCCAGCAATGCAGAAACAACGCCCACAAGCATAGCCTTGCGGAGGAACGGGCGGCGGATAAAGCCCCAGGATGCACCTACCAGCTTCATCGTATGGATGGAGAAACGGCGGGCATAGATGCCCAGACGCACCGTATTGTTAATCAGCGAGAACGAGATGAAGGTGAGCAGGGCTGCTACAATCAGCAATCCGATACTGATCTTTGCCAACGAATTGTTCACCTGTTCTATCAGGTCGTGCTGATAAGTAACCTCGGTAACACGTGGGAATGCCTTCAGTTCCTTGGCAATCCACTTCAAAGAATCATTGTTCGCGTAATCTGCCTTCGTCGTAATCTCTATGGAAGGCTGGAAAGGGTTGACACCGGCAAACTCGCTCGGGTTGGTACCCAAATCGCGGGTAGCTTCTTTCAGTGCCTCTTCCTTGGTGATATAAGTCAGCGTATTGACATAAGGTCTTGCATTCAGGCGTTTACACATCTGCAATCCCTCCGGGTTAGTCATATCCTGTTCGAGCATCACCTGTACCACGAGATTCTCCTTCACATAGGAAGAGAGATTACGTCCCATGAGGACAGAGAAGATAACTAACCCCAACAAAATGAGCACCATAGCGGTACTGATACACAAAGTAATGACCTGCAATCCACGATGATTGCTAGGCTTATATTGTTTCTTTCTCATTTTTAAAAATCTTTACTAACTTAAAACCAAAAGGGCACAATGACCCAAATTGTCTGCAAAGATACGCATAAACGAAGAGATTACAAAATAAAATAGCATTTATTTACATTTATTCAATTAATTAATCGAACCACAGGCAAAAGTTAAGTTCAATTGAAAAAGGAAAAGGGCCAACCTCACGGCCAGCCCTTCACATAATAAGTAAAATTCAAATAGGTATGACTTGAATTTACTAAATGAAAATTTACTATTCGGGATGGTAAATCCCTTTATGTACATTCATTACATCTTAGTGATGACACCCTTCTCTGAACTCTCCAGGAACTGGATGATGTTCTGAATCTCCGGTCCATCTGGCACCTGATCCTTGATCTGGTTAATGGCATCGAAGAGGGATGTCTGACCATGGAATACCAGTCGGTAGGCATTAGCAATATGCTTGCGAACCTTCTCGGTAAGCTCGGCTGCTTCCATGATGATGGTGTTAGGACCTGCATACTTCACAGGCTTTCCACCGGCAATGATATAAGGAGGAATATCCTTAGAGAAGGTAGTACCTGCCTGAATCATCGCCAGGTCGCCTACTCTAGTCTTGGCGTTCTCTACTACAGATGTTGAGTAGATGACACCGTTACCAATCACGCAGTCGCCTGCAATCTTGGTACCATAACCGAATACGCAACCGTTGCCGATTACGGTATCGTGAGAGATATGGGCACCTTCCATCAGGAAGTTGTTGTTGCCCAGAACAGTCTTGCCGCCCTTATGGGTACCACGGTTGATAACCACGTTCTCACGGATGGTATTGTTATCGCCGATTACTACCTCACTCTCCTCACCTGTAAAGTGGAAGTCCTGTGGGAGCGCAGCGATAACGGCTGCCTGGAACACCTTATTATTATTACCCATGCGAGTACCGTTCATGATGCTCACGAATGGATAGATGGTACAGTTGTCGCCGATGACCACATCGTCCTCAATATAGGCGAATGGATATATCTTGCAGTTGTCTCCAATCTTAGCCTTTGGAGAAACCTCTGCCTTTGGACTTATTATACTAGCCATAACTATAAACTATTAATTATTAACTATAAACTACTTAGCTCCTCCACCCAATGCATAGTAGAGATTTACTACTGCCTGCATCTTGTTGAAGTCATCAGCTACCTTAGAAAGCTGTACGTTGAGGAGTGAAGACTGTGCCTGGATGATTTCAAGGTAAGAGCTGCCTGCAATACCCATCAATTCCTTGGTAGATTCTACATTCTTCTCGAGTACTTCTATTCGCTTCTGCTCTATCTTGCTCTTCTCATCAGAGTAGTTGTAGAGAACAAGCGCATTGCTCACCTCGCTACCAGCCTTCAGCACGGTATTCTGCCAGGTGTTGTAAGCCTGCTCATACTGCATCTTAGCCACCTTCAAACCGGCAATGATACGGCCGTTCTGGAAGATTGGCTGGGTAAGAGAACCTACTGCTGAGAGCAACCACTTACCTGGGTTCACGATACCTGCACCGCCTGAATTGGTAAATGCACCTGTACCGGAAATGGTGATAGATGGATAGAACTTGCTGCGGGCGGTCTCTATACCATAGAAGCACTGAGCCAGATTCATCTCGGCTGCGTGGACATCAGCACGGTTGTTGAGCAACTGGATGCCTACACCGGTTGAGAAATTAGATGGAAGACTCTGGTTATCCAACTTGCCACGGGCGATGCTATGTGCCTGGTCGCCGATGAGCAGACTCAGAGAGTTCTCTGTCTCACGAATCTGGCGCAACAGATCGGTCTTCTGGGTCAACACAGAATAGTAGTTAGACTCAGCTGACTGGATGGCTGGTGTACGGTAACCCAATCTGAGATCGTGCATCTTCTGCATAGTCTCCCAAGTATCCTTGGTCAATCCTTCCATATTGTTAACCAACTCCACCTGCTTGTCGAGCATCAACAGAGTATAATACATGTTGGCGATGTTGGCGATGAGGTTGGTCTTGACAGATACCTGATAATCCTGCAACTGGAGCAGCGCCATCTGGGCACCACGCTTCTGAGAGAGCAGGTTGCCGAAGAGGTCTACCATCCAGCTGGCTGTAACAGGCATCGTGTAAGTCTTGGTGGCAGCGTTACCATCCCAGGAAGCGATAGTTCCCTGAGGAGTGAAAGACAAGGCAGGCACGAATGCCAACTTGGCACACTTCAACTGCTCTTCTGCCATCTTCACGTTCAAAGCCGCATTGAGGAGGTTGACATTGTTGTTCAATCCCTTCTCAATGATTGACTGGAGCTGAGGGTCGGTAAAGACACTGCGCCAAGGGATATTGGCGAAGGTAGTAGTATCCTTTACAGCCAATGTATCTGTATCAGAAGCTACATCGCGAACGATACCGCTGGTCTTCACATCCGGACGCTCATACTTTCCGTAGAGAGTCTTGCAGCTGCTCAGAGAGAGCGCTGCGAGACCCAATATGATGATATTTAAATTCTTTTTCATTGTTTCCTTTGAAGTTACATTGCGTTATTACTTCTTCTCGATACCCTTCATTTCGTGAGCGGCGTTGGCATACTGCTCCAATTCGGCAGCTACCTCCTCGTTCATCTCGTCCTCGAACTTCATTGGGGTCAACTTCTCCTGCAACCACTGGAAGACTGCGAAGAGAGCAGGAACCACGAAGATCTGACAGATAGTACCGAGCAACATACCACCTACGGCGGCAGCACCCAGGGTCTGGTTACCATTCTTACCTACACCTGATGCGAACATCAGAGGCAACAGACCGATAACCATCGCCAGAGAGGTCATCAGGATAGGACGGAGACGGGCACCGGCACCCAGGATAGCTGAGTACTTGATAGCCATACCCGTACGACGACGCTCGAGGGCGAACTGTACGATAAGGATGGCGTTCTTAGCCAACAGACCGATCAACATAATCAACGAAATCTGCATGTAGATATCGTTAGAGTGACCGAAGATGTTGGTGAAGATGAACGCACCAGCCAAACCGAATGGGATAGACAATACTACAGACAATGGCAAGATGTAACTCTCGTACTGGGCACTCAAGATCAGGTAAACGAATACGATACAGAGTGCGAAGATCAAACCTGTAGAGTTGCTGGACTCAGCCTCAGAACGGGTCAAACCAGAGTACTCATAGCCGTAACCCTCAGGCAATGTCTCCTTGGCAACCTCAGCAATCGCCTTCATACCGTCACCGGTAGAGTAACCGCTGTTAGGAGTTACAGATACATCCATAGAGGTAAACAGGTTGAATCGGGTGATGTTAGACGGACCATAAACCTTCTTCAAGTTCACGAACTCGCTTACTGGAGACATGGTGCCATCTGCACAACGTACATAAATCTTGCTCAGATCGTCTGGACGCATACGACTCTCAGGT
Source organism: Segatella copri (assembly GCF_026015295.1). NCBI lineage: Bacteria > Pseudomonadati > Bacteroidota > Bacteroidia > Bacteroidales > Prevotellaceae > Segatella > Segatella copri. The sequence continues at coordinate 3,837,992 of NZ_JAPDUW010000001.1, read as the reverse complement.
CCAGCCTGAATCATCACACGGTAGAGCTTACCGTAGGCATTGAAGTTAGATGCGTAGAGACCACCGAGATAACCCTGCATGACAGACAATACTGTTGATGGAGAGATACCAGCCTGCTTGGTCTTGGCAACATCTACATCCACCATATACTGTGGATAGTTAGGGTTATACTGAGTCTGGGCTGTCTGAATCTCAGGACGCTTGTTCAACTCAGCCAGGAACTTCTTCACATTATCAAAGAACTTATTCAAGTCGCCACCGGTCTTATCCTGCATGGTCATGGTGATACCATTCTGCATAGAGAAACCGGAAATCATAGGTGGAGCAAAGGCAAGAACCTGTGCATCCTTGATTGTAGCAGTCTGCTTGTAGATCATACCCAATACAGAGGTATACTCCATAGGGTTGACAAACAATGCCTCAATACCACCACCGGTGCAAGCCTCCTTGATACGGTGGAAGAATCCACCCGGACGCTCCTCGAATGGCTTCAGCTTCACGATGATGGTACCCTGGTTAGAACCGGCACCGCCGATAAAGCTATAACCCATGATGGCGTTACGGGTTGCGATGGCTGGGTTGCTAGCCAGCATCTTATCTACCTGCTTTACCACCTCTGCAGTATGTTCCTGAGAGGTACCAGGAGCTGTAGAGATACAAGCGAAAATAGTACCGGTATCCTCATCAGGCACCAGACCCGTCTTGGTAGTACCCATCAGGGCAACCAGACCTACGATGCTGACAGCCACCAGACTACCAGCAATGATGCCGTGGTTGATAACCCACTTGACACCACCTTTATATTTATTGGTAATCTTATCAAACTGATAGTTGAATCCAGCGTGGAATCGGTCGATGAAAGACATCTTCTTCTCGTGACCCTCCTCGTGTGGCTTCAGCAACACGGCACAGAGTGCAGGAGACAGCGTCAACGCATTGATAGCCGAAATAACGATAGATACAGCCATGGTTACACCGAACTCACGGTAGAAGTAACCGGAAGTACCACCGATGAATGATACAGGAACGAACACGGCTGACATCACCAATGTAATAGAGATGATGGCGCTGGAAATTTCGTTCATCGCATCGATAGCTGCAGTAAGGGCACTTTTGTAACCCTGGTCGAGCTTGGCGTGAACCGCCTCGACCACCACAATGGCATCATCGACCACAATCGCGATAGCCAGCAGCAGGGCTGACAGCGTAAGCAGGTTGATGGAGAATCCGAAGATCCAGAGAAAGAGGAACGTACCGACCAGAGCCACAGGTACGGCAATCATAGGAATCAGCGTAGAACGGAAGTCCTGCAAGAAGATATACACTACGATGAACACCAGTACCAAGGTGATGATCAAGGTGAAGATAACCTCCTCGATAGATGCGAACAAGAATTCGGTAACATCCATCAGGATGACATTCTTCAACCCTGGAGGATAACTCTTCTCCAGTTCATCCAACGTCTTCTTCACGTCGCTTGCAATCTGGGTAGCGTTGGATCCGGCAATCTGCTGAACCATACCCATCACGGCAGGCTGACCATCATTGAGCAGGTTTACATTATACTGCAAACCACCCAACTCAATCTTGGCAACTTCGCCCAGACGGAGCGTCTGACCGGAAGTATTGCTCTTGATGAGGATATTCTCATACTCCATTGGAGTCTTCAAACGACCCTTGTAACGCAAGGTATATTCATACTGCATATCAGAGCTCTCACCAAAGCTACCAGGGGCAGCCTCGATATTCTGCTCTGCCAGAGCCTGGGAAATATCAGAAGGAACCAGTCCGAACTCCTTCATCTTCTCTGGCTTCAACCAGATACGCATAGAGTAGTTACGGGTAGAAGGGCTCTGCACATCACCCACACCATTGATACGCTTCAACTGTGGAACCACGTTGATCAGGGCGTAGTTGGTAACAAACTGGTCGTCGTAACGGCCATCGTCTGTGGTCAGAGCGAACATGATAACGTTGGAACTCTGACGCTTGGTTACAGTGACACCCACCCTGGTAACCTCGGCAGGCAACAGAGACTGCGCCTGAGATACACGGTTCTGTACGTTGACCGCAGCCATATCAGGGTCAGAACCCTGCTTGAAGTAAACGGTGATCTGAGCAAAACCAGAGTTAGACGCGGAAGAGGTCATATAAGTCATGTTCTCCACACCGTTGATACTCTCCTCCAGCGGAGCAACGACTGAGTTCAACACCGTCTGGGCATCTGCACCCGTATAGGTAGCAGTTACCGTGATGGTAGGCGGCGCGATATTCGGATACTGCTCGATAGGCAGCGATACCAAGCCGATAATACCCAGCAAGACGAAGAAGATGGAAACCACCGTCGAAAGTACCGGGCGCTTTATAAAGTTTGTAAATGACATAATTTACTATTTTTCTTTATACCTTATTATATATTACTTCTTTCCGCCCATAGCAGTAGCGAAGGCATGAGCGTTATCCTGAGACTCAGCCAACTTGGCAGCCTCAGCAATCTTCTGATTGTAGCGCTCCAGAGTGATAGGCTTGATCTGCTGACCATCGGTCAACTTGGTAATACCCTTCAAAACAATACGGTCGCCTACATGAAGACCTGCAGTTACGATATAGTTCTTGCCATCATCCTGTGGATTTACCTTGATCTCAGAATACTTCACCTTGTTATCCTTGGTTACGATATAAACGAAGATCTTATCCTGAACCTGAGAGCAAGCCTCCTGAGGGATGACGATAGCACTGTTATTATCGTTAGGAACAACGATAGAACCTGCACCACCACTCTTCAGCAACTTCTCTGGGTTAGCGAAGTGAGCGATGAGAGAGATAGAACCAGAAGTAGCATCGATGACACCACTCATCTTGACTACCTTACCTGGGTGATTATAGATAGAACCGTCTGCCAACTGCAACTTGACAGCTGGGAACGCTGCGATGGCTGCCTGAATGCTACCATTGGTCTTAGACATGCTCAAGATCTGAGACTCAGAGAGTGAGAAGAACACCTCCATGGTGCTGATGTTGGAAACGGTTGTCAGAGCCTGACCAGAAGCGCTTACCAAAGCACCCACCTTGAAAGGAAGGCTACCTACTACACCTGCAGAAGGGCTGGTAACGGTACACCAAGCCAACTGCTCGCGGGCTGAAGCCAATGCTGCCTCTGCCTGAGCTACCTGAGCCTTAGCGGTTGCATAGCTGTTAGCTGCTGTAGAAAGTTCAAATTCACCGATAATCTTGCTATCATACAACTTCTTGTTGTTCTGATAAGTCAACTTAGCTGTATTTGCCTGTGCCTTAGCTGTATTTACAGCGGCAGCTGCAGAACGGACAGCAGCCTGATAGGTCTCGCTATCAATAGAGAACAAAGCCTGACCTGCTGATACAGTCTGTCCCTCGTGTACAAAAACCTTAGTGATAAAACCAGAAACCTTAGGACGTACCTCTACATCCTGGATACCCTTGATGGTAGCAGGATAGGTAGTCTGCAATGCGGCGCTGGAAGTACCGATAGTAGCCACAGCGAACTCATCGTCGCTGAAGTCAGGCAGACCGCCCTTCTTACTTCCACCACATGATGTCAACGCAGCAAGAACACAAACTGCTGCAACAAACAAAACGCTTTTAATTTTCATACCTATTTTTATATTATAAATTTATTATTTAATCTTTTATCTTCTCTTATTCAAAAGTTCTTTCCGTCCTCTAACGAAAACTTTTATGCGCCTTTAAGTTTTAAAAGCGCTGCAAAAGTACTAATAATAAATGAATAACGGCTCGCTAGGAGCCGTTATTTAACAAAAATTATTCTCTATTTTGAGTTTTCTGCATTTACCAATCCCATCTCCTGAGCCTTCTTCATCAGAAGTTCCATCAACGGTTCACGCTCATTAGCCACCTTATTATCCAATACAGCATCCTTGAGATACTGCTTCAGGGTGCCTACCTCGCGGCAAGGGGTAAGATGGAACATCTCCATAATCTCATTACCATCGATGCATGGCTGGAGAAGTCGCTTATAATCACGCTCCTGCAGATCAACCAGTTTCTCGCGCACCATCTTGAAATTATCCAGAAAACGCTGCTTGCGCACCTGGTTCTTGCTGGTAATATCAGCCTCGCAGAGCGTCATCAGGTCGTTGATGTCATCACCCGCATCGTTCAGCAGTCGGCGAACCGCGCTATCCGTCACCTCCTCATCGGCTATCACGATAGGACGCATGTGGAGTTCCACCAGTTTCTGCACATACTTCATCTTCGCATCCATCGGAAGCTTCATACGGCGGAAGATGCCTGGAATCATCTTGGCACCTATTATATTATGACTGTGGAACGTCCAACCGATATTGTTGTCCCAGCGCTTGCTCTTCGGTTTGCCGACGTCGTGGAAGAGTGCCGCCCAGCGGAGCCAGAGGTTATCTGAATGCTTGCACACATTCTCGAGCACCTCCATCGTATGGTCGTAATTATTCTTATGTGCCCTGCCGTTTCGCGTTTCCACCTTGTCCATCGCAACCAGTTCTGGCAGAATGAGATCGAGCAGACCTGTATCTTTCAAGTAATAGAAACCGCAGCTTGGGTGCCTGGAGAGCATAATCTTGTTCATCTCGTCGCAGATTCGCTCAGCACTGATAATCTTCAGGCGCTCGGCATTGCGGGAGAGCGCATCATAGGTCTCCTCCTCTATCTGGAAATTGAGTTGGGTAGCGAAACGCACGCAACGCATCATACGCAGCGGGTCATCAGAAAAAGTGATATCCGGGTCGAGCGGAGTGGCAATAATGCCATCTTCCATATCGTAGACACCATCAAAAGGATCTACGAGTTCTCCAAAGCGGTCTTTGTTCAGGCAGATAGCCATCGCATTGATGGTGAAGTCACGGCGGTTCTGGTCATCCTCCAGCGTTCCATCTTCCACAATAGGCTTTCTGGAATCGCGCTGATAGCTCTCCTTACGGGCGCCGACAAACTCCACTTCTGTATCCTGATACTTCACTTGTGCTGTTCCGAAATTACGGAACACAGAGAGATGCGCCTTTCTTCCGAGCATCTTCTTCAAGGCAGAAGCTACCTCAATACCGCTACCAACCACAACGACATCAATATCATTGGAAGGTCGCTCCAGGAAGAGGTCACGCACATATCCACCTACTACATAACACTCCACAGACAGCCCATCTGCTGCCTCTGAAATCTTATGAAATATATCCTTATCCAGTATCTGTGCCAGTTCGGCATTGGTCAAATTTCTCATACTCTTTTTACTTTTGGGGTGCAAAGTTACTGCAAATCGAAGACAATACAAAATAAAAAAAGGTTTTTTTTGTTTTTATTGTTGAGATGCAGCGTAACTTATTTAAAGTTACTGTAATTTAAGCGAAAAACAAAATAAATATTTGGCTATTTCACAATAAATGTGTATTTTTGCACCGAATTTCGAAATTATTATGGCAGATTTATTGAAAACAGAACAGCAGTTTAAGGATGTCATGAGTGAATGCAGGACATTATTTGAGAAGAAGCTTCATGATTATGGAGCCTCTTGGAGAATCTTGCGCCCTTCTTCTCTGACAGACCAGCTCTATATCAAGGCGAAGCGCATCCGCTCGCTCGAAATCAAGAAAGAATCTCTGGTTGGCGAAGGTATCCGTCCGGAGTTCATTGCCCTTATCAATTATGGTATCATAGGACTCATCCAGCTAGAAAAGCCTTTCGTGGATGAGGTGGATATGACACCCGAAGAGGCTATGAAACTATACGACCTCCATGCAAAGGAGGCACTGGAACTGATGCTCAGGAAGAACCATGACTATGATGAAGCATGGCGCTCGATGAGAGTCAGCAGTTATACAGACTTCATCCTGACCAAGATTCAGCGCGTAAAGGAAATTGAAGACATCGCCGGCGCTACCCTCGTTTCTGAAGGTATTGATGCCAACTATATGGACATCATCAACTATGCCGTCTTCGGTGCCATCAAAATGAGCGAGAAGTAAAAATATAAAATGATGAAGAATAAGGCAACTCACATATTAACAAAGATAGCGGTCAATATCGGGCGACTGCTGATGGCAATAACCTTCATTTTCTCAGGATTTGTGAAGGGAATTGACCCATTAGGCACGCAATACAAGATAACCGACTATCTGGAGGCGCTGCACATCGACTGGATGTTCCCCGACTGGAGCACCCTGGTGATGTCGGTATTACTAGCCACTGCAGAGTTTGCCATCGGTATCTTCCTCCTCTTCGCCATCCGACGGAGACTGATGAGCAAGATCACCCTTGCCGTGATGAGCGTGATGACGCTGATTACCCTGTGGATCGTTATCGCAGACCCAGTAAAGGATTGCGGATGCTTCGGTGATGCCGTAGTGCTCACCAATATGGAGACATTCATCAAGAACATCATCCTCCTGATATTCGCCGTCCTACTTTGGAGAAAGCCGCTGGAGATGCAGAGACTCATCTCGAGACAGACTCAGTGGGTGGTGATCAACTACACCTTCCTCTTCTCCATCGTGATGAGTATCTGGAGTCTGTGGTATCTGCCGCAATTCGACTTCCGTCCTTATCATATAGGTGTCAACATTGCCAAGGGCATGGAGATACCGAAGGGAGCCAAGCAACCCAAGTTTGATACCACCTTCATTCTGGAGAAGAACGGAGAGCGGAAGGAGTTTACGTTAGACAACTATCCAGACTCCACATGGACTTTCATCGACAGCAAGACGGTTCAGACCGAAGAAGGTTACGTACCTCCAATACACGACTTCAGCATAGCTGATGCCAAGACGGGAGAAGACATCACTCAGGAAGTGATTCACGATAAAGGCTACACCTTCCTCCTGGTTTCGCCACATCTTGAATTTGCCGACGACAGCAACTTCGGCAATATCGATGAGATTTACGAATATGCCAACGACCATGGCTACCGTTTTCTCTGCCTCACGGCAAGTACGGAGAAAGCCATCAAGCACTGGCAGGACATAACAGGAGCGGAATATCCCTTCTATGTCACAGACGAGACTACGCTGAAGACGGTAATCCGCAGCAACCCGGGTCTTCTTCTGCTGAAGAACGGAACCATCATCCAGAAATGGAGCCACAACGATTTGCCTGACATGGCAGAAATCGGCGACAAGCCACTTGAGAAGACCGAAATAGGCAAGATGCCGGAAGTAAGTGCCGCCAAGAAGATAGCCGGCATCATCTCCTGGTTCATCATTCCACTGGTACTCCTCACCATTGCCGACCGGCTCTGGGCTTGGGGCGCCTGGATCAGAAAGAAAGAGAATTCGAACAGAATATTATCAACTTTTAAAAAGAAAAGAAAAATGAGAAAGAAAATTGTAGCAGGTAACTGGAAAATGAACATGAACCTGCAGGACGGTGTTGCTCTCGCTAAGGAGATCAACGAGGCATTGGTAGCTGACAAGCCAAACTGTGACGTAATCATCTGTACTCCATTCATCCACTTGGCTTCTGTAGCTCAGGTTTTGGATTCAAAGGTAGTAGGTCTTGGTGCAGAGAACTGCGCAGACAAGGCTAAGGGTGCTTTCACAGGTGAGGTTTCAGCTGAGATGGTAAAGAGCACAGGTGCTCAGTATGTTATCCTCGGCCACTCAGAGCGTCGTCAGTACTATGGCGAGACAGCTGAGATTCTGAAGGAGAAGGTAGAGTTGGCTTTGGCTAACGGTTTGAAGGTTATCTTCTGCTGCGGTGAGACTCTCGAGGAGCGTGAGGCTGAGAAGCAGAACGAGGTAGTAAAGGCTGAGTTGGAAGGTTCAGTATTCCACTTGAGCGCTGACGCTTGGAAGAACATCATCCTTGCTTACGAGCCAATCTGGGCTATCGGTACAGGTAAGACTGCTACTTCTGACCAGGCTGAAGAGATGTTGGCATACATCCGCTCTATCGTAGCAGAGAAGTATGGCAACGAGGCTGCTGAGGATACATCAATCCTCTACGGTGGTAGCTGCAAGGCTAGCAACGCTCCTGAGCTCTTCGCTAAGCCAAACATCGACGGTGGTTTGATCGGTGGTGCTTCTTTGAAGGCTGCTGATTTCAAGGGTATCATCGACGCTTGGAAGAAGTAATCTCATAAGGATATTACATTTCCCGAAGGGATGCCTTCTTCGTGAAGCGCATCCCTTCATTCTTCATTACACCTTATTATATATAGAGATCCAAGAATAAGGTGCTGTTTTAAAACAAGACGACAAAAATAAAAGGAATAGTCATGAAACAATTCGTCACATTATTGATTATGATCCTCTGCTCAACATTCACAGCTAATGCGCAGAACTACCTGGACCATCTCAAAAAGAAGGAACCGGGAAAGGGTGTTGTAACCGTGAACCAAAGTAAGGCGATTGATGAACTGGTAAACGGCAAACAAGTGATTCCACAAGACGACAAGACTAAGACTACCCCACAGAAAAAAGAAAAAGAGCCTGAAACTCAGCACAAGCAGGGTCCTGATTCCCTGAAGAAGACTGAGCCACAGCATCATGAGGCAACCCGAGAGAATGCCCACGTGAACAATGCCCAAAAGGCAGAGAACAAAAAAGAAGAAACAGAAACACCTGTAGTGGATATGCGCAAGAAAGTGATGCGCAAGAGCTATAAGGTTACAGGATATAGAGTACAGGCTTTCGCTGGCGGCAATTCACGTAACGACCGCCTGAAAGCAGAACAGACTGGCAATCAGCTGAAAGTTCATTTCCCTGAACAGCCGGTTTATGTTCATTTCTACTCTCCAAGATGGATTTGCCGAATGGGCAACTTCCGCAGTTTAGCTGAAGCCCAGAAGATGCTTGCCAAGGTTCGCTCCCTGGGATACAGACAGGCATGCCTTGTAAAGGGACAGATTACCGTGCAGTATTAAATTAAAGTGAAAAGTGAATAGTGAAGAAACAACGTTCGGCGGCCGAAGGGAAAGCCAATTCAACGCTTTACTATTCATAAAGTTCAAAGTTCAAAATTCAAAGTTCAAAGTAAATAAGATGAATCCAGAAACAGAATTTCGCGAGGGATTGGACGAACTCGCAGAACACTATACAGAAGTATTAAAGCTCTTGGGAGAAAACCCTGAACGTGAAGGACTTGTAAAAACACCGATGCGAGTAGCCAAGGCTATGCAGATACTGACTCGCGGCTATACACAGGATGCACACAAGGTATTGACCGATGCCCTCTTCGAAGAGAAATACAACCAGATGGTCATCGTGAAAGATATTGATTTCTTCTCGATGTGCGAGCACCACATGCTTCCTTTCTATGGCAAGGTGCATGTTGCCTATATCCCGAACGGCAAGATTACCGGTCTGAGCAAGATAGCACGTGTGGTAGATATCTACAGCCATCGCCTCCAGGTACAGGAGCGTCTTACCCAGCAGATTAAAGACTGCATTCAGGAGACATTGAATCCGCAGGGCGTGATGGTAGTGATAGAAGCCAAGCACATGTGCATGCAGATGCGAGGTGTAGAGAAACAGAATTCCATAACCACCACCAGCGACTACAGCGGAGTCTTCAATTCCCTGAACACCCGCCAGGAGTTTATGAGTCTGCTGAGAGGAGAAAGTAAAAGAATCTAATTTTTTAATGTTGAATGTTGAATGTTGAATTAGGCATACGCCATAGCAACTGGCAATTCAACATTCAACATTCAACATTCAACATTATTACAAAAGATGAAGTTTATATCTTGGAATGTAAATGGCCTGCGCGCTTGCGTAGGCAAGGACTTCGAGAACCAGTTTAAGGAGCTCGATGCCGACTTCTTCTGCCTGCAGGAAACAAAGATGCAGGAGGGACAGCTCGACCTTCAGTTCGAGGGCTACGAGAGTTATTGGAACTACGCTGAGAAAAAAGGATACTCTGGTACAGCCATTTATACCAAGCACAAGCCATTAAACGTAAGTTATGGCATGGGCGTAGAGGAACATGATCATGAAGGCAGAATCATCACGCTGGAATATGACCAGTTCTATCTCGTTACCTGCTACACCCCAAATTCTCAGACAGAGCTCAAGCGTCTGGATTATCGCATGACTTGGGAAGACGATTTCCGCAAGTTCCTGAAATCTCTTGACGCCAAGAAACCTGTTATCATCTGCGGCGATCTGAATGTAGCACACGAAGAGATAGATATCAAGAATCCGAAGACCAACCGCCGCAATGCCGGTTTCACCGATGAGGAGCGCGAAAAGATGACCGTTCTTCTGAATGATGGCTTCACCGACAGCTTCCGTTATCTCCACCCTGATGAGGTAACCTATTCGTGGTGGTCATACCGTTTCAAGGCGCGCGAGAAGAATGCCGGTTGGCGTATCGACTACTTCCTTGTCTCCGACCGTATCAAGGAACAGATTACAGAAGCTAAAATCCATACTGAAATCATGGGCAGCGACCATTGCCCGGTAGAAGTAGATTTAACGTTCTAATCCTACCTTTCATCCAACAGCAATAAGAATAATCAGAAGAGGGTGAATCATAAGTTTATGATTCACCCTCTTCTTGTTGTTGGTAAATATAGGTTACAAAAAAAGGGGATGCACCTTCCTCACGGAAGCCATCCCCATATTGGTCATATCAACATAAAATTTTAATTTATATAAGAGAGATTTTCTTTTAATTCAATGAAGTAACAAAACTATAGTTGCTTATTTCTGATTACATGAACTGCTTCAACTCAGAGAGATTTCTCTTCTCAGAAGAACCGTCCTTGTAAGTTACCATGAAGTAATCGTGAACAGACTTGCCATTCTTGAACTGAACGACAGCTACACCGCCTTCACGGAGCTGGAGTGTGAAGTAGCCTTCGCGCTTACCATTGACATAGTTGCCATGCCACTTCTCCTTACCATTCTTATAATAGGTAGTAACCTCACCATTAAAGATAGTATTGCGATCGTTGCCGAGGTCAATAAAACTATAACCACCTTCAGCACGGAGATTACCGTTCATGTAGAAGTCCTGGAAAACGTCCTTCTTGTTAAGGCCTGAACCAGTAGTCATCAGCAGTCTGTAATAACTAGCCTGATCTGCACTGGTTACATTGCTCATATTTTCTGCATAGAAAATAGTGTCAGCTACAACTGTTGCATTCTCTACGTGCTTACGACCGAAAGCTGCTATGGTCATCAAAGCCATCAATGAGAATAATATCATTCGTTTCATATCGTTTATTTTTAGGATGTTATTGTAATTGTCTTTGTTTCTTTTTCTGGTGCAAAGATACAACGATTTCCGAAAAATTCATAATTCCTTAACGCTATTTTATCTTATTTTTTGAGCAAGTAATACTTTTTGATTTTGAACGCACACAAGCTTACAATTTGCAATTTCATAGCCTAAAATTTAGCATATTGCACGAAGACATACCTTACAAAACGCTATTTTCATGGTGTCAAGTTTACAAAATGTAACTGAATTGATATACATCAAGAAGATAAAAGCACAAGTTTTTTGGCATTTTGAGAAACTTTTTCAGGATATTTCTCGCCTATCTTCTTTTATTTTTGTATTTTTGCACGAAAATATATAATATAAGGTACGCGCATGAGAAAAATTCTTTATTTCATGATCGCCCTCACCGTCCTCAGCTTTGCATCATGCAAGGATACCGAAGGCTCTATCGGCGACCCTATCATATCCCACGGACAAGACCGTGACACAGATATCATTACAGGCGATGATTATGTTTATCATCTGCCTGTCATCTTCCATGTCTTCTACAGTAACACCACGCAATACATCAAATATACCCGCCTCAAGGAGATTCTCTCCAATGTGAACGAACTTTACCAGGGCGATGTCTACAACTATCAGATGGATACCATCCCGAGCGAGAACCTGCATATTCTGTTCGAACTGGCTGAGAAGGATGAGAGCGGCAAGAGACTCAGTACACCGGGTGTGGAATATATCAAGGTTTCAGAACCGGAGTTCGACTGCGAGAGCTTCATGAAGGACAAGAAGTATGTACAGTACTGCTGGGACCAGAACAACTACATCAATGTGATGGTATATGCCTTCAAGAAGACCGATGAAAACAGCACCACGCTGGGCATCAGTCATCTGCCTTACCAGGTAGGCGGCTATCCGCAGATAGATGGTTTGAGCAATGGCAAGAACTATCCGCTGAGCAAACCGGGCAAATTTCCGTATTGCGTTTCGCTCAATTCTATCTATGTAGGAAGGGAAAATGAAGGAACCCGGTATACTACAGATAAGAATCATAAGGGATATACCTACAATACAGCCGACCCGAATGCTACGCTGGCTCACGAACTGGGTCATTATCTGGGGCTCTTCCACAGTTTCTCAGAAAAGACAGTGAAAGACAAATCAGAGGCAGCCGATGATGATGACGACTCAGACTATTGCGATGATACACCGAGCTACAACCGAATAGCATACGGCAAATGGCTGACAGAATATGTCAGTAAAGCACAAGCCATCAAGAAGGATACCACGCTCAGCATGAAAGAGCTTGCCAAACGCACCAACAGCAAGGGTGAGAAATGGCAGGCTGACAATCTGATGGACTACAGCATCTGTTACAGCATGCGATTCACCCCAGAACAGGCAAACCGCATCCGCCAGGTTCTGTATTATTCGCCCCTGATACCGGGTCCGAAGAAGATTCGTCCGAGAACCCGTGCATGGGATGAGATGCCGGAAACAGAAGATGACCTCCCTATCCGATATGCCAAGGAAAAGGCTGTCAGCATCAAGGACATCCGGATACTGAAGGCTGAGAAATAGCAAAATCAGAAAAAAGAGTATTAAAAGAAACAGAAACAAGAAGAAAATGAAATATACAATCAAGGCTCCACGCCAACTCAATGCAAGTATCAACTTGCCAGCTTCCAAGAGTATCAGCAACCGTGCATTGGTAATCAATGCCATGGCGGGATGCAAGTTGCAGCCCCACAACCTGAGCGATTGCGATGATACAGAAGTCATCATTGCGGCACTGCGCGATATGCCTGATGTCATCAACATCAAGGCTGCCGGTACCGCCATGCGCTTTATGACCGCCTATCTTTCAGCTACACCGGGCGAGCATACCATCACAGGTACCGAGCGCATGCAGAACCGCCCTATTGCTATCCTGGTAGATGCCCTGCGCTACCTCGGAGCTGATATACAGTATGAAAAGAAAGAGGGCTATCCTCCACTCCACATCGTAGGTAAGCCATTGGAAGGCGGACATCTCGAAGTGGTGGGAAACATCAGTTCGCAGTATATCTCGGCACTGCTGATGATTGGTCCTATCCTGAAAAACGGTCTGGAACTGAAACTGACGGGCGAGATTGCATCCCGTCCTTACATCGACCTCACGCTGTGGACGATGCAGAACTTCGGAGCCAGTGCCGAATGGACCGATGTGGATACCATCACCGTAAAGCCACAACCTTACAGCTGCGTAGCCGACTACACCATCGAGAATGACTGGAGCGCTTCTTCTTACTGGTATGAAATGATGGCGCTGAACGGAAACCCTGATTCTGAGGTAAGACTTGAAGGCTTGTTCGACAATTCCAAGCAGGGCGATTCAGTCGTGAAATACATCTTCAGTCTGCTGGGCGTGAAATCAGAATTTGAGAACCGTGATGTTCTTTCTCCTGTCAAGTTGAAAGTCCAGCGCTGTCTCTTGCCTCGTTTCGACTACGATTTCAGCGGTTCTCCAGACCTAGCACAGACTATCGTTGTAGCCTGCTGTGCCCTGGGCGTAAAGTTTAAGTTCACCGGCCTTGCCAGTCTCAAGATCAAGGAGACCGACCGCATCGAGGCATTGAAGAAGGAGCTGAAGAAGGTGGGTTACGTGATTTATGACGAGAACGATAACACGCTGATTTGGGATGGCGAGACCTGCGAGCCTAGTTTCGAGCCTATCGACACCTACGAGGACCATCGCATGGCACTTGCCTTCGCCCCTCTTGCCTTCAAGTTCCCTCAGATAGAAATCAACAATCCTGAGGTGGTGAGCAAATCCTATCCTCATTATTGGGAAGACCTGAAAAAGGTGGGATTTGAAATAAGTGAAGAGTGAAAAGTGAAGAGTGAAGAATTCAACAGCCTTTGCTAATCATAAAGTTCAAAGTTCAATATTCAAAGTTCAAAGTAAATGTTGTACCTGATTTTGGCCCTGGTGGTCCTAGGCTTGATAAGCGCCATTTTCGGCATCATCTCTCATCGCAAGGGAGAGGATGAAGAACCGCTGCAGGAAGGAGTTTCGTGCAATACCTGCAACGGAGAGAACTCCAAATGCGAACAGGAATGCATGATGGAAGCCGCCACCAAGGAAATAGAATACTACGATGACGAGGAACTCGACCGGTTTGCAGGAAGAGCTGCCGACGACTATACCGATGAGGAGGTAGAGGAATTCTCGGAAGTGCTCTATACGATGCAGCCAGACGAAGTGGCGGGATGGAATCGAAGTCTGATACTGAGAGGCATCAACCTGCCTAACCAGATAAAGGACGAAGTCATCAGTTTTTTAAGTTAAACATGCAATGCGCAATGCGTAACATGCAATACGCAAAGTTCAAAATTCAAAGTTCAAAGTAAAAACATGGATATACTGCAATATACATTTTTTCAGAACGCGCTGATTGGCGCCCTACTGGCAAGCATCCTGTGCGGCTTTGTAGGCACCTACATCGTCACACGCCGGCTGGTTTTCATCAGCGGTGGCATTACGCATGCCTCTTTTGGCGGCATCGGTATCGGCGTATTTGCAGGCATCAACCCCATACTCTCTGCCATGGTATTCGCCATTTTGAGTGCCTTTGGCGTGCAATGGGTATCACGGAAGAAAGATGTGCGCAAAGACTCTGCCATCGCCATGTTCTGGACCCTTGGCATGAGCGTGGGCATCATCTGCTGCTTCCTTACTCCTGGCTTCATGCCCGACCTGCCCTCTTTCCTCTTCGGAAGTATACTTGCCATCGACAGCACAGACCTCTGGCTACTGGCAGGTCTTACCCTGTTTGTTGCATTGCTGTTCACCTTTCTGCTGCGTCCTATCCAGACCATCGCATTCGACAGCACCTTTGCCAAATCGCAACATCTGCCGGTTACAGCGATAGAATATATGATGATGACACTCATCGCCATGACCATCGTGGCAACCATCAAGATGGTGGGCATCGTACTTGCCATCAGTCTGCTCACCATACCACAGATGACAGCCAACCTCTTCACCTACAGCTACAAGCGCATGATAGGAGCCAGCATCGTGATAGGCTGCATCGACTGCATCGTAGGCCTCTATGCCAGTTATCTGCTCAATGTGCCATCAGGTGCAACCATCATCTTCGTCAGCATCATCCTGTTTGCAGCAGCACGGATACTGGCAGCCAGAAAGCACTAAGGCTTTCACACGCCCTGAAAGAAAAATTTTAAAATAAAGAAGAAACTTATGTTGAAGCATTTCCCATTCAGAAACCTCTTGCCAGCTATGGTTGTCCTTGCCTTTGCAATGACCATAGCAGGATGCTCTACGCAGAAGAATACGGCGAAGAGCAGATGGTGGCATGCCTTCAACGCCCGATACAACACCTATTATAATGGTACCGTAGCCTATATAGAAGGCTCGCTCGAAAAGGAAAACGGAAATAAGGACAATTACTCTGAAATGATTCCTTATTATACTGTAGGCAACAAGAACAGCCGCGAACTGGGCAAGTCGAACTACGACCGCGCCATCGAGAAATGCGAGAAAGCCATTCACCAGCATAGCATCAAGCGTCGCCCGGTATGGGACAAGAAACGCCGCAAGACTGCCAAAGACCTGGAATGGCTGCATCGCCGTGAATATAATCCGTTCCTTTGGAAGGCATGGATGCTGCTGGGCCGTTCCCAGTTTTTTGAAGGCGATTTCCAGTCGGCAGCAGCTACTTTCGCCTATATGAGCCGTCTCTACGCCACCCAACCCGGCATTTACGGCAAGGCACGTGCCTGGCTCGCCAAGAGTTATCTGGAATCGGGATGGATATACGATGCCGAAGATGTAATCCGTAATATCGAGCGCGATTCCATCCACTGGCGTGCCCAGAAGGAATGGGACAAGACCTATGCCCTCTACTATCTGAAGACCGGACGCTATCAGGAGGCCGTTCCGTATCTCCGCAAAGCCATCGGCTATGAGATGCGACGCAAGCAGAAAGCCCGCCTCTGGTATCTGATGGGACAGGTAGAAGCACAACAGGGACATGCCCAGAATGCCTACCGTGCCTTCAAGCATGTCATCCGTCTCAATCCGCCTTACGAACTGGAGTTTAATGCCCGCATCTCCATGACCGAGGTACTGGCAACCAACAACTCCCGGAAGATGGTGTCCAAATTGAAGCGAATGGCAGCGAGCGACAAGAATCAGGAATATCTCGACCAGGTTTATTATGCCATTGGTAACATACATCTCAACCAGGGCGATACCCTTCAGGCTATTGCTGCATACGAAAAGGGTGCCGCGAAATCAAGCCGAAACGGAGTAGAGAAAGGTGTATTGCTGCTGCATCTGGGCAATGTATACTGGCAATGCCACCGATATGGCGATGCCAAGCGTTGCTATGATGCAGCCATCGGACTCCTAGACCAGGACCGTAAAGACTACAAACAGCTCTCCGACCATTCGAAGGTTCTCGATGAACTGGTGCCTTATACCGACGCCATCCATCTGCAGGACTCCCTGCAATCACTCGCCCGCATGAGCGAAACAGAACGGAATGTCGCCATTGACAAGGTGATAGAAGCCCTGAAAAAGCAGGAAAAGGAAGAAAAGAGAAGACTTGCCGATCAGGAACTGGCAGAAAAACAAGACAACCAAAGTGCCGGCAGAAACAACGGCAATGGTTATAACAGCAGAAATAACAGGAATCAGGGAAACAGCAATGCCTCATCCGGCTTCGGAAACGGAGCCATGGGCAACGGCGGTTTCGGCAACAGCAATACCTGGTATTTCTACTCCCAATCTGCCGTAGCCCAAGGCAAACAGCAGTTTGAACGCCTCTGGGGTAAGAGAAAGAACATAGACAACTGGCGACGGAGCAACCAGACCGTAGTGGCCGATGCCAAAGGTGTAGAAGAAATGACCGACGAGCAGCGCGATTCACTCCTCAACGAGGCACAGAAGAAAGACCTTGAGAAGGAGAAAGAGAAGAACTTGAGTGCAGAAGAAGATCCGCATCAGCGTGCCTACTATCTCGCTCAGATTCCGCTCACCGAAGAGAAGATGGCAGAAAGCAATCAGATTCTGGACGACGGTCTGCTGCATGCCGGCATCATCCTGAAAGATAAACTCAATGATCTGGACGAAAGCGAACACATGCTGCAGCGACTGGTAAAGAAGAACGCAGCATACGAACATCTCGATGATGCCTACTATCACCTCTACCTGCTCTACAACATCAGGAAGCAGCCAGCCATCGCCAGCCGCTATCTCGACCTGTTGAAAGCGAATTATCCGGAGAGTCAATGGACCGCCCTGCTCACCTCTCCTTATTATGAGGAAGATGCGAAGATGGGCATTCATCTCGAAGACTCGCTCTATGCTGCCACCTACGATGCCTTCAAGGCTAACCTATATAATAAGGTGGTACACAACAGGGCTATCTCTGACAAGCGCTATCCTGAAGGAGCCAACCGCGACAAGTTCCTCTTTATCGGCGGACTCACCCAGCTCCACGAGGGTAATATCCAGGCTTGTCTCGATGATATGCAGCAGGTGGTAGAGAAATATCCGAACAGCCGACTCAGCGAAATGGCGGGAATGATTCTCAACGGAGTGAAAGCCGGCAGACAGCTCAAGGGCGGCACATTCGACCTGAGCAATGTATGGTCGCGCCGCAACGCCGTACTCAATGATGATGTCAAATCCAAAGCAAAGGTATTCAGCATTGAGCGCAACGAGCCGTTCGTCTTCATGCTCGCCTACGTTCCCGATTCTGTGAACGAGAACCAGTTGCTCTTCGAGATGGCGAAATATAATTTCACCTCCTATCTCGTGCGTAATTTCGACCTCGTCATTGACGAGCAGAATGGTCTGCACCGCATGCAGGTAAAGGGATTCCGCAATTACGATGAAGCACGCCAGTATGCTAACGACATCTACCAGCATCAGGCCATCACCCAGCTCCTCTCAAAGGGAGCCCGCGGCATCGTCATCAGCGAACCAAACCTCCTGCTGCTGGGCACCAGTCTGAGCTACGATGACTATACCCTCTTCTATACCCAGCATCTGGCACCGCTGAAAATCAGCAAGGACCCACTGCTTGAAGAACCGGAGGAAATCATCCAGCAGGAAAAGACTGATGATTCAGAAGAAAATGAAGAAGAAACCGGAACTGCCGAAAGCGGAATAACCGGTGAAATAGAAACCGGAACTACCGGAACATTCGATAATGGTACGACCGGAACTTTCAGTAACGGAACTACCGGGACCCAGGGAACCGATGCGGATATAAAGGAAGAAAAAGCACCAAATACAACTTTCGACAACGACGACAGTCTGGATTTGGACAGCGAAGAATATGATTTAGATGGATTTTAATGGACAGTCAGCTGGAATATGATGATTTCGTCAGTATGTTTTGAGATAACTGAAGTTTCACAAGTCTTGCCCCACACGCTTTCCAAAAAGTAAAAAGGGGCTTTTAAAGGTAAAAAAGTAAAAAGGTAAAAAGGTAAAAAGAGCACCCTAGCTTAACATTCCGCTAGGCTCTTTTTACCTTTTTACTTTTTTACCTTTTTACTTTTCACACAGTTCCCAGTATCGCTGGGCAAGGTCATGGATGAACTTTCGTCCTCGTTCGGTCCATACGAGATAGGTATGGGTGTAGGCTCTGCCCATCTTCTCCTGTCTGCCATCGCTCTTCGGGTCAAGGAAGGCGCTGTAGCGGGTACGGCTCTTGGCTAAACCCATGTGAGCATAATCGGCATAAAGAAGATACTGACCGCTCTGGTAGTACTGGATATGCAGAGCACAGAGCGAGCGGTTCAGCTCCTGGGCTGTGATGCCGAGCTCCTTCGCAATCTGCGTCGTAGTGAAGCAGGAAACAGAATCGAGCACGTTATCGCTATAAAGCGCTTTCGGCAGAAGATTACCCACCTGATTCTCCAACTGTATGATGTTCTCACCATTCTTGGCGTTGCGAACCACCTGCTCATCCACCACATCATTCAGACGTCGAATTTCCGTATCCTGTTCGCCGATAAGCTTCTTCTGCTGTTCAATCTGCAGACGTTGCTTCTTCAGCAGATTCTCCTTCTCCTTGAGCGTAGCACGGAGGATTTCTTCCGCATGTCGGATTGTCTCCTCATCACTCTCTCCCTGCTGCACCGGGATATAACCACCCGTCTTGCGAATCTGTGGCAGCACATCTGAAGTAACCCAGTTCTTGAACTTCACGGCAGTAGAAAGCTTAGAGCCGAGAACCAAAGCATAGAAACCACTCTCGTTGACGAAGATCATCTGCTGGCGGCGTTTTGAGGGTGTACCATCCTTACGCAGGCTTCCCGATACCTTGACGCTGTGTTTTACAGCGTCAAGTGGGTTAACTAGCTGAGCTACAGCGCATCTTGCTCTTTTATACCCCAGCACATCACAGACATCCTTTGCACAGAACTGCGGTTCTCCATTTTCACCGGTCAAGGTACGAATCTTACCGAATTCAGGGTTTTCAAACACGACAGCAATTGCTGCCTTCTTATCCATTTCTACTTTATTTGTATTTACTGACTTTACCATAATAATTTGTTTTTAAAAATTAATCACTAAAAATTCAACATTCAACACTCAACATTCAAAAATCAACATTCAACATTACAAAATCGTAATCCAAACGCTCTCCTCCCGTTCCCTTGCTGCGGTAATGGCATTCATAAGCCTGTGCAACCAGATGCGGGAATTAAAGACGGCACCCTGTAATTTATTTTCACCTACCAGGATGCAGCCCTGCGTATCATCGGGATAATTACCGGCATGAATGCGGATGCCCTCAAAATCAGGAACACCCTGCACCAGCGGAAGCCACTTCTTAAACCTTGGCGATTTCGAGATAACAACAGGATACGAGCCTTCCGGTATCGCCGTATGACCCGGTATCTTGCGGGCTTTCTTACCCGATACCCTACTGTACCGTCCATCCTCCTCTTCCGGTTTCAGTTCGACACCCAGGAGATTTCTCCACGTAGGCTCCAGGGTATCACAGAAGTAATGCTCCTTGTCCAACTTCGCCTTATCGAAGCTGTGCTCAAAGATACGCTTGTCGCCTATTTTTACCCCCGAACGCCAGGTACGCTTCACGTCCTTATCGCTCAGGATATAAAGATGACCTATCGTATAAGTCTTCTTTTTTGCTATTCTTTTTACTACTATTTCCATAACTCAAACTCCATTAAGATTCTAATATTTTTACCTCTTTACCATCCTTGCGGTTACGTAGCTTTTCAAAACTGAATAACTGAATACTGATTACGTCACCCGTTACACCCTTAGGCGGAATCTTCCGGATATAGTTTCGGTTCACCCAATTACGCAACATCGAAGGAGTGCCCTTCTTGTCCATGCCCAACTGCGAGCGGAGATATTCTGCCTGCTGGAAATTAAAGACATCAGGCAACTGCTGCAACAGATTTGCCGGTCCACGCTTACTCGATTTCTCGTTCGAAAAGTTCGCCCTCTTGATGGCATCACCAAAGAATCGCATCTTGCAGTAGAGGTCGTAACGCTCGCTCCAGCGGATGAACTCGTCAATCTCCGGCTCCCATTTACAGCCGTTCGCCACATACAGCACACACGCCTTCAGGTAGGCGATGACGTTGGCACGGAAGGAGAGATTCTCGTAAACCCTATCCTGCGACAAGCGCGAGAACTCAGCATTCTCATCCTTCAGTTTGAGGGCAAGCTGGAATGCCTCAGGACAGTCAATCAGCCCCCTGGCGTTGTTCAGATTCTCGATATAAGGCTTCAGCCCCTCTCGGTAAGCATCATCGTAATCACCAAAGACAGGCATTTCATCACCGATTTCACGCTCTGGAATGGTACAGAAATTGATGCGGCTTATCGGACCATCTGTCAAAACTTTTGAGAAGTAACGCTGTCCTTTCTGGATAGTGGTAGATGCGTTCCAGTTGAACCGGATGGTTACACGTTCCGTAACACTCTGAGTTCCCACGCGAGTTTGGCCGTACTGGTTGTCGCTATCTGAGGCAAGACACATGATACGGAAATGCTGGTTTCCGGTACCCTTCAGGGCGTCAAACTGATCCAGCTCATTGAGCGAAGTGTAAAGAAATCGTCCCTGCGCCTCAGCGGTACGCATCACGAATGCCGGATTGGTCATATCGGCATCAATCTCCTGTATAACGAGGTTGTCCGGTCGCTTACGCTTGTCCTTGTTGGCGCCCTTGCGCGTCATCTCCTCCTTCCATTCCTTCTCACGTTTCAGATTCTCCGCATCCCGTTTCCGGATATCCTCCATAATATAGCTAATCGGCTTGTTTACAGAAGATTTACCAGCGCCCGTACCAGCCAGCAAGCACGTAGACAATGTAGCCTCATGCACTACATTATCAATATATCGGAAGCTCGTCTGCCAGAGGTGCGTAGCGAGCGGTGGGAAGATAGCGTGCGCCACTGCCGGTTTATAAACCTCCGGTGTCCGAGATATCAGCAGTTCCACCAGTTTCGGCAGTTTCTCCGGCATCGCTGGCGGTTCCGGATAATCCTCCTCGCTACTTTGAACTTGGAGCATAGAACTTTGAACTGTATGATTTGCGTTAGGGCTATTAACTGTTAACTGTAAACTATTAACTTGTTGGCTGGCCTGTTTTTCCGCCAGCGCATTCACCCTTATCACATCCCTCGACATCGGCTTGCAGCTGTCAGCATATTTCGCATAGAAATCATGTATCAGCTGATGGCAGTCATCCTCCTGATAGTAGCTCGGCATTTTCGTCCTCACCACCTTCATCAGTTCCTCCTCGCTCATCACCCTCGAAGCGCCTGCGCTCATGATAGCGAGGAGCGAAGAGTGCCGAGACCCGACGGAATCTATCGCCATCCCCTCAAGCCCAGCCGACTGCACGAACAGATCAAAGGCTATCAGATTCTTCTCACTGGCCGCTCCCAGTTCACCAGTGCCATAATTGCCCGAAAGTCTATTGTTTTGAACTTTGTCATTACTATTAACTGTAAACTGTAAACTATTAACTTTTGCATCCCCCCTTCCGTCCACGGTCAGCCCACGGTCCAGAAAAGCCTTTCTGCGAGCCTGTATCTCGCTCTCCGGCAGCACTGCGCACCACATTTTAGACCGGTAGATTTCCGAGTCCTTATCCGTCAGGAAAATCATTCTCTCAGGTGTGATGCAGCTTTCATCATAAGGCACGCCGAGCGCCTCACAATACGCCTTCTGCGTCTCTTCGATGGTCATCCCAACCGGCATTCTAATCCCGATATGCAGCTTCTTGCGAGCGCTATAACAGAGATGCAGCAACGAGCCGTTCCATATCCCCGAAGAGCAGTTCAGCTCGCGCGCCTTCTCGATAGCCTTCTCCACATACTCCTTATCATCCACATCGATAATCGTCTGGAAGAGAAAGCTTTCCGGCAAGGCATTCTCCTGTCTGCGCACATTATTTTTGAACATGCCGTAGTGCGGACAGAAGAAAGGCAGCTCGCTCTTGAGCCTCTCCTGCGCCTTCTTCACCGCCTGCGCATCGTTCAAATCCACTCCGTCAATCGGCAATTCACCCCGAATCTGCTGAATCATCTTCTTCACGCTATCCGATTCAATCACCTTATCATAAGTATCCATGCCATAGGAAAACACTTTCCCCTTATTTCCCTTACGATAAGGATTAATTGCCACTACATGTACTATCTCCATTTTACCTCCATATTTTATTAATCGAACACTTCGCTGTTAATCATGATATACCCTGAGCCATAGCTTACATTGATAGGCAGAATCAGCGAGTTATCCGAAATCTCCTGGACCCCGTTCGCCTCGAAGAGCGAAGCATTCTCGGCATCATTCAGTCTGCTCTTGACGAACCCTATTACCCATTTTGCCGCAATCTTCTCGGCGGCAACATCCTTGTCTACAAGGTCCTTCACCAGCTGTTCATCGCAGAAGTTGATATCCGCATTCACGTTCTCAGCCTCCGCTTCTTCCTTCCCCATTTCCTGGTTCTCGAAGAAGAGGTTATACTTGATTTTCATGTCCTTCTTCATCACGATGTTCAGATTTTTCAGTTCCCCCTCCGAGTCAGCAATCGTTTCATAGAGTTTCTGTACCGACTTCTTGAAGATGTTCTTCACGTCCATCAGACAGTAATAGATTTTCCCGTCAATCACCACCACCCTCAGTTTTCCGTACTGCGGATGAGTAAAATAAAAAGGTTTCATTGCTTTCATCTTATAAATTCCTTTTTAAAACAGTTGGGCGCTCCCACAACGGTTGATGTGCCTATACACAAAAGCCCCCGAAACTCAGACCATATCGGTTCTGAATTCCGGGGGCAAATGTACGGCGATTCTGCGACAAAAAACTAGTACGTACCAGTACTGTCGTACTAGTACTACTTGCAAAAAACGGTCATTTAACCTATATATTTATTGATTTTATCTCCAAATTCACCCATAGAAGGCATTGAGATAGCTTCATTGTAGCGCGTTCTGAGCACAGCAGGGTTCATATCCCATAACTGTGAGAATACTTTCCATAGCTTGGTAATATGCAGTTTGATGGATAACTTATAGGCAAGATAACCTTTCTGGTAGCCAGAAAGATTGACAGGCTGGTAGTTTTCATCCAAAATCCCATACTCATACAAACTTTTCAGAATCTGTTGTGCTTTTTCTCCTTTCAATTCTTTAGGAATATTACGTTTATGAGGTAAGAATAACTTAGTTATGCCAGATGCTTTCTTTTTATTCCCTTTGTCCTCTTCATCATCATCTTCAAAGTCAGCTTCCGTCACATCGGAATTAGAAAAATCATCTCTCTTATACCTCTCTCTTGCGGCATCATGCGAAGGATTGAAGTTCACGACATTGCCAAGATTCACACCTCCCACATGAATATCTCCATTAAAATTTAGTATGCAACTGACTTTCATGATTCAAAAAGACTTATAAGGTTATCAACACTTGTAGTACCCTCAAACACGCGAATGCCTTTCAGGTTAACTACGATATCAACACTCATACTGATGATTCCCAACACAGCCAGGGCAATCTTCAGTTTTACGATAAGTTTAGTCATATATCTTCTCATTTTAAGATAGACTAAATTTACTTCCTCAATCTTGGAAGAAGAGGTGGCCCCTGAAAGTTTTCCAGGGTGAATCCTTACTTCGGAGACATTGAGCTGCAGAGCAGTATGAGGAATGCCTCCCCCGATTTCATGTTGAATTTTTCATTTTTACTCTGTTTTTAAGTTATTAATTGTTATTGTTTCTCTATAATAGCTGCGCAAGCACTTATGCACGGCTAAATCTCATGATATTTTTTTTAAATATTGTTGCTCAATTATTTATTGCGAGGTGAAAAATTGCTTTGCATTTCTTCTACTTTCTCTTTCAACTTGTCAAGTTGTTTCAAGTCTCTCCCTATCGTAGCCCAGTGCCAAAAAGCCTCATTGAAGTTCTTTTCGAACTTATCTTTTTCAAAATTTTTACTCTCCGCAACATGTTTCTTATTCAGCGTATCAATGATAGTATCCCAATGATAAAGGATGCAATAACACCACCGCCGCTGCTGGTAAGGCTTGAACTTCACTTTTCTTTTCAACACATTTATTACTGTATCATACTTGATATGCGTAATATTAGAGAACTGATATGGAGATAGCAGTTCAGCTCCATCACCTATAAAAGACTTTAGATACAAGATGATGCACTCTTCTTGTATCTCATTGATTCTGTCGTCTAGCTGAGCTAAGTTCTTCAGAATCAACTTTTGTCTATGTTCTGCAATATCCAACATAATGGTGTAAATTTATGCGAATTTACAACTAATTATTTGAACAGCAAAGCCGACTCCCCAGCTACCATGAATAGCCGGATATATTTTTCAAAAACATTAATATTTAAGCTATATTTTACTATAGTATAACAAGAAAAAGGGGAAAAAAGTGAGCAATTTACGTTACTCGCCTTCTTCCCCTTACTTTTTATGATTTTACGGTAGGTGCATCGCTCTGCACAATCCTTATTTCATAGCAATCTTGATAGAATCCTTACCCACTTTGGCGATAACCAAAGACTCGGAAACGGCATAAGAGGCAGCACCATTCGCTGCAACCGTAGAGCCGAGATACTTGCCATCTGTAGCATAGAACTTCACCACTTCGCCATTGTCAAGACCAGAGAGGCTGATGATGCCATCATGAGCCGAAGCCACCACGCCCCGTGTTCTTACCTGATTAATGTTGGTACCATTCTCCAGGTTAGCATTAATCCAATACAAAGTTGCTTCTGCCTTATCAGATGCAGTATAGCCATCAGCTGTAGCATAAACAGAAATCTTATAGGCTGCAGAAAGAGATACCTCCCCATTTTCATTCAGCGCATCAGACGTTATATCTGTATCAGTTATTGTATAATAATACTTTGCTCCTGTTGTTTCGCAAGCGAACATCAACTTGCCTGATTCGTAAGAGATAGATGGTGTAGAGCATTGAGTAATAGGCTTGTTACCATCTCCTGTTTCGTCAGGATTCCAGGCATAAATATATTTATAACTGGATCCAAAAGCATTTTTATAATTCTGAAGATATTCTGTTGGGACTTTGATAATAGTTGTAATTGATATATATGATAGAGATGTATACTTTGGCACTTTACCTTTAAAATAAATAGTTTCAAGACTACTGCAATCTTTGAAGCAATCAAAATCCAATGAAGTAACAGAAGAGGGGATGGTGATGGAGGTCAAATTACTGCAACCTTCGAAGCAATAATTCCCCAATGAAGTAACAGAAGAAGGGATGGTGATTGAGGTTAAACCACTGCAACCTTCGAAGCAATAGTTCTCCAATGAAGTAACAGAAGAAGGGATGGTGATTGAGGTCAATTTGTTGCAACCATAGAAGCAACCACTACTCAATGAAGTAACAGAAGAAGGGAGGGTGATTGAGGTCAAACTTTTGCAGCCATAGAAGCAACCACTACCCAATGAAGTAACAGAAGAAGGAATGGTGATAGAGGTCAAACCACTGCAATTCCAGAAGCAACCACTACCCAATGAAGTAACAGAAGAAGGAATGGTAATAGAGGTCAATTTGTTGCAAGCATAGAAGCAACCACTACCCAATGAAGTAACAGAAGAAGGGAGGGTAATAGAGGTCAATTTGTTGCAAGCATAGAAGCAATTTCCTCCCAGCGAAGTGACTGAAGAAGGGATGGTAATAGAGGTTAAACTACTGCAATAACTGAAGCAATTTTCTCCCAGCGAAGTGACTGAAGAAGGGATGGTAATAGAAGTTAAAGCAACGCAACTTCTAAAGCAACCATCACCCAACAAAGTAACAGAGGAAGGGATGGTGATTGAGGTCAAACCATAGCAACCAGAGAAGCAATTATTACCCAATGAAGTAACAGAGGAAGGGATGGTGATAGAGGTTAAACTACTGCAATAACTGAAGCAATTTTCTCCCAATGACGTAACAGTGTTAGGGATGGTGATGGAGGTCAAGCCACTGCAACCAGAGAAGCAAGCATCCCTCAATGAAGTAACAGAGGAAGGGATGGTGATTGAGGTCAAACCACTGCAACCAAAGAAGCAATGATCACCCAATGAAGTAACAGAGAAAGGAATGGTGATGGAGGTCAAGCCACTGCAACCAGAGAAACAACCATAACCCAATGAAGTAACAGAGGAAGGAATAGTGATAGAGGTCAAACTTTTGCAGCCATAGAAGCAATCATCACTCAATGAAGTAACAGAAGAAGGGATGGTGATAGAGGTTAAGCCCCAGCAATAAGAAAAACAATAAATACCCAATGATGTAACAGATGAAGGGATGGTGATGGAGGTCAAACCACTGCAACCAGAGAAGCAATAATTACCCAATGAAGTAACAGAGGAAGGGATGGTGATAGATTTTATACCACTGCAATCATAGAAACACTTTTCCTCGAATGAAGTAACAACATACCCCATTCCATCACTACTATTAACTTTTTCTGGAACAACTATATCACCGGAATATTTACTATCAGTTTTAGGCATAAGAGTTGCTGTCTTAGCACCAGTATCCAACAAATAACGAAGCCCACCAATCACTTCAAATTTGGTTTCTTGTGCCATCGCAGAACTTGCCATCATGAGCATCAGAACTACCAACATGACAAAGCCCTTAAAAGAGCTGCGGGTTCCACATTTACTTCCCAAGAACCCTTTTCTTAAAGTAAAATTTCTCATAATCTTATATATTAAATTACACTTTCTATATATATAAGAGGCAAAGCCTCAACCACTATATCATTTTAGAAATATCCTTTCCCTATTTTAGGAATGGCTTCAAATGTTGTCTCTTCGGGCAAAGATTCTTCTTTTCTATATTCTCCTTCAAAAGTACAACAATATTTCGAAACACGCAAGAAAATCGGGAAAAAGTTTTAGAAAAAGTTACTGGCAAGGGGGAAATGTTTATAAGTGCGCGAAAAATATAAGAAAGATGAAATGGTATCCGATTATTCGGATTCTTTTGTATCTTCGCGAAATAGAATCAAAAGAAAAGAATTATGAAGAAAGTATCAAATGACATGAGATGGTTCGTTGACCGAAATTCCGTTATACAATGTTAAATAGCATATTTAGAATGCATATTCTTAAACAAAAAGTTGGCATTTTGGAATGAAATTAGTATTTTTGCAGCAACAGTTCCTGCCACGCCTCTTCTTGAAAGCGTACCACGGCAGGACTTCGTGTTTTATATTATACTGAAGTACTCAGCTTTATGAGTCTTCAGTTTCTTCACCCATTCTGCCAGCTTGGGAGAAGAGCTTTTTATAACTATTGTTTATTTACATGTACCATAAGCCTATAGATTAAAATTCGAATATTTTTAAAGTTTTTGCCCTTACAGGGCGTTGGTTTATATTTCATTAATACCCAGGGTGTTGCCCTGGGCTAGGAGCTTCTGCCCCTTCAGGGCGTATGGGGCAAGCCGAAAGGGTGCAGCCGAGATATACACTACGCCTGAAGCGGCTTCAATTCTTCTGTCAATCCAGTAGCCTGCATGATTTGCGACCAAGACATACCCATTGACAACAAGTTACGGGCTATTGTCAAACCTTTAGATAATTCACCTTCTGCACGAGCTTCTGCTCTACCTTTAGCTATTCCCTTTTTCTCTCCTTCAACATAAGAGCCATAAAGGCCGGAGTAGTAATCATCAACAGCCTTGATACTTTCATCGTATTTTTCCCGCTACTCACTACTCAAGAAACGAACATCTGGCAATTTTGCAAGATGTTCGAGCATCTTCTTTTGTTCCGCTAAAGGCAAATTCTTAAATACTTCATCCATTTCCATATACTTCAATACAGAAATCAATTTTTCAATGCCAGTTCTTATTTCCTCATTTTCTGAATTTCCTCCAGCGGAAGCTCGGTGGCCGTTGATACTTGCGCTTCAGAAAGCCCCATTGACAAAAGGCGGTAAGCTGTGTCTAACTTTTCTTTAGCCATCCCTTTAGCCATTCCTTTAGCCATCCCTTTAGCCATTCCTTCTGCTCTACCTTTAGCCATTCCCTTTTCCTCTCCTTCAACATAAGAGCCATAAAGGCCGGAGTAGTAATCATCGGCGGCCTTAATACTTTCATCGTATTTTTCCTGCTCCTCACTACTCAAGCAACGCACATCCGCCAATTTAGCAAGATGATCGAATATCTTTTTCTGTGCCGTAAAAGGCAATCTTTCCAATACTTCCATATACTTCAAAACATAAATCCATTTTTCAAAACCTGTCTCGCATTCTTCCTCACTCTTATCAAAGAAAGGAAGAGAAAGATAGATGAAACGAAGCTTGTCAGAAAACATCGAGTCACTAGACTTCTCCCTCAAAGCAACGTCTGTCCTAAACTTTGTCACCTCATGCTCCTTTGGCATAAAATTCATGATGCAAACCACATAAACCGGCACAAACTGGTATAAAACAGGAGTACGGTCACCTGCTTCATCAAACTTCTTGCGTTGGGCAACAAAAGCCTTACTAGCATAATAGATGGAACGATTCACAAAGAAGGGTACCCATCTGTTCTGCATCTCAACGATGAAATGCTTGTCATCGTCGGTAACACAATAGATATCAAAGATGCAGCCACGGAGATCATTAGTATCTCCAAGCTGTTCCTTATCCTTGAATGTTACGTCCTTGATTTGAAACTCACCTTCAAACAAGTCGTTCAAAAAATTAATCAGCAAGTCCTTACTGAACTCTTGACCGAAGAGACGCTTGAAGCCCCAATCGGTAAAGGGGTTGATGTATCTACCCATAAATTATCAATTTAGATTCTGTAAATCTGCCGCAAAGATAAACTTTTATTTCGAAACATGCAAGAAAATCGGGGAAAAGTTTAGAAAAAGTTGCTGGCAAGGGGGAGAATGTTTATAAGTGCGCAAAAAATATAAGAACAATCCTTTCTGCAATTGCCTTGTTCCGTATTCAGTATTCAGTTATTCAGTTTTTTTTTAAACCCTTACATGGATAAAGGGTTTGAAAACCCGAAAGAAAGGGATTGGTTATTTTGTAATGTATTTTTTATTATTATATTATATTATATATATTTATATATATATATATAGATATATAGATAGTATATAAACTTTACTTTTTAAGGGGGTAAAAAGTAACCCCTTAAAAAAAAACTGAATAACTGAATACTGAATAAGGTGCTGTGTTTTCTTCTCTTTAACTCTATGTTTTCTCTTCTGAAAAAGTATGAGTTGCGGGGCGCAAAACGGCGAGTTAGATTGTTTAACAGGTTTCGGATTGAAAGCGTGCTGAAATCGCGCCTTATCACACGCTGAAATTTGGTGGTATCGGGAAATTGGCGTATCTTTGCACTGTCGTTCAAAGAAAGGCTTGTGCACCCCGCCAAGTCAACATTCAACATTCAACATTCAACACTATTAATTTAACATTCAACATTAAAACTAAAGATTATGGAACAGAAAGGAACATTGAAATATCGTAAAGTACAGCGCACACCTCAGACTGGTGAAAACGCAGGTAAGAAGAAGTGGTATGCTACTTCGGTAACCGACCGCGAAGTGGACTTCGAGGGATTCGTATCGCATATCTCCGACCACGGCTCGCCTTACTCACGAGGTACCATCCACGGTGTGCTGATGGATGCACTCGACCATCTGCAGGAGCTGATTCTCGACGGCAAGAGCGTGCGTCTCTCTGACCTCGGACTGTTCTCCATCGGTATGAGCTCCAAGGCGGAGGATACCAAGGAGAAGGTGACAGCTGCCAGCGTAGAAGGCGTGCACCTGATTGTGAGAAACACGAAGAGCTGGAGCAATGCCGAGCTGCGCAAGAAGTGCAAGATTCAGGAGTACGGCGGCTATATCGGCACCGACGAGGAGGGCACCACAGGCGGCGGTGGCACAACTCAGGGCGGCGGCTCTGACACCAGCCAGGGCGGCTCGGGTACAACCGGCGGCGGAACCCAAGAAGGCGGCGGAGGCGGCTCTCAGGATAGCGGCGACGGGCTTGAATAAAGCCCTCGCCTGAGGGCCGCCCTGGCTAGAAGCCAGCGCATCCCCCACCAAGTCAAAATTCAACACTCAACATTCAACATTAAAAAAGTCAACATTCAACACTCAACATTCAACATTCAAACTATGAAAGTAAACACTTGGAAAACGATTTTGCAGATTGCAATCTCCGTCCTTACAGCCATCGCTACTACGCTCGGAGTTACCAGCTGCACTCTTTAAAGGTAAAAAAGTAAAAAGGTAAAAAAAAAGATGTTTTTTAAATTTTGATTCGACATAGCAAAGCCCTCGGTGCATAACGCATCGGGGGCTTTTTTATTTAGGTCTTAAGAACTGCTTTTAGCTATTTCTACAAAGAACAGAAGAAGGTAACCAGGAAGGGTACAGAAAAGTCGACACAGAAGCCATGAAAGATGGAAACGATGATGAAACTCTCGCCCGAATATCGGGTGATGATAGGTAACGTTGTATCCATGGTCGTGGCTCCACCTACACTGATAGGTGCCAGTTTGCCGAAGTATTTTGCCAGCAGCGGAGCACACAGCAGGGTGAGAATCTCGCGGAAAATGTTGGCAAGAAGGGCGATGGTTCCCAGTTCGGCGCCCCTGTATTCGGTGATGAAGATACTCGAAAGAGAGTAATATCCGAATCCTGAACCGATTGCCAGACAATCGGTAAGCTGGCGGTGGCTCAAGATGAGAGATACGGCGGCACAACCTGCCAGCGTACCCAGAATGGTCATCACAGGGAGCATCATCAGACGGGGATTCACCTTCTTGAAACTCTTCAGCACAGAGGTATCGCAACCGATGCTGATACCTACGCAGAACATCAGGCAGCAGAGTGCACAATAGCTCACGTCGCTATCCAGAAGACCTGCCGGAATCACATCACACAAGCCTACGATGATACCCAGAACAAAGAAGCTTACGATAATCAAACTGCCTTTCATGCCTTGCCTCCTTTCCCGGTTTCAGCGTGAGCCGACGATTTAGCCTGCTTTGCTGTAACATACTTCCACAATGCCCAAGCAAAGAGTGCACTACCCAGACTGCCTCCCAAGGTCAGGGCTATCGCCTCAAGTCCCAGGGTCTGAAGACCGCTGATGATACGAGGGTTAGAACCTACCTCGATACCGAGCAGGAACAGGAGTACCCATATCAGCGCCGTGATGATACGGCCGATAAAACTCATTTTCTTGTTGCGGAGCAGATAGCCGGTACCTATTCCGCATAGCATAATCATTACTATCTTGAGCATTGTTTCTTGTTTTTCTTCTTTTTATTGTTCGTTTTTATGAATTACCTTACCATAAGAAACGGATTCCCGGTCGTATTATTGCTAAATAGACAAACTTTTCAAGTAATTGCGTCTGATCATAATGCTTACGTTTAGTTATACAAATAAGTTTTAATTAACCTATGTTTTTAGGTTTTGTCACAAGGTAATACAAACGTTTTCATAAAAAGTACCAAAGAATCTTTATCATTAACTCTCTTTAACGTAAAGTCGTGTTCCCCATTCCATTTTTCTTTGTACTTTAGCACCCCGAAAAGAAAAAGGATATAAAATATGAGCAACGGATTATTACTTTGGATAGACGACGAGATAGAACTTCTCAAGGCACACATCATCTTTCTGGAAAAGAAAGGATACGAAGTGCAGACGGTAAGCAACGGCCCTGATGCCATTGAACTTTGCCGCCAGCAGACCTTCGACCTCATCCTGCTCGATGAGATGATGCCGGGACTCAGCGGACTGGAAACCCTGCTACGCATCAAGGACATCCAGCCTGCCACACCGGTAGTGATGTGCACCAAGAGCGAAGAAGAAAACATCATGGACCAGGCAATCGGTTCAAAGATAGCCGACTATCTGATAAAACCCGTAAACCCGAACCAGATTCTGCTCTCGCTCAAGAAGAACATCCACCGCAAAGACATCGTGGCGGAGGTGACGCAGAGCGGATACCAGCAGGACTACCAGCAGATAGCCATGCAGATGATGGAATGCAGAAGTGCGGAAGACTGGATGGAGATTTACAGGCGACTGGTAAGCTGGGAACTGAAGCTGAGCGATACGGCAAGTCCGATGGCAGAGATGCTGGGCATGCAGAAGGAAGAGGCTAACCAGGGGTTCGCCAAATACATAGCCAAGAACTATCTCGACTGGGTGAGTCCCGACAACAGAGACCGCCATCTGATGAGTCCCGACATCTTCAAGCGCAAGATATTCCCGCTGCTTGATGAGGGCAAGAAGGTGTTCCTGATTGTGATAGATAACTTCCGCTATGACCAGTGGCGCATGCTGGCTGAAGACATCGGCGACCTGTTCGACATCGACGAGCAGCTCTACATGAGCATCCTTCCTACCGCCACGCAATATGCGCGCAACGCCATCTTCAGCGGTCTGATGCCGAACAAGATAGCCGAAATGTTCCCTGACCTCTGGGTAGATGAGGACGAGGAGGAAGGCAAGAACCTCAACGAGGCGCCGCTGATACAGACCCAGATAGAGCGATTCAGAAAGCACTATACCTTCAGTTATCACAAGGTGAACGATTCGCAGGGTGCCGACCGTTTCCTGGAGCATTACAACGAATGCCGGAACAACGACCTGAACGTGCTGGTGATTAACTTCATCGACATGCTCTCTCACGCGCGTACCGAATCTAAGATGGTGCGCGAGCTTGCCAACAACGAGAGTGCCTACCGCAGCATCACGCAGAGCTGGCTCCGCCATTCGGTTCTCTCCGAACTCTTCAAGCTCCTTTCGCAGAGCGATTACCAGGTAGTGCTCACCACCGACCACGGCAGCATCAGGGCATCGAAACCAATCAAGATTGTAGGCGACCGCAACACGAACACCAACCTGCGCTACAAGCTGGGCAAGAATCTGGCTTACCAGAGCAAGGAAGTTTTCACCATCAAGGAGCCTCAGCGTGCCCAGTTGCCGGCACCTAACCTGAGTACCTCGTATGTATTTGCCACGGGCGACAGTTTCTTCGCCTATCCGAATAATTATAACTATTATGTGCAATACTACAAGGATACCTTCCAGCACGGCGGCATCTCGATGGAGGAAATGCTCATACCGCTCATCACGCTGACACCGAGAAAAAGGTAAGAAGGGATAGTTAATAGTAATCATAAAGATCAAAGTTCAAAGTAAACATATATGAAGATAAAAATTGACTCATTAGACACGATCCATGAAGCAGCCAAGGAATTTCTGCAGAACATGGGCGACGGCAAGGTCTTTGCCTTCTATGGCAAGATGGGAGCCGGAAAGACAACATTTGTAAAAGCTATTTGCGAAGAACTGGGCGTAGAAGATGTCATCACATCTCCTACCTTCGCCCTCGTAAACGAATATACAGCGGGCGACGGCTCACCTGTCTACCACTTCGACTTCTACCGCATCAAGAAACTCGAGGAGGTATACGACATGGGCTACGAAGATTATTTCTACAGCGGCAACCTCTGTTTCCTGGAGTGGCCGGAACTGATAGAAGAACTGCTGCCGGAAGACTGCACCAAAGTGACTATCACCGTAGAAGAAGACGGAACAAGAAGCGTAGAATGGTAAGTCACCGACAGCCCCGAACAAAAAAAAGCATCTGGCTGAGAACATATTTTCTCAAGCCAGATGCTTTTATCATTTCCTATCCGGGCTGATTACAGGAGAGCCTGGAACTTCTCGGTAAGGGTTGCCTTAGAGGCTGCGCCAACATACTTATCTACCAGCTGGCCACCCTTGAAGAAGAGGATGGTAGGGATATTACGAACACCAAACTCCATAGCGATGTCGTCGTTCTCCTCTACATCACACTTACCTACTACCACCTTGCCGTCAAACTCCTCAGCAAGTTCTGATACGATAGGAGCAATCTGGCGGCAAGGACCGCACCATGTTGCCCACAAATCTACTACCAATGGCAGTTCGCCATTCTTGTAGCTCTCGAAATTCTCGGTTGTAATTGTTACTTCCATTTTTCTATACCTTTTTATATTAAAACTAAAATTATCTCTAATTGATCTGATAGCTCATCTTAGGATGCTGCTCGATATACTGGATGAGGGCATGTCCCACACCCACCGTATGCTCACGGGCACGCATCAGCAGATAGGTATTGCTGTCAACATCATGTATCTGGAAAAAGAGCTGCGCCTTGCCCTCGTCATTCTCCAGAATAGTCTGCAGGTCGCTGACCATCGTTTCATCTATCGCATCGCTCTCCACATTGATGGTAAAGCGGTCGATGCGGTTCTCCTTGACCGTCTGCAGATACTCCACATTGCCTATCTGGAAATCGAGATAGTTGGCATTGCCGTAACGGGAAACGCACTTGGCGGTGATGTAGATGGTGCTGCCTTCAACCATGATGCCGCGCCACTTGCCCCAGTCTTCGCCAAAGAGAGCCAGCTCGCCTGAGCCCTCAAAGTCTTCGAGCGTAACGAAACCGCACGGCTTGCCCGTCTTGGTAAACTTCGACTTCACACCCGTGATGATGCCGCCCAGCACCACATCCTCCTTCTTTGCCAGCTCCTGCTTGTCACCCAGTTCAGAGCAATGGGTATTGCAGAGGGAGTTGAGGATGATGCTGTACTCATCGAGCGGATGGGCAGAAAGATAGATGCCCACAAGCTCGCGCTCACGGTTCAGACGTTCGATGGTGCTCCAGCTCTCTGCATCAGGAATAGGCGGCGTAGCTATCTCTATCGCCTCGGTACCGCCAAAGAGTGAGTTGGCAGCCTCGTGCTGTTCCTGCTGGAAGAGCTGACCGTAGCGCACCAGCGTATCGAGGAAGGTTTCGCCCTTGTTGTTCTTGCCGAAGAACTGCTCGCGACGGATGCCGAAGCTGTCGAAACCGCCACTCAGCGCCAAGG
Organism: Segatella copri; assembly: GCF_026015295.1. NCBI lineage: Bacteria > Pseudomonadati > Bacteroidota > Bacteroidia > Bacteroidales > Prevotellaceae > Segatella > Segatella copri. The sequence continues at coordinate 3,802,347 of NZ_JAPDUW010000001.1, read as the reverse complement.
TTTCGAAAGCCTTGCGGTTCACGCTGGAGTAATCTACACGCTCGGCAAAATCGAAGATGCTCTTATAAGGTCCGTTCTTCAGTCGCTCTGCCACGATGGCATCGGCTGCCGGAGCACCCATACCCTTGATGGCTGAAAGACCGAAACGTATCTCTCCATGCTCGTTCACACCGAACACACGGTAACTCTCGTTCACATCCGGACCCAAGGTCTTGATGCCCATCGACTGGCACTCCTCCATCAGCTTGGTGATTTCGGTAATCTGTGCAAAGCGTCGGGTCATCAGCGCCGCCATATATTCGGCAGGATAGTGCGCCTTGAGATAGGCAGTCTGGTAGGCTACCCACGAATAACAGGTGGCATGAGACTTGTTGAAGGCGTAGGAAGCAAACTTCTCCCAGTCGCCCCATATCTTCTCCAGCACCTTCGGGTCGTGGCCGTTCTCCTGTCCCTGCTTGATAAACTTAGGCTTCATCGCATCTACGATAGCCTTTTTCTTCTTACCCATCGCCTTACGCAGCGCATCTGACTCGCCTCGGGTGAAGCTCGCCAACTGACGGGAGAGAAGCATCACCTGCTCCTGATAGACCGTGATGCCGTAGGTATCCTTCAGATACTTCTCCATACACGGGATATCGTAGGTAATCGCCTGCTTGCCGTTCTTGCGGGCAATGAAGTCAGGGATATAATCCATAGGTCCCGGACGGTAGAGGGCGTTCATGGCGATGAGGTCCTCGAATACCGTAGGTTTCAGCTCACGGAGATACTTCTGCATACCCGGCGACTCGAACTGGAAGGTTCCGATGGTCTGACCGCGCTGATAGAGCTGATAGGTCAGCTCGTCATCGATAGGGATGGTATCGAGGTCAACGACATCGCCCGTAGTCTGCTTGATAACCTTGCATGCCTCCTTCATCTCGGAGAGGGTCTTCAAGCCCAGGAAGTCCATCTTAATCAGACCGGTGGTCTCGATGACATGGCCGTCGTACTGCGTTACCGCCGTCTTCAGTCCCGGGAAATCAGGGTCATCGGCAGTAGATACAGGCACCCAGTTGCTGATAGGGTCGCGGCAGATGATGAATCCGCAGGCATGGATACCCGTGCCTCGGATGGTTCCCTCGAGCATCTTGGCATACTTGATGGTATTGCTCTCGCGGGGATCGTTGGAGAACTCTGCCTCGCGCAGCTCTGGGGTATATTTGATGGCATTGGTCAGGTTCATCTTGGCACCGTCAGGCAATCGGTCTGGGATAGCCTTGCAGAGTGCATTCGCCTTATCCAACGGCAACTTCTCTACACGCGCCACGTCCTTGATGGAGTTCTTCGTCGCCATGGAACCATAGGTAATGATATGGGCACAGTTCTCATGACCGTACTTATCCATTACCCAGCGCAATACCTTGCCTCGGCCGTCATCATCAAAGTCGGTATCAATATCCGGAAGGTTCACACGGTCTGGGTTCAGGAAACGCTCAAACAGGAGGTCGTACTTCAATGGGTCAATCTTGGTAATGCCCAAGCAGTAAGCCACCACCGAACCTGCCGCAGATCCACGGCCCGGGCCCACCATCACGCCGAGTTCCTCGCGCGCCGCCCTGATGAAGTCTGACACGATGAGGAAGTAGCCCGGGAAACCCATGGTCTTCATCACGTGGAGCTCGAAGTTTACATGCTCGTCTACATTCTCGGGCAGCGGGTCGCCATAAAGCTTTTTGGCTCCCTCGTAGGCAAGGTGGCGCAGATATTCTGCCTCAAACTTGATACGGTATATCTTATCGTAACCGCCCAATCGGTCGATTACCTTCTGACCTTCCTCTGGTGGCAGCGGGTTCTTGCCGTTCTCATCAGAGGTAAACTCCTTGTAGAGGTCTTCTTCTGATACCTTCTGTCGCAACTGCTCCTCGGTACCGAAACTCTCCGGAATCGGGAAGAAAGGCATGATAGGACCATGGTCGATGCTGTAGATTTCTACCTTATCCAATACTTCGAGGGTATTGGAAAGTGCTTCGGGAATATCCGAGAACACATCGTTCATCTCCTGGCGGGTCTTGAACCATTCCTGCTTGGAATAGCGCATACGGTTAGGGTCGTCGAGATCCTTGCCGGTAGCGATACAGAGCAGATGGTCGTGAGCCTCGGCAGTCTCCTTATCCTCAAAGTGGCAGTCGTTGGTGCACACCAGTTTGATGTTAAACTCCCTTGCCATCTTGATAAGTTCCTTGTTGGCACGCTGCTGCAACTCGTAAGCCTCGCGGTTGGCAAGCAGACTTGGGTCATCGGGCACTTTATGGCGCTGGAGCTCGAGATAGTAATCATCGCCAAAGAGGTTGTGGTACCACTGGCAAGCCTCGCGGGCTCCTTCCAGGTCACCATGCAGAATCTTGGATGGCACCTCGCCTGCAATACATGCCGAACAGACGATGAGGTCTTCGTGATACTTCTCCAGATCGGCACGGTCGGTTCGTGGGCGCATGTAGTAACCATCCACCCACGAATTGCTCACCAGCTTGATGAGGTTCTTGTATCCATTATAATTCTTGGCAAGTACAATGAGGTGATAACCGCTCATATCGCCCTTATCCTTCTCTCGGTCGGCTTTGGTTCGGCGTGCCACATACATCTCGCAGCCTATGATAGGCTTGAAAGGTTCGAGTCCCTCCTTCTTGCGGTCTTTATTAATCTTGCCGCAATAGTCGGTGAGTTCCTTGATGCCGAACATCACACCGTGGTCGGTTACCGCCATACCCTTCATGCCGTCCTTGATGGCCTTATCTACCAGATGCGGTATCTTCGACTGGCCGTCGAGGATGGAGTATTGGGTGTGTACATGCAAATGAACAAAATCTTCCATTATCTGTTTAAAATTCGAATTTTGACAACAAAGTTACGGCGAAATATTGAAAAAGCCAAAAGAAATATGCGAAAATATTGAAAAAGGTAAAAGAAACCCACAAAAAATTTGCAAAAGTGATAAAAATGACGTACCTTTGCACCAATAAAAACTTAATCCTACTGTATGGGACAGAAAATAAAGAAATTAAAGAAGATAAGATTGCACCGCGAAGGTACCGATCAGCTGGTTACCGGAGCGATAGCGTTAGTAGCCATTGCGGCTATATTGTGGACAACCTTAGACAACAAGATTCCGTTCTGGGCTTTTGTTGTTGTGTTCGGTACGGTATATGGTATCGTGCTCAACTTCTACCGTTGTCCTGTCAGATACCTCAACGTAGAGGATACTTCGAAACTGGTAGTAGCACCAGCCGACGGAAAGATTGTGGTGATAGAAGAGGTGGAGAATGCTCCCTACTTCGGTGACCGCCGCCTGATGATTTCCATCTTCATGAGCCTCTGGAATGTTCATGCCAACTGGTTCCCGGTGGATGGTAAGGTAAAATTCGTGAAGCATGTGGACGGCAACTACCACAAGGCATGGCTGCCTAAGGCTAGCGAGGAAAACGAGCATGCCGACGTGATGATTACCACACCTGAGGGAGTGGATGTACTCTGCCGACAGATTGCCGGTGCAGTAGCACGCCGCATCGTAACCTATGCCAAGGAAGGGGAAGAATGCTTCATCGACGAGCACCTGGGATTCATCAAGCTGGGTTCACGCGTGGATGTCTACCTGCCTGTAGGTACAGAAGTATGCGTAAAGATGGGACAGTCAACTACTGGCGACCAGACCATCATCGCTAAATTGAAATAACATATTGACAGATAGAAAGCAAGCCGGAACATACTTCCGGCTTTCACTCTATCATAATATACTGTAAAGAAATGAGTATCAAGAAACATATTCCAAACACGATAACCTGCTGCAACCTGGTTTCGGGCTGCATCGCAACATCGTTTGCCTTCGGCGGGAACCCAAAGATGGCATTGTTATGGATTATCATCGGAGCCGTATTCGACTTCTTTGACGGCATGAGCGCCCGCCTGCTGCACGTTTCATCGCCAATAGGCAAGGAGCTGGATTCACTGGCAGATGACGTAACCTTCGGTGTGGCTCCTGCCACCATCGTATTCTCACAACTCTTTGTGATGGAATATCCGGGTTTTCTGGAGCCTTTGCGCCCATGGCTGCCTTACGTAGCCTTCATCATCGCGGCCTTCTCGGCATTGCGACTGGCTAAGTTTAATCTTGATGAGCGCCAGACTACCTCTTTCATCGGTGTTCCTACACCAGCCAACGCCCTGTTCTGGGGTTCGCTGATTGTGTTCAATCCAAGCTGGCTCGAAGGATATTCATGGTCGGTATTCATCATTCTGGCTCTGATACTCATCACCAGCTATCTGCTGGTTTGCGAGATGCCTCTTTTCGCCTTGAAGTTCAAGCAGTGGGGTTTCAAGGGCAATGAGGTGAAATATGGCTTTGCCGCGCTCACCATCATCATCCTCGCTACTTCGGTAGCACTCGATGGTCTGACCGGTTTCCTCACCGGCTGGTGGCTTGTCATCGTGGCATACGTCATCATCTCGGCGATTATTTATCTGAAGAAGACGAAATAGAAGAAATCCCCTTTATTGGGATATTTAGGTATTTATGTAGATTATTAACTGAAAAATGCGGCTAGATGTGAATCCAGTCGCATTTGCTTTTTTCTTCCTGTTGAGAGAGATGATTAGTTGTGTACGAGCGTACCAATCTCCTCACCATCCATCACCTTTTTGAGGTTACCTACAACATCCATATTGAACACATAGATAGGAAGGTTGTTTTCCTTACACATGGTGGTAGCAGTCAAATCCATTACCTTCAAGCCCTTGGTGTAAATCTCATCATAGGTGATGTCCTTGAACTTGGTAGCTGTAGGATCCTTCTCTGGGTCGGCGGTATAGATGCCGTCTACACGGGTACCCTTGAGCATCACGTCAGCCTCGATTTCGATACCGCGGAGAGAAGAACCGGTATCGGTAGTGAAGTATGGACTACCTGTACCTGCAGAGAAGATGCAGATATAGCCTGCCTCCATCGCCTCAATCGCCTTCCACTTGGTGTAGAATTCGCCGATAGGCTCCATGCGGATGGCAGTAAGCACCTTGTTCTTAACGCCCAAGGCTCCGAGTGCGCTGCTCAATGCCAGGGAATTGATAACGGTAGCACACATACCCATCTGGTCGCCCTTGACACGGTCGAAACCCTTCTGGCTTCCACTCAAACCGCGGAAGATGTTACCACCACCAATCACAATGCCTATCTGAACGCCCATCTCATGGACCTCCTTTATCTGCTTAGCATAATCACTCAGGCGCTCTGGGTCGATGCCGAAGCTCTGCTTGCCCATCAGACTCTCGCCGCTCAATTTCAAAAGAATTCTTTTAAACTTTGCCATAATATAGTGTTTAATGTTTATTGTTTAATGTTTACTGAAGGGATTAGAAATTTGATTTCTCCGAACGCATACGAGCGTATTACTCCCTTCTTGTCATGAAGGATGAGATGACCATCGTCCTCCACCTCTACGAAGGCGCCCTCGAACTTACCGTCCTTATCCTCATACCAGTGATAGCCCTTGCGACGGTAGAGAGAAAGATGATAGATGCCCGACACATCCATATAGTCGGCACGACGCAGAAGTTCGTAGTATTTGCAGAAAGCCTCAATCACCTTCTGCAGCACCTCTTCCCTATCCACCTCATGACCCAGAATCTGAGCCAGAGATACAGGGTTGGGCGCATCGCTGTGGAACTCAGTCTGATTGACATCAATGCCGATACCGAAGATGCAGCGCTTGATGCCCTTGGAGTCGATGGCAGTCTCTATCAGCGTGCCACTGATTTTCTTGTCATACCAGTACACATCATTCGGCCATTTCAGCGTAATGCCGTCCGTATAGGAATCAAGAGCGTCCTTCACGGCGAGCGCACCAGCCTCGGAAAGGAGGAACTGCTGGCGCAAAGGTACCCACTTAGGACACATCATCATACTGAAGAGGAGGTTCTTGCCCGGCTCACTCTCCCAGGTATGCACGCCCTGTCCCCTGCCTGCAGTCTGATAGTCAGCAATGGCAATGGTCAGCGCATCTTCATCGTAAGTATCCAAATTCTTCAGGAAGGTATTCGTGGAATCCACTTCCTTTAATCGTATAATCTTCTTTTCCATGTCTATATAATAATGTATAGCGAATCACAACGGGTTATCCAATCAGCAACGGGTTGAAGGCATCCACAAGATGCTCGATGCGTTTCACCTGATGGCCTACCCCTACCACGGTAACAATATCAAAGCGAAGTTCTTTTTCCACCTTCTGTTCCTTGACGTAAGTATTGGCGGCTATTGCCAGATTACGCATCTTCCTGGCATCTACGGCTTCCTCGGGCTGCTGGTATTCTTCACCCGAACGGGTCTTCACCTCTACCACAACCAGCGTCTTACCATCCGGCGAAACGGCAAGGATATCCAGATCCCGCTTGCCGGCTTTCCAGTCTCTGTCGATGACGACATAGCCTTCATTCTCGAGATAGAGCGTAGCCTCGTCTTCTCCCCATTTGCCTAATTCATTATGCTCTGCCATAGTCTATTTTCTTTATTTTGCATCAAAAGATGCTTTTACCTTGCAAAAATAACAAAAAAAGTCCACACTTCAAACTTTTTTATGTAATTTTGCACGAAAAACAATGGAAGATATCAAGAAAAAAGACGAAGCATACATGCGCCGTGCCCTGATGGAGGCTCAGGCGGCATTCGATGAAGACGAGATTCCGGTAGGCGCCATCATCGTTTGTAAGGACCGGATCATATCACGTGCCCACAATCTTACGGAGATGCTGACCGATGTTACGGCTCATGCCGAAATGCAGGCCATCACTTCGGGAGCCAACATGCTGGGAGGAAAATACCTGAAAGACTGTACCCTCTACGTTACAGTAGAACCCTGCGTGATGTGCGCCGGAGCGCTGGGATGGGCACAGATCAGCCGCGTGGTATATGGTGCCAGCGACGAAAAAAGGGGGTATACAAAATATGCGCCCGATGCACTGCATCCTAAGACGACAGTTACATCGGGCGTATTGGAAGATGAGTGCCGCGCACTCATGCAGGATTTCTTTCAGAGAAAGAGATAATTACTTAACGAGCACTACAAGATACTTGCTGGTGCTCCAGAAAATCTGTGGATTGGTGATGCGGAGCGTATACTGCTTGTTGGCATCACGTACCAATGCATAAGAGCTTGATGGGTGGGTAGTGAGCAACTTAGCCGACTTTGACATCAACTTGATTTCAGAAATGTTGCGGATATCAACCTTGGTGAAATAACTCTTGTTGAAATTACCGGTCATTACCTTACCCTTTTCCATGATATGCTGCTCCTTCAACTCCTTCTTGGTACCGAATACATACCAGGCAGTGTTGAGCTGCTTGTCCTGTGCATTGATTGTCTCTGTCTTCTGGCTGCTTTCAGTAGTAAGACGAGAGGTCTTGGTATTCAGATTGTTGATAGTCTCGTCGAGCGCTGCAATATGAATATCCTTCTTATCCAACTCCTCGCGAAGCACCTGGAGTTCCTTATCCTTCTGTGCAATCTGCGCCTGAAGGTTTGCGATGGTCTTCTTCAACTGGTCAGCCTGCAAAGAGCTGTTAGCCATCTGCTTCTGCAGTTTAGCCAGGAGTTCGCGGTTCTGCTGCATACGGGTAGCGATGAACTGAACATCCTCCTTGAGCTGCTGTCTCTTGCTGGCACCCTCACCGTTCTTCAGGAGAGTTACTCTGTGCTCAGCCTCACTGATCTGGTTCAGACCATCCTGGATTTCATTCAATGTACCCATCATATCGTTAATTTCGCTATCTTTCTGAGCGATGATACTGTTTAGCGAATCATTCTGCTGATTTGCCAAATCCTGGGTGTTGTTCTTGCCGTTGTTGCAACTGGTCAAGCAAAAAGCAGCTAAACATGCCGCAAATAATAGCTTTTTCATAATCATTTTCCTTTTTAATGTTTGATTTAAAAAATTATCTTTTCGCGTAAAACGCGTCGCTTCCTATACTTTATTCATTACTTTCTTCATCCCTGCGAGCCCCGTTTTTCTTCTGGCGGCGCTCTTCACGCTTCTTTTCCTTCATCTCTTCCTTGAGCTGTTTAGGATCTTTTCCTGCCAATACGATGACAAATTCGCCCCTTGGTTCTGTCTCCTCAAAATGAGCGATAACCTCGGCAAGCGTACCCCTCACACTCTCCTCGTGGAGTTTGGATATTTCACGACAACAGCTCACCTGTCTGTCATCCCCGAAAACCTCAGCAAACTGCTGCAAGGTTTTCACCACACGATAAGGCGACTCATAGAAAATCATGGTGCGCACCTCATCCTTCAATGATTCAAGATAGGTCTGTCTGCCCTTTTTCTGCGGAATGAATCCTTCGAAGCAGAAACGGTCGCATGGCAAACCCGATGAAACGATGGCCGGTATGCATGCCGTAGGTCCAGGCAAAGTCTGCACCGTGATGCCTGCCTTGGCAGCCTCGCGGGCGAGGTAAAAACCAGGATCGCTGATACCCGGTGTTCCGGCATCGCTGATCAAGGCAATGGTTTCGCCACCCTTCAGTCGCTCTACGATGGCAGAAGATGTGCCATGTTCGTTAAACTTATGGTGAGCCACTAATCGATTTCTGATATCGAAATGCTTCAGCAGAACACTCGATGTTCGAGTGTCCTCAGCGAGTACCAAATCCGCTTCTTTCAGTATGCGAATGGCTCGCATTGTCATGTCCTCCATGTTACCAACTGGAGTCGGAACGATGTATAATGTGCCCATACTGACCGCAAATGTAGTTAATTAATCTTTCATAGCAAAAAAAAAACGCGTTTCTTTGCATTTTTTAAAACCTTATTATTAATTTTGCCCCCGAAATGACAGAAAATCTAATTGGGGAGGCACACCGTCCCGGAAGAATTGAAGTGGTGTGCGGATCGATGTTCTCCGGAAAAACAGAGGAATTGATCCGAAGAATGAAGCGTGCGAAGTTCGCCAAGCAGAAGGTGGAAATCTTTAAGCCGGCGCTTGACACTCGTTACTCCGAGGAAGATGTAGTGAGCCATGATCAGAACTCTATCCGGTCTACTCCTATTGAGTCCTCTGGATCGATACTGCTATTGGCTTCTGATATCGACGTGGTGGGTATCGATGAAGCCCAGTTCCTGGACAATGGGCTCGTGGAGGTATGCAACGAACTCGCCAACCGTGGCGTGAGAGTCATCGTGGCTGGACTGGATATGGACTACAAGGGAGTTCCCTTCGGTCCGATTCCTGCTCTCTGTGCCATCGCCGACGAGGTGACCAAGGTTCATGCCATCTGCGTAAAGTGCGGATCGGTTGCCTATGTGAGCCACCGGTTGATCAATAACGACAAACGGGTGCTTCTGGGCGAGAAAGATGAATACGAGCCGCTCTGCAGAGAATGCTACCAGAAAGCAATTCTTAACGAAAAATTATAACAAAAGGAACAGTTATGGGAAAGGAGATTACATTTGATAAATTTATAAGATGGGCGGGGGTTACCCTCATCGTACTGGCCGTGCTCTACATGACCAATTATCTGAGCAGCGTACTGCTGCCATTCTTCATTGCATGGTTTTTCGCTTACCTGCTCTATCCGGTCGTGAAGTTTATCGAAAACAAACTCCACATCAAAATACGTGCGCTGTCTATCCTCATCGCCATGGGAACGGCTATCGCTGTTATAGGAGGCGTGCTGTGGCTCATCATCCCTCCGATGATTGACCAGTTTGACAAACTAGGTGAGGTGTTGACACGATGGCTGCATCAGACGACTCATACCAACAACCTGACGGCGCTGATCAAAGACTGGCTGCAGACCAACCAGGAGCAGATAGAGCATTTTCTGAAAAGCAAGGACTTCAGCGATGCCATCAAGGCCACCATGCCTAAGGTCTTCTCGGTAGTCAGCCAGACGGCAACGGTACTGATGAGTATCGTAGCATCGATGATTACCTTATTATATATGTTCTTCATCCTGCTCGATTACGAGACGCTGACAGCCAACTGGGTGAGAATCTTCCCTAAGAAGAACCGTCCGTTCTGGAGTGTGCTGATGAAGGATGTGGAGCGCGAGCTCAACAATTATATCCGTGGTCAGGGACTGGTAGCGCTCTGTATGGGCATCATGTTCTGCATCGGTTTTACCATCATCGGTTTCCCGATGGCGATAGGTCTGGGCATTCTCATCGGCATCATGGATCTGGTTCCATACCTCCATACCTTCGCCCTCATCCCTACGGCATTCCTTGCCATGCTGAAGGCTGCCGACACAGGTCAGAACTTCTGGCTGGTATTCGGTCTGGCTTTTTTGGTGTTCTGTGTGGTACAGATCATCACCGACATGGTAGTTACCCCGAAGATTATGGGTAAGGCGATGGGATTGAACCCAGCCATTCTCCTCTTGAGTCTCTCGGTTTGGGGTGCACTTCTGGGCTTCCTGGGATTGATTGTAGCCCTTCCGCTCACAACGCTCATCATAGCCTACTGGCAGCGGTATGTAACGAAGGAGAAGCCGCAATATCATGAAGAAACGGGCGAAAATGTCCCGATTTCGGATAAAAATGAAGAAAATCAGTAAAAATATGGCAAAATATTTGGTTATTTCAGATTTTTGCCGTACCTTTGCACTCGCTTTTGAAACATAAAGCAGAAGATTGACTCGCTAGCTCAGCTGGTAGAGCACAACACTTTTAATGTTGGGGTCATGGGTTCGAGCCCCATGCGAGTCACAGATCTTCAAGAAAAAGGCTTTCCATTACGGAAAGCCTTTTTTTGTTATATCCTATTACTGGATACTGCAGAAATTCCTTTTTAAAACATTTCAGCCTTAGCCTCTACCTTCTTCTCAACATCATCCGGAAGCTGAGGGAAGAAATCATAGCCGGTGATACGCTCCACTTCATCTACAGAATTTACAAATTCCGTCTTTTTTCTGCCTTTCTGCGACTGGTTACGGCAGATAAAGCCGATGGCTTGCGGATTCTTGCCCGTATGAAGAACCACCTTGAAGAAGGCATCAGGCACTACCACCTTGTTCTTACCCAACTTGCGATGCTCCTTATTCAGAAATATCGGTCCGCAGACAATATAAACCTTACCATACTGCTTCGCCCAGTTGCGGCACTGTTGCTCTATCGTGTTCCATACCCCCGCATTCAGACTGTGGTTCTGCGGACACATATTGGTCATCAGGAAACATTCATCCATCGCCTGCCGACTCCATTTGTTGTCACCAGCCGGACACATGTGTCCCCTGTCCAAACCACTGTTGTAATAATCCGCCAAAGTACCCACGGGTGCCGGCATCTCCTCATCATCAGCAAACTTACCGCGCGGCAACTTACCAGATGCATGCTCTCCCGTCAGCGCCCAGGCTACCCAATTCGGCTGTCTCGTATCATGATTATAAGATACCGTATAAGCCAACCGATGCTTGATGGTCTCAGATACCTTAACCTTAGATACCGGAATCTCCAGGCCCTGCGCCTCCAGATTTGCACGCTCTCCAGCAGGTTCCTGCTTATTCTCCTTTACAACAAGTGCCTGATCTTCTGTTGCCAGCGAAGAAACCTTCGGCAAGACAGAAAACGCCACTACTGCGGCTATCGCCAACAGCCAAATCTTAAATGTACCTACTTTCTTTTTCATATCAGATTCATCATTAATTCATTTTCCATGAGACTCAGAGTCTACACTGTTCATTCCGCTTTTAGGTGAATAATCCCTAAAATCTCCACAAAAGTAGTATTTTTATGCGAAAAAGAGAAAGAAAATCATAAATTTCTTGCGTAATTCAAAATAAAACACTAACTTTGCATCGCTATGTAGGACAAACCTAGACTTAACACAGTAAAAAGCTCAAACAACTAAGAACTGAAAGTCAGAGGTTACGATACATTGGCAAAAGTGCTCTATGAAATGGACAAGTGATGAACATTAACAGGAATTAACTAAAAGTGATGCAAGTTTCCCGCCTTTTCTTGTTTTATACAAGGACTGAAGAGCCTCGGGCAACCATATCGGGGTACATTTAGGCTGAGAAATATGAGAAAAATAAGAATCAAAACATAATAGCAAAATGAAAAAAATCAAATTATTCTCAATTGTAGCTGCCTTCGTTGCAGCTTTCGCATTCACTTCTTGTAATACAGACGACAGCGATGGCTTCCAGTGGCCAACGCCTCAGGAGTCTCAGGCTCTCTTCAGCCAGATTCAGGGTATGCACAATGGTGGAATCCTCTTCCCTGGCAGCGTAGGCGCTACAGATGCAGAGAAGTTTGACAAGGATTCAGTTACCACTTATTGCTATGTAACTCCTAGCGACAGTATGCTCACTGTTAGACAGGTAGAGGTGAGCAAGTTTGCAAAGTACTTCAGCGATGCCACACTGAAAGCTGAGGTAGAGAAGTTGCCTGCACAGGACTTAAAGATTAAGTTGCTGCCTTACAATGCAGCTCAGCAGTTGTTTATCACTGCTACTCAAGACATCACTTACACCAATGCTGATGGCAAGAAGGTGCAGATTCAGTTCTATAGCGGCTTGAACAACTATAGCTTGGCTTACATCGGCACAAAGAAGACCAACAACAAGAAGGAGCTCGGTGTATATATCACACCAGGCAGAGTGCTCGTAGATGGTCAGACTAAGGCAAATGCTCTCAAGTCATACGTTTACCGTGGTTATCCACAGGCTTACTACGCTATGCTCGAGATGGAACTCTAAGCCCATCTAAGAGCTAAGTTGCACAAGGAGCAGTAATCCTTATATATCAAGTAAGAAACTTACACTTACAAATATATATATGTTAATACTCTCTTAAAAATTAAACAAAAAAGAAAACTATTAGAGGCGCAGTCTTCGTGAGAAGGTTGCGCCTTGTTGCATTTATACAAAGAACGCTTTTGGTTGTACTCCTACCGAATGGCGGGAGAAAATGGCTGAAAATCATTCGTATTGAATAAAAAAGTACTGATTTTATTCAATACGATGGATAAAATGAATAAAAAACGACAAGGATCTATATGCCACGATGAACAGGTGGCGTATAGACCCTTGATTGTATGGAGATATTCGTAATCTACATCTCCGCTATTATATTTTTTATGAATTGCTCAGATTCTTAATGATTTCCAAAGGTAGCTGGGTAGCTTTGGCAACCTGTTCGGCAGAAAGTCCCATTGCCAGCAAACGTTGTGCTGTTTCTGTGTTGGCCTCATGCTTGCCTTCTTCTCTACCTTTCTCCATACCTTCCTTCATACCAATTTCCTTACCCTCAGCTATACCTTCACGCTTAGCGGTGTCTACGGAATTCTTGATGTCGCGATATGCCATCTTGCTGGTCTCGTACTCCCTCATTTCCTGCGGAGTAAACTTGGCTATCTCGGCTTCCTCGAAGAGGCGGTCGAAGACTTTATCGCACAGCTCCTTCGGACGCTGGGTAAGCTTATAGAGGTTCTTCAGAGCATAGAGCCACTTCTCGTAGAGCGTATCCAGTTCTTCCAGGGGTTTGTTGAACTTAGAAATCTCTACATAGATATATTCGAGTTTGTCGTAAAATACTTTGTGGGTAGCTGTGTCGCACAACTGTACATGATGGCGGATTTTCTCCTTGTCGAATGCGTCCTCGTTCATGCTGAAGTTGAGCAGGGCTACGGTATAGACATGATTGAGCTTGAAATCCCAGTCATTCCCCTTTGGTGCCTGTTCACGGATAGGGAAGGTTGAGTAGAAAAGGGCACGATCCTTGAAATATGTCTGGTAGGCATTCTGCATTTCAACGATGAACTTCTCGCCGTTTTCGCCCTCGCAATATACATCAAAGATGGCTCTGCGGTCGGTATAGACATCTCCCACGTGCTCTGGATTCAGATACGACACGTCCTTCACAACCTGTCTGCCATTAAACAAGCTGTTGAGGAAGCAAATGAGCAAATCCTTGTTCATTGCTGTTCCGAAAATTCGCTTGAAACCGAAGTCGGTCAGCAAGCTGATATATCTTTCTTCTACCTGCTTCATAATCAACTGTATTAAAAATCCATGCCGCAAAGTTACGACTTTATTTTCAAACCCGCAAGAGATTTTAGGGAAAAGTTTCGGAAAAAGTTAGAGATTGTTGAATGTTGAATGTGGAGTGTTGAATGGTCTATATGCTCGATGAACAGGTGACGTATAATTAGTCTTTGTTGATAATTACTTCTTGAATAGAGTCTGGAAACGTTAAAGAATACTAACAAGGTGTCGCATTGCTCACGAATGCGACACCTAAAACCAAAAAATCATACCTGAAAAAACAAATATTACCCCCCCCCGCTTTCATATAAAACCCTTAACTTTGCACCTGGATTTTTTATAATCTGTATCAAGTAAAGATTTAAAATGTCGTAAATTATAATCAAAACATAATAGATTAATATGAGAAATTACTTAACTGGAAAAGAACGGTTACTGGTCGCAGCACTTGCTTTTATTCTTCCAAAAAGAAGATTTAATATTTGGTTATGGGTGCTGTTATGTGTCCCATGCCTGTTGGCAAGTTGCGACCATGATGTTCATGATGGTGAGGATGAGGGTGGTTTGTCAGTATCGCTCACTTGGGCGGATGAAGCCGACCAAGGTACGGAAGTGAAGGATGTGAAGCTCTGGATATTCAATGCCGATGACGGCTCGCTTGTTGAGGAAAAACATGGTGGCAGTGCGCAGGAGGTAGCAAGCCAACGCTTCGCTCTTCCAGTAGGGCATTATCAGATTCTGGCTACCACCAACCTTATAGAACCGTTTTTTATCGGTGAGGCTACAAGGGCAACCCTCAACATGAACCAACTCATGTTTGGATTGTCCAATCCAAGTGCCTCTCCCGACCATGCCTATTATGGTGTCACGGACATCGGTATTGACAAATCAAATGTCAACTACATAACAAAAAATGAAATGCGACATATACTTGCAGAATTGACCATCTTCATTGAAGGAGTTCCTGACAATTTTGCAATGATAGGTAAGGTTCTGAATGTGGCAACCGGACTCCTTCCCCTGCAAAAGAATGAGGATGGAACATTTGGGACGGCAAGTTATACCAAGGAAGAGTGTGATATACCTTTGAGAATCGCAGTGCCTGGCGAAACTTTAAAAACGGAAACATTACGCTTGATGCCGACAGCCAATGGTTTTCATAACACCAAGTTGTTTATCCAACTGATTTCTCCTGGGGGAGTAGTTAGCAACTACGACATCGAAGCACCTGTCATGAAGTCTGGCGGCAAGTACAAGATAAACTTGGAATTTGAGGAGATGAAACCTTACATGTATCTTACGAGCACGAAGATAGATGATTGGACTGAGGAATGGATATACCGTGGTGAAATCCTGAATCCTGAAGATTAAGCGCCCCTCTCATTTAAGCAAGAATCAAAACAAGAATATAAACATATAATAGTAAAAGACAATGAAAAAGAAAACTTATCTCTTTGCCCTGATGGCAATGGCTTTGACATTGGGCAGTTGTTCTGACAACGAGAACGGTATCGGAGGCGAGACCTCCAAGTACATCACCGTTTCAACCAGTATCGGCAATATGACACGTGTTGCCACAGATGAGAAGGGTGGACAAACCTTTGAAGAGGGTGATGAAATCAGTGTATATGCCTGGACTGGCGATGCAACTATTGCTCCAGAGACACGCGAGCGTGTGGTGAATAACGCCATTAATAAGCTGACAAACGGTTCATGGGTATCCACTCCACAGATGCTTTGGAAGAACAACCGTGACAAGCATTATTTCATCGGTGTCTATCCAACTGCAGCAATATCCGACCTTACCGCTGGAGAATATACATTCGATGTGAATAAGCAAACAGAAAGCGATCTCTTGGTGGCAGTCAACAAAGATGGCTTATCCTATAATGTCGATGAACAGCAAACAGTACCTCTCACATTCACCCACGTAATGGCAAAACTTGTGGTGAACCTTACCTATAAGAATCAGTGGGGAGCAGAGGGACCTACCGTAGATAAGGTAGCTGTAGGCAATGCCGCAAAAAAAGCAACCGTCAATTATCTGACCAAGGTTGTCACCCCATCTGCTGTAGCAGAAGATAAAGCAGACTTCGACATGCCTGCATTAACCGCCAACAAGAAATATGCTTCCATCATCATCCCGCAGGATGGTGTTCAGAAGATTACTATCACCATTGGCGGCAAGGACTTCATCTACGACAACGGCACACCTTTCAAGTTTGAGAGTGGCAAGATTACCACCATCAACCTGGAGGTAGGACGTGACGTCATAAAACTTGGCGATGTAAACATCTCTGGCTGGGGTTCTACAGGCGACCCTATCAAGGGCGAGGCTCACGAGTAACTTTCTTAAAATTAAAACATAAAATTCGACAATATGAAAGCAATTAAAATATTAACAATGGCAGCTTTGGCAACGGCAGTTTTTGCCAGCTGCTCCAGTGAGGATGAATTGGCACAGAACAATTATCCAATGGATAATGTGGTTAGAATCATGACAAGTGTAGATGGCATGAATACCCGTGCCTCTTACGGAAACAGTACGGACAAGCTTAAATCGTTCGGCTTCTGCATCAAAAATGCTAATAGCGAAAAATATACCTATGATAATATCAAGGTATCACAGAAAGGCTACAATTGGATTCCGGCTACCCAAATGTTGTGGCAGAATTCAACTACAGCTGTTGATATTCTGGCTTATGCGCCATATCAGGAGACTACCGAAGATGCAAATGGCAAAGTTAAAGTCTTCGGAAAGACTGATTATGCCTTTTCTGTAAAAGAAGACCAAAGCAATGCTGAAGACTATTCATCCGACCTTATTGTATTTAAGCAAACGGGATTCACGCCTGTTTCGGAATTGAATACCAGCAAAGCGGTTGAGGTCGCATTCACCCATCTCCTCAGTCAGCTGAATCTCATTATCGAGTTGAGAGACCAGTTTAATACGAATAATAATACGGTTACGAAAGGATTTGTAACTGATGTCAAGGTGAATGGCACCATTATCAGCAGCAAAGTGGATTTCTCTGCAAGCCCTATAAGTGTTCAAGTTGATGGTACCCAGACAGCAGCCATTACTCCAGAAACTACAGGATTCACGCCGGCAGAGAACGCAACCGCCCATGCAGTCTTCAACTATTCTGCCATTGTGATTCCACAGACCGTTGCTGCTGGTAATTTTAGTATTTCGTTCAAGGTGAATAATACAGAATATATCTGGACTGCCACCGACGCTGTGACATTTGAATCCGGTAAAAAACATGAGTTGCATCTGTTGGCAGGTAAGGATGTAGTGCAAGGGGGCGCCATAAGTGCGAAACCTTGGGGAAAAGAAACCATTACCGAAAAAGAGACTGATTAAAGAATTGTTAGACATTTAAAATAGACAAGATATGAAGATTACAAGATATATGGGAGCATTTGCAGTTATAGCAATGCTTGCCGCTTGCTCTACTGATGACGAACTGGGAGCTAACACTGCCGCCAATGAGGTGAAGATTGCTGCCACCGTTGGTGGAAACAGCATTTTTACCCGTAGTAATCCTGTGGGTACAGAAGCGGAACAACAGAGTTTTAATGAGAACGATGCTATCAGCGTAACTACTGAGGGTAAAACCGTGGTTTATACCAAAAATAAGACCGGACAATGGGCGAATGCGAATGACTATCAGCTCTGGACGGGTAATGCCCAGACTTTCGAGGCTTTTTATCCAGGGAATTCCACCAATTCTATCTCTGAGGGTCATATCGAAGCTGATCAATCTGACATCACGAAAATTGCTCAGTCTGATTATATGACATGCACTGAAAATGTGACAAAGATACCTGATACCAGACAGTTGACATTGAACTTTGAACGTCAGACGGCTCGCATCATAGTCAAAGTAAGTGCTTTTGGAAATGAGTTCGAAACACGGATACCTACACTTTCTGCCGTAGAAGTTTATTCTAAGCTGAAAGTTCCAGCAGGAGAAAGTGACAGCTACGTAGGCATCCAAGCTTGTAAAAAAGACAATGTATTCTATGCTTTGGTATCTCCAGGAACTGCCAATTCTACAGAGAAATTCCTCAAACTCACTGTGACATACAATGATGGTGTGGGCAACCCTACTCAGACAAAAGAACTGTATGTAACAGGAATTCCTGCTCTTGAAAAAGCCGAGAGCTATACCTATGATGTAAGAATAGGTAAGGACAATGCTATAATCGGAAGTGTAAGTGTTGCGGATTGGGGTACTGGCGATGCAATTACTGGAGGCGATGCCTCCATACTCACACCAGAATTAATTATAAAACAAGCTTTGGCTGCAGGAAAAACTGACATAACGCTCAATTTGGCTAAAGATTTTAATGACTTTTCTAAAATAAGAAATGCCATCAGAAATGCCGCCCCTAACGACGAGGGTACAATTGAGTTGACCATTATTGGTGTGGAAACTATTCCAGAAGGGGCATTCAAAAGGATGTCGCAACTTAAGTCTGTCAAAATGCCTGACGTAAAAGAAATTAAGAAATATGCTTTTAGTGAGTGCCAATATCTTACAGTAGTAGAAGCGCCGAGTCTTAACAAACTTAATTCTGGTGCATTTAATGAATGTTATCTGCTTTCAAAGCTGACTTTTGGCCCTATAAACTATGCAGATGCAAGATATTGGCAAATATTTTCAGACATTACCCCAAATATAGATTTAATTTTGTCAGACTATCAAAAAGAGATGATTAAAACTGACGATAATTTATATACAGCTAATAACGATATAGATTATGCTGATAGTAATAAACATTGGAACAAAAATTTCCTTGGGCGTGAATTTAAGTCCATAACATGTAGATTTAAGGTTGAATAATAAAGTAGATTGTTTAACTCCTAAGCTGGGCAGGAGTATAAGGTGCCCAGCAAACATAGTCACCCGCACCTCGGGAAACGACAAGGGTCTATATGTCACGATGATAAGTGGCGTATAGACCCTTGATTATATGGTGATATTCGTAATCTATATCTCCGCTTTCAGCAGCTTTATCTCCTCTGCCGTCAGCCCCGTCATATCCATGATAGACGCTTCATCCATACCCTTTGCCAGCATCTTCCTGGCAATTTCAAGGCTTCGCAGGTTCATGCCTTCAGCTCTGCCTTCAGCTCTGCCTTCAGCTCTGCCTTCAGCTCTGCCTTCTTCTCTACCTTTCTCCATACCTTCCTTCATACCAATTTCCTTACCCTCAGCTATACCTTCACGCTTGGCAGTGTCTACGGAATTCTTGATGTCGCGATATGCCATCTTGCTGGTCTCGTACTCCCTCATTTCCTGCGGAGTAAACTTGGCTATCTCGGCTTCCTCAAAGAGACGGTCGAAGACTTTATCGCACAGTTCTTTAGGGCGCTGGGTAAGCTTATAGAGATTCTTCAGTGCATAGAGCCACTTCTCGTATAGAGTATCCAGTTGTTCCAGGGATTTGTTGAACTTGGAAATCTCTACATAGATATATTCGAGTTTGTCGTAAAATACTTTGTGGGTAGCAGTGTCGCACAACTGCACATGATGGCGGATTTTCTCCTTGTCGAAGGCGTCCTCGTTCATGCTGAAGTTGAGCAGGGCAACGGTATAGATATGATTGAGCTTGAAATCCCACTCATTCCCCTTGGGCGCCTGTTCTCGGATAGGGAAGGTGGAGTAGAAGAGGGCGCGATCCTTGAAATACGTCTGGTACGCATTCTGCATTTCTACAATGAACTTCTCACCGTTTTCGCCCTCGCAATATACATCAAAGATGGCTCTGCGGTCAGTATAGACATCTCCTACGTGCTCTGGATTC
Source organism: Segatella copri (assembly GCF_026015295.1). NCBI lineage: Bacteria > Pseudomonadati > Bacteroidota > Bacteroidia > Bacteroidales > Prevotellaceae > Segatella > Segatella copri. The sequence continues at coordinate 3,782,521 of NZ_JAPDUW010000001.1, read as the reverse complement.
AGATACTTCACGTCCTTCACAACCTGTCTGCCATTAAACAAGCTGTTAAGGAAGCAAATGAGCAAATCCTTGTTCATTGCTGTTCCAAAAATTCGCTTGAAACCGAAGTCGGTCAGCAAGCTGATGTATCTTTCTTCTACCTGCTTCATAATCATCTGTATTAAAAATCCATGCCGCAAAGTTACGGTTTTATTTTCATATCTGCAAGAGTTTTCTAGGAAAAGTTTCGGAAAAAGTTAGAGAATGTTGAATGTTGAGTGTTGAATGTTGAGTGTTGAATGAAAGAAATATGACGACAAAGAAAAAGGGCGCATCGGATTGGGATGCGCCCTAACTTGTTAAATAAATTCGGAGGGATTCTGCTCTTGAAAAACCCTCTTAATGGAAGAGAATCAGGAAGCATCCAGGAGGTACTGAAGCTTCGTGGCATCAAAACACGGACAGGCTTTCTGAACGCCAGGCAAATCGCGATGACCCAGGATGGTACGGATGCCCGGAAAACGGTGGTGAAGATCCTGAATCAGATGCTTCATCGCCTCCTTCTGCTTAGGTGTGCGGGTGTCGCTGATGCAGCCCGATGGCGAAAGACCACCCTCGTAACAGATGCCTATGCTGTGCGCATTGTAACCGAGGGCATGAGAACCCATACGCTCTACCGGGCGACAGGCATGAACCACTCCATCCAGCGTGATGTAGAAATGGTAGCCGATGTCAGTCCAGCCGTTGTTATGAACATGGTCGTAGCGCAGCATCTTCATCGTATAACGGTGATCGCAGCGGCTGCCACTGCAATGCACCACTATCATATCGATGTCTCTCATAGGCATCACTCTAAAGTCCACCTGCCGAAACGCCCAACGCCCCGAGGAGAGCTGTCAGTACGGTTACTGCAAACTTGAGAATCTCATTCCATTTCTGCTTGTTCTTTTCTGTCATAATCTATTCTGTTTTAAAAGGTTAATTATTCTAATCCGTCTCCAGTGTCACCATTGCCGGTACTGCCAGTTCCGCCGGTCTGCTCGCCTGAGGTGTTGCCACCCGTGGTATCGCCGCCAGAAGGAGCATTGTCCTTGGCAGGCTTTTTCTTAGCCTCCTCGATGTCGAGGGTCTTGGCACCCTCCTTCTCAGCCTTGAGGGCAGCCTTCTGTACGGCACGTGATGCAACCTGCTCAAACTCCATACCTACGAAGATGTTGGCAAGATCGCTGCCCGGGATAAACTGGATGTTCACACCCTTGATGTTGATGTCGCTCTTAAATTCGGCTGCAGTTGCCGCACCCTCACTGGTAAGCTGGAGGCGGAACTTGCCCAACTCGCCGAAATCAATCTGGTTGCCTCGCTGCAACTCGATGATCATGTTCTCCTGCATACTGACCAGAACGGCTGTTACATCCGCATAGGATACAGTGGTCTGCATAGCGATCAACTTCGCAAACTTCTTGAGCGAAATGGAGTCTTTCATCTGAGCACGGGCGTAGAAAAGAGGAACTCCTGCTTTGTCACCAAATTTTGACGCAAGCTTTACTAAACTGTAATTAATTGCCATAATACATAAAATTTTAAAATTGTGAATAATCATGTTGTGCACCGGTCTCTTCCCGAATGCTGATACAAAGATACAACATCGGCGGTGCCCCACTTGTCCACTTTGGTACGATAAGTACCAGTTGTGCTCTATTTGGCTCAATTATGTATACTTTTGCACGCAAGCGTATGCTGCAGAATATTCAAGTGGCTCAGTTAACTTACTCAAGTGGCTCAGTTAACTTACTCAAGTGGCTCAATCAGCTTACTCAAGTGGCTTTGTCAGATTACTCAAGTGGCTCAATCAGCGAGTCCAGCCGTCTGAGTAAGCGAATCCAGCCGTCTGCGTAACCCAGTTCAGCCATATCCTTAACCCGACGCAGCCACATCAGTTGGTAAACGGAAGAACATCATTTTTTCACCTCATTTGGGTGGGCAATGACTATCAGAGAGAATTACCCTTTTTTGATGACTACCAGGGCCAATAATAGGTACCATCAGAGCCAATCATGTGCCTTCTGATATGCCCCAATGACTACCAGAGCGAATCTTAAAAATGTAAGATACCGAATATCAGGTAGTTAGGTACTGATTTTTCTTCCCTACATTATACCAAGTATATTATATATATACGTTTACATTTTTTACATTATACGTAATACGTGAGGAAAAAGATTTTTTTTCAACAAATCAGCCATTAAAATGCATTTTTTCTCTTCAAAAAATTGCATAAGTCTGAAATAAACATTACTTTTGCAACATGAAAGCGCGGAGAATGTGATTCTCCTCCCGATGAAGGACACCGAGCTTGCCCCAATCGGTAGGCCACTAACAATTTAAAGAGAAAAACGAAAATGGAAAAATTAAATCATATCATGGTATGGATTAAGCTGACGAGCCGGGGGCATAAAGAAAAACCGCCAGGCGTTTCTTTCTACGCCTGGCGGTTTTGATATTTCACAGAATAAGAACTTAGTTTTTCTTCCAAAGCTTGGTCATATCCTCCAGTGTCTTACCCTTGGTCTCAGGAACGAGCTTCCATACAAAGATGGCAGCGAGGATACAGATAACACCATACAGGCCATAGGTGAACCAATAGCCCAGGCTGTTAGCCATCGGAACGAAAGAGGTAGAAACAATCCAGTTGAAAATCCACTGGAAGGCTACGGCAATCGCTACGGCAGCACCACGAATCGTATTAGGGAATACCTCGGCGATAAGTACCCAGCAGATTGGGCCCCAAGAGAACATGAACGATGCAGAGTAAACCATGATGGATACCATGCACAACAACTGCAGATTAGGATTACCGAAGGTGATGGCTACACCGATGGCACCCAATGCCATGCCCAGGGAACCGGTAATGAGCAAAGGCTTACGTCCCAACTTCTCTACCGTAAAGATGGCTACACAGGTGAAACCGAGGTTCACGATACCATTGAATACGGTCAATACCATCGGATTATCAAAGCCCATAGCCTCATAGATACGAGGAGCATAATAGAGCACGGCATTGATACCTACAGCCTGCTGGAATACAGAGAGCATCACACCTACGAAGATACAGAGCACACCGTAAGTAAGCAGTTTCTCCTTCTTCTCTGTAACCGTATTCTTGATGTCATCCAAAATCTTCTTAGCCTCCTCAGCACCATTGATGCGAGCCAGGATACGCTCAGCTTTCGCATCCTGACCAACCATGGCAAGATAACGGGGAGTCTCAGGAACAAAGCAGATAAGCAGAGCAAACAAACCCGCAGGAACCATCTCAGAACCAAACATATAGCGCCATCCGGTTTCGATAGCCCAGGCAGCCTCGCCACCATTCAGAATCTGGTTCATACCGTTGCCCACACTCTGGATAGCAGGAGCAATATGATCGCCAAGAATGAAGAAGTTGACGAAATAAACCACCAGCTGACCGAAGATGATGGCAAACTGGTTCCAGCTGACCAACATACCACGGATGTTGCTAGGCGCAATCTCACCGATATACATCGGGCACACAGCAGATGCCAGACCCACACCGATACCGCCAATCACACGGTAGAGGTTGAACACGATGAGAAGCGTAAGATTAGGTTCGCCCTTTGGCAGCACCAAAGACTCAGGACACATAGATCCCCATGCAGAGATGAAGAACATCACACCCGCAAAGATCAGCGAACGCTTACGGCCCCAGTTAGAAGCCAGCACACCCGAAAGCGCCGAACCGATGATACAACCAATCAGGGCACTGGAAGAAGTGAATCCATGCCAGAAATCGGTATAGGTGAAATCCTCAGCACCCATGAAGAATGCCTGCAAACCCTTCTCGGCTCCCGAGATTACCGCGGTATCATAACCGAAAAGCAAGCCGCCCAAAACGGCTACCATCACAATTGAAATAAGATAGGCTCTAGAGCCTGTTTGTTTTTGTTCCATTATTTTTTAGGTTTAAATTTTAATCACTTTTCTGTAGAATAGCGTAGCATTTACCGGCAGGAAATCTTCTTTTTTCATGCCAAAAATCAATCTCCACCTAATAATATACGTTTTTTCTTTATAAATATTACGTTCAACATGCGGTTTTCCCCTATTTTTTTTGTAAATTTGCACCAAAATAAGAAGAAACATAGAATTTAGGTAATATGAACATAGCAGATTTTCTACATCAGCAGGGCGATAAGCGAGGCTTTTCGTTCGAGGTTTTACCTCCGCTGAAAGGTAACGGAACAGCAGCACTCTTCCGTACCATCGATGCGCTGAGCGAGTTTGGCCCTCGCTTTATCAACATCACTACGCACCATAGCGAGTATGTATACAAGGAACTGGAAAACGGTCTCCTCACTCGCCAGCGTGTGCGCCGCCGCCCGGGCACCGTTGCCATCGCAGGCGCTATACAGAACAAGTACGACATACCTGTCATCCCTCATATTATCTGCAGCGGTGCTACGAAGGAAGACATCGAGTACGAACTGCTCGACCTCCAGTTTCTGGGCATCAGCAACATTCTCGTTCTGCGAGGAGACAAGGCGAAAGAAGACCGGCAGTTTACACCAACCGAGAACGGTCATGCCCATGCCACCGACCTCCTGAAGCAGGTGAATCAGTTTAATGACGGTTTCTTCTTTGATGGCACACCCATCAAGCACCCGGGCGACAAGTTCTGCTGCGGTGTAGCCTGCTATCCGGAGAAGCATGAAGAGGCGCCAAACCTCGAAATGGATATGCAGCATCTCCTGGAGAAACAACAGTTGGGCGCAGCGTATGCCGTTACCCAGCTCTTCTACGACAACGAGAAGTTCTATGCTTTCGTTGAAAAGGCTCGGCAGATAGGTGTAACCATTCCTATCATTCCTGCCATCAAGCCTTTTGCCAAGTTGAGCCAGCTCACTGTAGTGCCGAAAACCTTCCACTGCGATATTCCTGAAGAACTCGCACAGGAGGTATTGAAATGTAAAACTGACGATGATGCCAAGCAGCTCGGTATCGAGTGGACTACCGCTCAGGTGCAAGATCTCTTCGAACATGGTTACAACAATGTTCACTTCTTCACCGTATCGGCTGTAGACAGCGTCAAGCAAATAGCAAAAATTCTGTTTTAAATGCAAAGAAATGAAGTTATAGGTCAGCAAGAAGTATGGAACCGTCTCATGGAGATGGTTCAGGAGAACCGTTTGCCCCATGCGCTGATGTTCTGCGGCCCGCAGGGCTGCGGCAAACTGGCGATGGCACTGGCTTTTGCCAGCTATCTGCTGGGCGATTCACCGATGCTCAGGAAATGGGAACATCCGGACCTCCACTTCACCTTTCCTACCATCAAGACCGCCAATATGGGCAGCGAACACAAACCGGTGAGCCTCGACTTCATCAAGGAATGGAGAGAGCTGCTGCTTTCTAAAGGTCCCTACATCCAGATTAGCGACTGGATGCTGAAGATGGGCAAGACGGATGCCGACTATAACAAACAGGCTATCATCACTGCCGAAGAAACCGATGCCATCTCTCACGAACTGATGATGATGTCGAGTCAGGGCGGATATAAGATAAGTCTGATATGGCTCCCGGAACGTATGAACATACAGAGTGCCAACAAGATACTGAAACTGCTGGAGGAACCGCCACGCCAGACGCTATTCCTGCTGGTAAGCGAGAATCCGGAACTGCTGCTCGAAACCATCAGAAGCCGTACGCAGCGTATCGACTTCAGGAAGATAGAAACCGCTGAGATGGAAAAAGCACTGACGGAACGGAGAGCGCTGGAGCCAGACATGGCACACCGCATAGCCCGTATCGCCAACGGCAACTGGAACCTCGCACTCGAAGAACTGGATGCAGGAAACGAAAACCGGCAGCATCTCGACATGTTTATCATGCTGATGCGACTGGCTTACATGCGCAAGATAGGTGACCTAAAGAAATGGACCGATGTGATAGCCACCTTCGGAAGAGAAAAGCAGAAACGCATGCTCGACTACTTCATGCACATGCTCAGAGAAAGTTTCATGTACAACTTCCGGAATCCGGAACTGAGCTACATGACGCAGGATGAGGAGAACTTTGCCAAGAACTTTGCCCGCTTCATCAACGAGGCAAACATCATTGACATCTCCAACCTCTTCGAAGACAGCAAGCGCATGATTTCGCAAAATGCCAATGCCAAAATCGTTTTCTTCGATATGGCGCTCAAAATCATCGTCCTCCTGCTTAGGAAGTGAAAAGAGAAAAGTGAAGAGTGAAGAATTCAAATGAATAACAAGGCAGATGCCGGTCATTATTCATTGTACATTATAAATTATACATTATAAATTAGACGATCGTGGATTACAAAAATATGAAATTCAGGATGTGTAACGGCTGCGACCGTGGTCTGTGCGCTAAGGGCGTAGGAAGACAGGACAGACAGCTCAACACATACGACTGGCTTGCCGATGTACCCGGCAATGCTGAAAGTACTGACCTCGTGGAGGTACAGTTCAAGAATACCCGTAAGGGATATTACCACAATGTGAATAACCTCGACCTGAAGAAGGGCGATATAGTGGCGGTAGAGGCTAACCCGGGTCACGACATCGGTGTGGTTACGCTGACCGGAAGACTGGTAAAACTCCAGATTAAGAAGGCAAACCTCAAGTCGCAGGATGATATCAAGCGTATCTACCGTATCGCCAAACAGGTGGATCTTGACAAATGCAAGGAGGCTAAGAGCCGTGAACACGGCACCATGATTCAGAGCCGCCAGATTGCCAAAGATCTCGGACTGAAGATGAAAATAGGTGATGTAGAATATCAGGGAGACGGCAACAAGGCTATCTTCTATTACATCGCTGACGAACGTGTGGACTTCCGCCAGCTCATCAAGGTTCTTGCCGATACCTTCCATGTACGCATTGAGATGAAACAGATCGGTGCACGACAGGAAGCAGGCCGCATCGGTGGAACGGGTCCTTGCGGCAGAGAACTCTGCTGCGCTACCTGGATGAAGAACTTCATCAGCGTTAGCACCAATGCAGCACGCTACCAGGACATCTCTCTGAATCCTCAGAAACTTGCCGGTATGTGCGCCAAACTGAAGTGCTGTCTCAACTACGAAGTAGACAGCTATGTAGAGGCTAGCAGAAAGTTACCTCCTAAGGATGCCGTACTGCAGACTGCCGACGGTGATTTCCATCAGTTCAAGGTGGATATCCTGGCAGGTCTTATCACCTACTCTTCTGACAAGAACCTTGCTTCCAACCTCGAAACCATCAGCATCGAGCGTGCCAAGGCTATCATCGAAATGAACCGTCAGGGCGAGAAGCCATTGAGTCTGCTGGAAGACGGTAAGGCAAAACCTGTAGCCAAGCCAGTCGACCTGCTTGCCGAAGCTGATTTGAGCCGCTTTGACAAGGCTAAGAAAAAGAAGAAGAAGAACAATAAGAATAAGGGACCTCGTCAGCAGGAGGGAGACAACAAGCCTCAGAAGAACGAGAACCGCGCGCAGAATGGCGACAACAAACCTCAGAAGAATGAAGGCAAGCCAAACAACCAGCGCCGCGACAACCGTAATCAGGGCAATCATCCTAAGGGTGACAACCGCCAGCCAAGAAACGACAGACGACCTAACAAGGGCAACAAGCCGCAGAATGGCAACAAACCACAGGGTGGCAACAAGCCGCAAGGCAATAATGCCCCTCAGAATGGCAACAAGCCTCAAGGCAATAATATCCCGCAGGGTGGAAACAAGCTACAAGGCAATAATGCTCCACAAGGCAATAACGCCCCACAAGAATAAAGAATAGGAGCTAGAAAAAGATGAAAAAGACTGTTTATTTCATCGTTTTGACAGCGATCGTTCACATTCTCTCTGCCTGCAGCGGTTCGACCGTATACGATGAGTATGCCCATACACCGATTGCAGGATGGGAGAAGAACGACACCCTATCATTCGAAGTATCACCTCTACTCGAGCCCGGGCATTACAAACAAAGCTTAGGACTTCGCATTACAGGTGCCTATCCGTTCATGGGACTTACGCTCATCGTAGAACAGACGGTTTATCACCAAAACAGAAAGATACCTGGCGAATGCAAGATAGATACGGTAAACTGCCAGCTGATTGACAACAACGGCGTGAGCAAAGGACAGGGTATCAGCTACTATCAGTATAACTTCCCTATCAACATCTATCAGATGCATCAGGGCGATTCCATACACGTAGCCATCAGACATGATATGAAAAGAGAAATCCTGCCCGGTGTGAGTGACATCGGCATCAAGATTTCCAAGATACAATAAAAAAAGAGTGAACAGATTCATCAACAATCTGTTCACTCTTTTTTTTAACTTCTCACTAAGTTCCTTCCCGCATCAATTCTCAAGAAGATGAAAAGAAGGATGGTAAATCCCCATAACGAACTGCCACCATAACTGAAGAACGGTAGCGGAATACCGATAACCGGTGTTAAACCCAGCACCATTCCCACATTAATAAAAAGGTGGAAGAGGAATACCGACAGGACACAATAGCCGTAGATACGCCCGAATTTATAAGGTTGCCGCTCAGCCAGATGCATCAACCGCAATATCAAAGCCAGGAAAAGCAGCAGCACGCCTGCTGAACCGAGGAAACCTTCCTCCTCGCCTACCGTACAGAAGATAAAGTCTGTATCCTGCTCAGGCACGAACTTCAGTTTGGTCTGCGTTCCATTGAGGAAACCTTTTCCCTGAAGTCCGCCGGAACCAATGGCAATCTCACTCTGATGCACGTTATATCCCGCACCAGCCAAATCTTCATCCAGTCCCAGCAGTACGTTGATACGCACTCTCTGATGAGGTTCCATCACATGATTCAGCACATAATCGGCAGAATAGAAGAAAGCGATACTTCCCAACGAAAAGATGGAGATGAGGAAGTAATTCCGGAACCGGGTTCTCAGTCCCTGATAAACCAGGAATCCGATGAGCATAGCACACAGGAAGAGCTGGATCCACACAATGTCGAACGGAATGACATAGGTAGAAAAGAGCACGAAGAGCAGCGTAATGCCTACCGAATAGGCAAGGATTATCAGTGCCTGTTTCCTGTCGCCCGTATAGGAGTTCACCATGCCAGCCGTAAAAATCTGCACCAGCAGAAGCACGACAAACTTACCCACAGAAGTATAGGTATCCCACATCATCACGTTCTCATACTTCACACCCACTACGAAGTAAGCCACCATCGACACGCCGGTAAAGAGAATGGCACCCGGCATTCCTTCGCGGTAAAGCATGAGGAAGAATGAAAGATAAACCAGGGCAGAACCCGTTTCGCGCTGACCTACGATACAGAGCATCGGCAGAACGATAATGCCTACGGCTGCCATGAAATGCTTCAGGTTCTGCATACTGAAACCATAGCTTGACATAAACTTGGCTACCGCCAGAGCCGTAGCAAACTTACCAAACTCAGCCGGTTGCAGTCGGAGCGGTCCCAACACCAGCCAGGAGTGGGAACCCTTGATGCTATGCGGATTGAATATCGTAGCAAAGAGCAAGAGTATCAGGACACCATAGATGACATACGAGAAGGTATCGTAAAACCGGTCATCAAGCAGCAGGATTACCAATCCCAGTGCTATGGATGTGCCAATCCATATAATCTGCATACCCGAGCGGGCACCCAGACTGAATATCTCGTTGTCACCATAGTTATAGCTGGCTCCACAGACGCTCACCCATCCGAAGATGAGGAGTGCCAGATAAATACCTATCGTCCACCAGTCAAGTGAAGCAAGCACACTAGGTTGTTTATTATCGATCATAATCTATAAACTATCAACTATAAACTGTTAACTGAAAACTATCTACTGCTTAATCCGTAGGCGATTCTACGAGCCTGCATCTCTGCAGCCCTGCGCTCAGAATCAGGAGATAACTTACCCTTGAGATACTGTTCCATCATCAGACCGCCGATAGGCACACCATAGTCAGCACCCCAACCACCATTCTCTACATACACGGCAATGGCAATCTTCGGGTTGTTCATCGGAGCAAAGCCCATGAATACAGAGTGGTCATGGCCACGGTTCTGTGCCGTACCCGTCTTGCCGCAAGCTTCGAAATCGTAGCGGCCGAGCAGCTTACAGGTTCCCTTCAGCGCCGAACTTCTCATACCGGCTACCACATAGTTGTAAGCCCGTCGGGAAGCCTTGGTATAATGGCGTCGGGTATAGAGCGTATCAAGCGGTTCTCCCTTCACCTTTCTCACTACATGAGGCACATAATAGTATCCCCTGTTGGCAATGGTAGCACCCAGGTTGGCTATCTGCAACGGCGTGAGGTTAACCTCACCCTGACCGATAGAAATACTGATTACCGTCAGTCCGTTCCATGAACCATTGTAAGCCTTATCATAGAACTGTGCATTCGGAATCAGACCGCGTTTCTCGCCAGGCAAGTCGATGCCCAACTTATATCCGAATCCCATGCTCACCATATAATTTTTCCATACGGTCATCGCATTCTGTACGCTGCCATACTTCTTGCGGTTACCTATCATATAGTAAAGACCCCAACAGAAGTAACCGTTACAAGAGGTACTGATGGCATCAACCAGCGAAATAGGCGACGGGTGACCATGACAGCCTACATGCAGACCCTTATAAGAGAAACCATGATTACACGGGAATGCTGTTCCCGGTGTGATGATACCTTCAGTAAGATAGGTCAGCGCCTGACTGGTCTTAAAGGTAGAACCCGGAGGATACTGACCCTGAATACTACGGTTCAGGAGCGGTTTCCAAGGATTATGCGAGAGCCACTTGTGCATCTTGCCGCGGTTTCTACCCACCAGACGTCTTGGATCGTAAGAAGGAGAAGAAACCATAGCCAGCACATCGCCCGTTCTAGGATCAATGGCAACGATACTGCCGATTTTACCCTGGAGCAGACGTTCGCCCAAGGCTTGCAACTTGACATCCAATCCCAGCGTCAAGTCCTTTCCTGCCACAGGTTTCTGGTCGAGTTTACCATTCTGATAGCTACCCTGTATTCTTCCGTGGGCATCTCTCAGCATGATCTTCACACCCTTCTCACCACGCAGCTGCTTCTCATAAAACTTCTCGATACCCAGTTTTCCGATATAGTCACCAGCCTGATAGTAGTCATCATCTTCAATATCGCTTTGCGAAACCTCACCCACATCACCCAGCACATGGGCTGCATAAGGGTAGGTATATTCTCTGACGGTACGTTTCTGGACATAGAAACCGGGGAATCGGAACATCTTCTCCTGGAACACACTGAAATCCCGGTCGCTCAGCTGTCCCATAAAGAGCTGCTGGGTATAGCGCGAATAGCCCGGGTTCTTAGAGCGGTCCTTGATATCGTTCATTCGCTTGATAAAAAACTCTTTCGTGATACCCAGCGAATTACAGAAATCCATCGTATCAAGCCTGCCGCTCTCCTCGTTCATGACCACCATCAGATCGTAAGACGGCTGATTATACACCAGCAGCTTACCATTACGGTCGTAAATGGCACCACGGGCGGGAAACTCAATATGCTTCAAGAAGGCATTACTGTCGGCATTCTTCTTGTAGTCGTCGCTCATAATCTGAAGCGTAAACAGACGAATCATGTAAATGACCACAATAGCTATGGCCACTCCACTGATAACGAATCTACGTTTTTCAAGATTGTAATCCAACATACCTTATTATATATAGCAAACTAAAAATCGTGTTCTTTTCTCTCTCATCACTTATCCGGAATCTTACTTTCTGAAACTTTCTGTCGCCATCACCAATATATAAGTGATAACCGTACTTCCGCCTATACATTCCAACCAGTGAACCCAATTAAAGAAATTGAATGTTTCGAGTGTAAAGAACAATAGATTATAAACGAGAATGATGAAGAATACGTACCAGCAATATGCACCTACGCCGATAGAACGCATGGACGGTTCCAGATCGTCGGCGCTGTCACGCGGTACGAAAAGTTCAAACAAATAAGGTTGTAGCAGTCCTACGGCAGTCATCGAAGCTGCTGCAACACCTGGCGTATTGGCAAATACGTCCACACAAAGCCCCATCATAAAGCACCACAATAACACCGCCCATTTAGGATGGTTGCGACGGAAATGCAGTACCATAATGATATACAGCAAGGGGGTGGCACAATTGAATAGATGAATATGATTAAACACCAATCCCTGTACCAGCACGAGCACCACAAAGGTAGCTAGTCTTTTCACTAAATCTATACTCATTGCTTTTTATATCCTCTTACTATACGTCATTATTGATTATTGTCTCCATTTGTTGCGATGCTATCCTGTGCTGCACGCATAATCTCCAACCGCTCTTTCATGGCGGCATCATCAATTACACATACATCACGCAGACGGGCAAAATCGGTAGAGAGGCGAAGTTGTACGCGATACGACAATCCATCGGCGGAGTTGAACACGTGCAATATCCTGCCTACTCTCACTCCAGGAGGGAATACTGCAGAATAGCCACTCGTTACCACATAGTCACCCAATTTAAAGTGAGCATGACGTGGCACCTCTTCCAGATAGGCAAGGTCAGACACACCACCCTTCCAGCGCAGATAGCCAAAATAGCCTCTATTCTGAATCATACAACTGATGTTCGACTTCGTGTTCAATACCGGAATCACGATAGCGTAATGTTCTGCCACCAGATACACGATACCCACAACACCCGTACCGCTGATTACACCCATATCCTTGTGGATGCCATCCGCGCTACCCTTGTCAATTGTCATCAGGTTGCCGGGTTTATCGATACTATTCGCCACCACCTTAGCCGGAATCAGACGATAGTTTCTCAGCAATGCAAACTGGTCACGATGGTAGATGCTGCTATCCTTGGTCACGCACACGAGACTGTCGGAAAGTTTCTGCACCTCCTGTTCGAGATACGCATTGCGCTGTGTCAGTTCCTGGTTCACCTTGGTAAGTGAGAAGAATGTTTCTACATTCGCATCCCATTCATACAACTTACCCGTTACGGCATTAGCCGAGGAGAACCAGGCACTGCCCTGATAGCTGTTATACTGAAACAACAGCACCATACTCACCACCTCAAGAATCAGGAAGACAAACCAATGGTTGTATTTCGCTAAAAACTCTAAAAGGTTGCGCATACTTTATTCTTACTATTAGAATAAGTTCTGATTATCTCATCAAGAATGAGAAACGGTCTACATTCTTCAACGCAATACCAGCACCCTTGGCAACACTGTGCAATGGATCTTCTGCGATGTGGAATGGGATATTGATCTTATCCTGCAAACGCTTGTCGAGACCGCGGAGCAAAGCACCACCACCAGAGAGCCAGATACCATTCTTCACGATATCGGCATAGAGCTCAGGAGGTGTGTTCTCCAATGCTGAGAGCACAGCGTTCTCAATCTTTGCCACGGTCTTATCCAGACAGTGAGCAATCTCCTGGTAGCATACAGGTACCTCCATAGGCAACGCTGTAATACGGTTAGGACCATGCACGATGAAATCTTCTGGAGCCTCATCACCCAGATCGGTCAGAGCTGAACCCACATGAATCTTGATACGCTCAGCCATACGCTCAGAAACCTTCACGTTGTGCTGACGGCTCATATATTCCTGGATATCGGCAGTAAGGTCGTCACCGGCTGTACGGATTGAGTTGTTCGATACGATACCACCCAATGAGATGACAGCGATTTCGGTAGAACCACCACCTATATCAACAATCATATTACCCTCTGGAGCCTCAACATCGATACCGATACCGATAGCGGCAGCCATTGGCTCAAAAATCAAATATACATCACGTCCGTCGGCATGCTCGGCAGAGTCGCGCACAGCACGAAGCTCAACCTCGGTAGAACCAGAAGGTACACCGATAACCATACGGAGTGAAGGAGAGAAGAGACGGCTACCCGTATGAACCATCTTAATCAATCCACGCATCATCTGCTCACAGGCAGTAAAGTCGGCAATCACGCCATCACGCAATGGTCTGATAGTACGGATATTATCATGAGTCTTCTCGTACATCATCTTAGCCTTCTCGCCCACAGCAATCATCTTGTCGGTGCGGCGGTCAAGGGCTACAACAGAAGGTTCATCCACTACAATCTTATCATCACTGATAATGATGGTATTGGCTGTACCCAAGTCCATTGCGATTTCCTGAATAAATGAAAAAAATCCCATTTCGTTTCTAAATTATTTTAAGCTTAAAATTTTCTTTTTATTTAAGGAGTTAAGGAGTTAAAGGAGCATAGAAGCCACGGCAACAGTCTGTCATATACCGGGAATGGAATCCCCGCAGACACTTGTCCTGACTTCTTTCACTTCTTAACTCCTTAACTACTTTATTTTTCCGAGAGTTTACTTAGCAAACCATGCATGGATTGCAGTATCGTAGTGAGAGCTTACACCGAATGCACGCTCTGCAAACATCTTGCGGTCTTCGATATCAGTCTCAGCACCCTTCTTCTTCAGGATATCGAGCAATACGCCGTATTCTGCCTTGCTAGGAACGATAACCACGTCCTTGAAGTTTTTGGCACCTGCACGAATCAAAGAGATACCGCCAATATCGATTTTCTCGATGATATCAGCATCGCTAGCACCGCTAGCTACAGTCTGCTCGAAAGGATACAAGTCTACGATGACGAGATCGATTGAAGGGATTTCGTATTCCTTCATCTGCTCCTGGTCACCCTCGTTGTCACGGCGAGCCAAGATACCTCCAAATATTTTAGGATGAAGAGTCTTTACGCGACCACCCAAGATAGATGGATAGGTAGTGACCTCCTCAACTTTCTCGCATTCATAACCCAAAGATTCGATAAACTTCTGGGTACCACCAGTACTCAGGAACTTTACACCCTCTTCATTCAACTTGGCGAGCAATTCGTCCAAGCCATCCTTGTGGAAGACAGACACCAACGCTGTCTTGATTTTCTTTGTTTCAGCCATTGAACTTATAAATTATAATTTATGATGGTGCAAAGGTACGAAGATTATTTTGATTACACAACATTTCCCCCCATAAAATAGCATTATTTAAAGGATATTTAAAAGATAATTGAGAGAAATCAAGAAATAAGCAACTCAAGTTTGGCATGTAAGCCCCACACGCCCTGAAAGGAGCCTGAGCCTTCAGCCCGTACTCAAACCGCCTTCTTCTGTCATTCTGTCCGGAAATATCTCTTATTTCTATCTTTTATCTACCCAAAACAAGACAGATTGTCAGTAAATCATTGATTTTCAACGAATAGGCATAAGTTTCGCTAAAGGATGGGAGGAACGCACCGGGAGGTTTCCGAAGAGAAGATTCCGGCGCTCATCCAAATAACACAAATATGAATATATAATATAAGAAAGGAGATATTAATATGACATTCGACAAATTTACAATCAAGGCGCAGGAGGCGGTACAGGAAGCCGTAAACATTGCGCAGCGAAATGGTCAGCAAACCATCGAACCGGTGCATCTGCTTAGCGGTATTCTTGAAAAGGCTACCGATGTGACCAACTACATCTTCCAGAAGTTGGGCATGAACGGACAGCAAATCGCCATGCTCTTGCGTCAGGAGATGCAACATCTGCCTCGTGTGCAGGGTGGCGGTCAGCCGTACCTCAGCAACGAGACTAACCAGATACTGATGAATGCCGAGGATACCGCCAAGAAAATGGGCGACGAGTTCGTTAGCGTAGAACCTATCCTGTTGGCTATCGTACAGGGCAACTCTACTGCTGCACGTATTCTGAAGGATGCTGGTGCAAATGCTAAAGATATGCTCGCTGCCATCCAGGCACTGAGACAGGGACAGAACGTAAAATCACAAAGCGCTGATGACAACTATCAGAGCTTGGAGAAATATGCGAAAAACCTTGTAGAACAGGCAAGAAGCGGCAAGCTGGACCCAGTTATCGGACGTGATGAGGAAATCAGAAGAGTGCTCCAGATTCTGTCACGAAGAACCAAGAACAACCCTATTCTGATAGGTGAGCCTGGTACAGGTAAGACCGCTATCGTAGAAGGTCTTGCCGAGCGTATCGTACGTGGCGATGTACCGGAGAATCTGAAGAACAAGCAACTCTATTCTCTCGATATGGGTGCGCTGGTAGCCGGTGCCAAATATAAGGGTGAGTTCGAGGAGCGTCTGAAGAGCGTCATCAAAGAGGTAACCAACGCCAACGGCCAGATTATCCTCTTCATCGATGAGATTCACACCCTGGTAGGTGCAGGCGGTGGCGAGGGTGCCATGGATGCAGCCAACATTCTGAAGCCAGCCCTGGCTCGTGGTGAACTGAGAGCCATCGGTGCTACTACCCTCAACGAGTATCAGAAGTACTTCGAGAAGGATAAGGCGCTGGAGCGCCGTTTCCAGACCGTCATGGTCAATGAGCCTGACGAGGTAGACGCCATCAGTATCCTCCGTGGTATCAAGGAACGCTACGAGAACCATCATAAGGTACGTATTCAGGATGATGCCTGCATCGCAGCCGTCAAGTTATCAGAGAGATACATCTCTGACAGATTCCTCCCTGATAAGGCTATCGACCTGATGGATGAGGCAGCAGCCAAACTGAGAATGGAGCGTGACTCTGTACCAGAAGAACTGGATGAGATTACCCGCCACTTGAAGCAGTTGGAGATTGAGCGTGAGGCCATCAAGCGCGAGAATGACCAGCCTAAGATTCAGCAGTTGGATAAGGAAATTGCAGAATTGAAGGATCAGGAGCATGACTTCCGTGCTAAATGGGAAGGCGAAAAAGCGCTCGTCAACAAGATTCAGCAGGATAAGCAGGAGATAGAAAACCTGAAGTTTGAGGCTGAACGCATGGAGCGCGAAGGCAATTACGAGCGTGTGGCTGAAATCCGCTATTCTAAACTGAAGGCGCTCGAGGATGACATCAAGAAGATCCAGGAGCAGCTGAAGAGTACACAGGGTGGCGCAGCGATGGTCAGAGAGGAAGTTACTGCTGATGATATCGCTGAGGTTGTAAGCCGCTGGACCGGGATACCAGTAAGCCGTATGATGCAGAGCGAGCGTGAGAAACTGCTCCATCTGGAGGAAGAACTCCACAAGAGAGTCATCGGACAGGACGAGGCTATCACCGCTGTAAGTGATGCCGTTCGCCGCAGCCGTGCCGGTTTGCAGGATCCTAAGCGTCCTATCGCCAGCTTCATCTTCCTCGGTACTACTGGTGTAGGTAAGACGGAACTTGCCAAGGCGCTGGCTGAGTATCTGTTCAATGACGAGTCGATGATGACCCGAATTGATATGAGTGAATATCAGGAGAAGTTTAGCGTAACCCGTCTGATCGGTGCGCCTCCAGGGTATGTAGGCTACGATGAAGGTGGCCAGTTGACCGAGGCTGTACGCCGCAAACCATATAGTGTGGTTCTCTTCGATGAGATTGAGAAGGCGCATCCTGATGTATTCAATACCCTGTTGCAGGTATTGGACGATGGTCGTCTGACTGACAACAAGGGTCGTGTAGTCAACTTCAAGAACACCATCATCATCATGACTTCCAACGCAAGCCGTGAGATGTTGCGCAAGATCTTCCGTCCTGAGTTCCTGAACCGTATTGATGATATCATTACCTTCAAGCCGTTGACCCAGGAGCAGATTGCCGAGGTTGTAGAACTTCAGATGAAGCGAGTAAAGAAGATGTTGGAGCCTCAGGGCTTTGAACTTCGCTGGACTCCTGCAGCTATCCAGTATCTGGCAAAGGTAGGATACGACCCAGAGTTTGGTGCCCGTCCTGTAAAGCGCGCTATCCAGGATTATGTCTTGAACGACTTGAGTAAGAAGATTCTTGCAGAAGAGGTTAGCAGAGAGAAGCCAATTACCATCGATCATACAGATGCAGATGGATTGGTCTTCAAAAACCAATAATTCCAGCAGATAACCAATCCGCGGAAAAAACGGATTGAAACATAAAATAAAGAGGGTGACAGATTCAGATATCTGCCACCCTTTTTTATTTATTATACACTGTTTTTCCATCAACACACTCCACCTTGACCGCCAATCTACCATCAGGTGATGTTACTTCATAATTGTTGGCTTGCGCACAAACCGCGCCGAGCAACAAAATACCAGCAATACATTTTTTTTGCTTCATTTTCATTTTATTGTTAGGTTGATATTATTATCTGTCTATGACGCAACAGCAGTATAGCCGACGTTCCAGCTTCTGTTACTGTAGCGTACAACAAAAATCGCTCCTGAATGAGAAGAAAACAAAAAGCCCCGACATCACGTCGAGGCCTTTGAAGTTTTTGAATGTTTCAGCAGTTTGTGTTTTTTATGTAGTTATGATTTGTTCGTTTTTGAAAATCAATTCTTTTTCTGGGTGCAAAATTAAGACAAATATTGATATAAATCAAATAAATCTCGATTTTTTATGCAAAAAACCACGTAAACGTTTACAATTTTTGCGCACCAAAAAGACCATTTGTGATCTGTTGTGGCTAAAATACAGCTGTGCATTTTGTGTCTTTTGACTATTTTCTGCCACATTAATAAAAAAGTTAAAATATTGATGCTATATTTTGTTTTCTCTGTATTTTACACTACCTTTGCACTATCTTTTCACATTATTATATATATAAAGAAAATAGATGAAAGAATTTGTAATATCAGAAGTCAAGGCGGAAACCGCTGTACTCGTGGGTCTGATTACCAAGACGCAGGATGAAGCCAAGACAAAAGAATATCTCGACGAGTTGGAATTTCTTGCCGATACTGCGGGGGCTGTCACCGTAAAGCGATTCACGCAGAAGGTGGTTTCTCCTAACCAGACCACCTATGTGGGTAAGGGTAAACTCGAAGAAATCAAAGAATATATCAAAAACGAAGAAGAGGAAGATAGAGAAGTAGGTATGGTCATCTTTGATGATGAGCTTTCTGCCAAACAGATCCGTAACATCGAACAGGAACTGCAGGTGAAGATTCTGGACCGCACCTCACTCATCCTCGATATCTTCGCCATGCGTGCGCAAACCGCTGCGGCTAAAACCCAGGTAGAGTTGGCGCAATACCGCTATATGCTCCCTCGTCTGCAAAGACTCTGGACTCACCTGGAACGACAGGGCGGTGGTTCAGGATCTGGTGGCGGTAAGGGATCTGTTGGTCTGCGTGGACCGGGTGAGACCCAGCTCGAGATGGACCGCCGTATCATCCTCGGCAGAATGAGTCTCCTCAAAGAGCGACTGGCAGAAATCGACAAGCAGAAGACTACACAGCGAAAAAACAGAGGCAGAATGGTGCGCGTGGCACTGGTGGGCTATACCAACGTAGGTAAATCTACCATCATGAATCTGCTCAGCAAGAGCGAGGTGTTTGCAGAGAACAAACTCTTTGCCACCCTCGACACCACCGTACGCAAGGTGGTGGTAGACAACCTGCCGTTCCTCCTTGCCGATACCGTAGGATTCATCCGCAAATTGCCAACCGACCTGGTCGACTCATTCAAGAGTACCCTTGACGAGACACGCGAGGCCGACCTCCTTTTGCACGTAGTAGACATCTCACATCCCGACTTCGAAGAGCAGATCCAGGTCGTAGAGAATACGCTCAAGGAACTGGATTGCGCCGATAAGCCATCGATGATTATCTTCAACAAGATAGACAACTACTCATGGGTAGAAAAAGAGGAAGACGACCTCACACCGATGGAGAAAGAGAACATCCCGCTGGAAGACCTGAAGAAGACCTGGATGGCAAAACTCAATGAGGACTGCCTCTTCATCTCGGCAAAGAACAAGGAGAACATCGACGAATTCCGCGAGATACTCTACAAGAAAGTAAGAGAGTTGCACGTACAGAAGTATCCATACAACGACTTCCTGTACCAGGATTATGAGTAAGAACATAAATATCAATAACAAGTAAGTTATGAATGATTACAGACCTTTAACCACCGAGGAAATCGAGGTGCTTAAACATAACGACTGCTGGGCCGAAGACTGGACCTCAGTCAATGTATCAGAAGATTTCAAGCCCAACTTCATGCACCGCGTGATGCTCTACGGCGAAATAAACATCGGATCCTTCAACAAGAACGTGGAGGTGAGCCAGGGCTTCGTAAAGCATTCGGGCATCAACAATGCCACCTTGCGCAATGTAACCATAGGCGACGACTGTCTGATAGAAAACGTAGGCAATTTCATCAACAACTATACCATTGGCGATGATTGCTACATCTCAAACATCTCTACCATGGAAACCACTGAGGGAGCTACTTACGGCGAAGGAAATCTTGTGAGCGTACTCAACGAGGTGGGTGAAGGCAACGTAATCCTCTTCAGCGATCTGAACAGCCAGCTGGCAGCCTTCATGGTGAAACATTTCCCTGACAAGGAAATGAAGGAGAAGATTCGCCAGCTCATCAAGACCGACATCGACAACAAGATGCCGGATCGGGGTCAGATTGGCAACAATGTGAAGATCATCAATACCAAGGAGATTACCAACTGCGTAATCAATGATTACTGCGAAGTGAACGGTGCTTCCCGTCTGAGCGACTGTACGCTATTAGGCTCAGCTCATGGCAACGTATATATCGGCACAGGCGTTATTACGGAAAACAGCATCATCGCTGAAGGCGCCAGCGTCATCAACAGCGTAAAGATACAGGATTGCTTCGTAGGCGAAGCCTGCCAGCTGTCTAACGGCTTTACCGCTTCAGCCTCCGTATTCTTCGCCAACTCCTATATGAGCAATGGCGAGGCTTGTGCAGCATTCTGCGGTCCTTTCACCGCTTCTCATCATAAGAGCAGTCTGCTTATCGGAGGCATGTTCTCTTTCTATAACGCCGGTTCTGCCACCAACTTCAGCAACCATGCCTACAAGATGGGACCTATGCACTGGGGCATTCTGGAGCGCGGTTCCAAGACAGCCAGCGGTGCTTATCTCCTGATGCCAGCCACTCTGGGTTCCTTCTCAGTATGCTTCGGCAAGCTGATGCACCACCCTAACACCCGCAACCTGCCTTTCGCCTATCTCATTGCCGATGGCGACAAGATGTTCCTCATCCCAGGCAGAAACATCACTACCGTAGGTCTGTACCGCGACATCAAGAAATGGCCTAAGCGTGATCTCCGTGCTATGGAGAACCGCAAGAGCATCGTCAACTTCGACTGGCTTTCGCCTTATTCTGTTGGCGAGATTCTGAAGGGTAAGAAGATTCTTGAAAACCTGCGCGAGGTAACGGGCGATAATGTTTCGCAGTATCTCTATCACGAATATATCATACCGGCTTCATCGCTCCACAAGGGCATCAAATATTATGATATCGCCCTCCGCATCTACATGGGTGCCGTATTGAAGCGTGTACTGAAGCGCGACCCAGCCATCACCCCTCCAGCCAGCCATGTCGGCGTGGGCGATTGGGATGATCTTTCGGGACTCCTACTCCCGGTTTCTGAAGAAGAAGGCATCGTTAGGGATGTGAAGGAAGGAACTATCGGGAATATAGAACAGTTGCTCGACCGGTTTGAAGAAATCAATGCCAACTATCGCGACTACCAGTGGGCATGGACCTACCAGATGATCTGCGATTACTACGGCATCAGTGACATCACACTCGAAGATGCCAACCGCATACACGAAGACTATATCAAGGCACGCCGCTCATGGATAGCAGAAATCCGAAAGGATGCTGAGAAAGAATTTGCCATGGGCGATGTGGAGGAAGAGGTTTTCCGCAACTTCGTCGACAGCCTCGACCAGGAAATAGAATACGAGAATTAATTAGACTTGAATATTTCAACAGTTTAAAATAACAAAAAACATTATGGCAAAAACTCCAGATTTTAAGTATGCTCCAATGTTCCAGATTGGAGAGGACAAGACAGAGTATCGCCTTATCTCTAAGGAAGGCGTAAGTACAGCAGAGTTCGAGGGTAAGACTATCCTCAAGGTTTCTAAGGAAGCTCTTACTTTGCTGGCACAGCAGGGTTTCCACGACGTAGAGTTCAAGCTCCGTCGTGAGCACAACCTCCAGGTGGCTAAGATTCTCAGCGACCCAGAGGCTTCTGAGAACGACAAGTATGTAGCACTCCAGTTCCTCCGCAATGCAGAGACTGCCGTGAAGGGCATCCTCCCATTCTGCCAGGATACAGGTACTGCCATCATCCACGGTGAGAAGGGTCAGCGCGTATGGACCGACTTCGAGGATGAAGAGGCTTTGAGCCTGGGTGTATACAACACCTTTACACAGGACAACCTCCGTTATTCTCAGAACGCTCCTCTCAACATGTATGATGAGGTGAACACCCGTTGCAACCTTCCTGCTCAGATTGATATCGAGGCTACAGAGGGCGACGAGTACCGCTTCGTGATGGTAGCTAAGGGTGGTGGCTCTGCCAACAAGACCTACTTCTACCCAATGACCAAGGCTACTATCCAGAACGAGGGCACATTGCTCCCATTCCTCGTAGAGAAGATGAAGAGTCTGGGTACAGCAGCATGTCCTCCTTACCACATCGCCTTCGTAATCGGTGGTACTTCAGCTGAGAAGAACCTCCTCACCGTGAAGTTGGCTTCTATCAAGTACTACGATGAGTTGCCTACAACAGGTGATGAGACGGGTCGTGCTTTCCGTGACATCGACTTGGAGAACAAGCTCCTCGAAGAGGCTCACAAGATTGGCTTGGGTGCACAGTTCGGCGGTAAGTATCTCGCTCACGATATCCGCGTGATCCGTTTGCCACGTCATGGTGCAAGCTGCCCTATCGGTATGGGTGTAAGCTGCTCTGCCGACCGTAACATCAAGGCTAAGATCAACAAGGATGGTATCTGGTTGGAGAAGATGGATGAGAACCCAACAGAGTTGATTCCAGAAGAGCTCCGTAACCCAGGTGAGGGTACCAAGGGTATCGAGATTGACCTCGACAAGGGTATCGACGCAGTTCGTGCTGAGTTGAGCAAGTATCCAGTAAGCACCCGTGTTAACTTGAAGGGTACCATCATCGTGGCTCGTGACATCGCTCACGCTAAGCTCAAGGCTCGTCTGGATGCAGGCGAGGAGATGCCTGAGTACTTCAAGAATCACCCTATCCTCTATGCAGGACCAGCCAAGACTCCAGAGGGTTATCCATGTGGCTCTATGGGACCTACCACAGCCAACCGTATGGACCCATACGTAGATGAGTTCCAGGATCATGGCGCTAGCCTTGTAATGATTGCCAAGGGTAACCGTGGCGATGTTGTTACAGAGGCTTGCAAGAAGCATGGTGGTTTCTACCTCGGTACTATCGGTGGTGTAGCTGCCGTTCTCTCTAAGAGTTCTATCAAGAGCATCGAGTGCGTAGAGTACCCAGAGCTCGGTATGGAGGCTATCTGGAAGATTACCGTAGAGGACTTCCCTGCATTCATCCTCGTAGATGATAAGGGCAACGACTTCTTCAAGCAGTTGAAGCCTTGGACTCCTTGCAAGGAATGCCAGAAGTAAATGATACTGAAATCATGATAATGAAAAAAGCTCAGGGCAGATAGCCCTGAGCTTTCTTTTTATACTTACATCGGATAACCTGTTCTGTTTCCGAAACAGGAACATCCGTTTAAAGCAGCAGTTTATATGTCTTGCTTTGCATACCGGTTTCTACCCGCAACAGATAAACGCCTTGTCTGATACCCTGTAAAGAGAGACTGACAGTTTTTCCATCCGTACCAGACGCCTGTCTGAGCAGGTTTCCTCCCGCATGATACAGTTTAATCTTTCTCACGTCCTTGCCCGAAACCAGGAGTTGATGTCCCTCGCGACAGATCTCGGTTTCAGTATCAGAGATAGTAGCATTTTCTATTCCTGTAGCTATATCCTGATAGAGAATAAGGATATAGCCCTTTCGCTTGAGAAAATAAGTAGGTTCCTGCGGATTCTTCAGTTCCACGTTCTTTCCTCCTATCTCGCCCATCACCCTGAACAGATAGGTATGACCGTCGGTCCAAGGCAGATTATTCTTGCGCAGCCAGTAGCTGTAAAGCGGCACGTCGAGTGTTGATGAGACGGTTACATCATCGCTGAGTCCATTTACCTCTATTTCTTCCTTAGTATCTACATCTTCAGAGATGAGGGAAACATGCCCCTCGTAACTGCGGTCTTCTGTCGTACGCAGCGAAACTCCCATCTTGAAGAGAGATACCTTCGATACATCGACGCTTCCGGTTTCTATCTTCTCGTTTGAATCATCAGCCAGAAAGACTTCAGCTTTTGCCATCAGCGGTTTCTCCTCTCCCTTTACCACCTCTATATAGGCTGCATCCTGATCGTGGATACCGTTGACCGGACAATCCTGGGTTTCGGCTTCATCCGAAGTAATCTCCAGTTTCACCTGATAATATCCCGGAGCAAGCTGGGCAGGAACCGAAAGGAGAATCGGGATTTCGGCCTCGCTGAAACCATCTATTTCGGTCAGCTGGTCCACACGTGTACTCAGCACAACCTCCTGGTTCTCATCCAGCAGTTTCACTCTTAGGTAACAGTCGCGCGGCACACCATTGAGGTTCTTGATAGTGAAGAAGGCTCGTACCTTGCTGCCCTGTTCAGCTTTGCCGTCAAGTCTTGGCTGCCCCATCAGTTGGAAGCGGGCATCTTCCGAACAGATTTCAGAGATGCGGCCGGCACCGTCTTTCAGTTCCACCCCGATAACAGGTGCCTTCTTCATCGGCAGGAAATCATCCCATGAACCATCATCCTTCCGTGCTGCACATATAGCGATGATACGGTAATAGCCGTTTTCAAGACCGGCAAGACTGAGACTGATTTTCTGAGCCTGATGGATCAGATAATCAGTTCCCATCCATCCCTTCTGCTCTCCGCCATAAAGTCTTTCCGTAAAGCCTCCCTGCTGATGATCATCAGAATAAACCACCTGCTTGAGTTTCCCCGCTTCATCATAAACGGCAACACCGATGTCACCCCTGAAAGGCTTGCCTCTGTTGACGAAGGAATTCATCTCGACAGTTACCGGCTGTGAAGGGTCGAATAACTTTCCCGACGCCTCTTTCAGGCTGAGAGAACCACCCTCGTTGAACATCAGCTGCGGCGAAGTTTCCAGCAGTCCGCGCTCTATTTCGGGATATTTCCCGTTGTTGGGATGAGCTAAGATGGCGGTAATGGCACGGTTAAAGGCAAGCGGTTTGCCCTGAAACTCACTTCCGGTCTGCGAAACATTGAGATTGGTGAGCGAATAATAGGCATCGCCCTGTCCCTCCCAACCGAAGTTCATGTGGAAGAGGCCGTTTTCATCGAAACCATCAGTTACCCAGGCATGACCGGAAGCCGAACCGGCTGGTCTGCCTTCCAGATAAACCGGACATCCGTTAAGCAGTTCCTGTCTCAGGATTTCTGCAAACCTCCCCGGTCCTTCTACAGCTTTCGTAACGTAGGCTGCCGAATAATCGAAATGCTTCTGCAGCGCCTGATAGGCGAAGACTCCCTGGGTTCCACTTGCGCTGGGCGTATATTGCATGAAAGAAGCCACACCCACATCGTTCATCAGTAAGGCTACGGCATCAATCTCTGCAGGAGTAGCCTGAACCGGATAGCGGTAGTCGGGCAACATGTTGGCCCAGTCGTAGTGCGACTGACTGAAATCCGCACTCTTCTTGGCCTGGTAGTAGGTTACCACATATTCGTTTTTTCCCTGTCCCTGAGCCGGCCACTGATGATAATACATCATCTGAGCCACAGCCGTAGCCACACAGCCGCTGTAATCATATCCCGTTTTAGCATTAAACGGATACGACTGTCCCCATTTGCTTTTCAGCATCGGCGCTACGGTTTTAGAGTAAAGTCCGGTGCGTGTATGGCTTTGCACCTTCACCTTTCCTTCTTTCAGCACCTCGAAAGTCTGTCGGTATCCCGAAAGCAGCAGTTTTACGCAGGGATTGGCATTGAGCGTATCGAGACTACCTTCTTTGCTGTATCCCAGCACTTCACCCATCTGGTCATCACCTGATACGATAACGAATCCCTTTCCCCGCGCATCATTATATATATAATAAGGTGAACAGGTCTTGTTTTTCCTGCCCTTCTCCTTTGCTTTCATACCGGTATCTTGCGGCAGAGTAACATATCTCTTAGCTATCTCCGCCGCCCTCTGCCAAGTGATTTCCTCGGCACGAACAGTTTGCGAACTGGCTATCAGCAGGGCTATGAATCCCACCAACAGGAACCCGTTTTTCAGTCCCTTCCATTTTTTCCTTTCTTCTTTCTTTTTCATTTCTTCAGGTCTTAATATTTGATATTGAGTTAATTACGCCACCTTCTGGAAATATCAGATTAGCTACACTTTGCCATCATCCAGAAAGTTTTCTGCAAATATACAACTTTTCTTTGAAAAAAAAGAGATTTTCCAAAATATCCGTGTTTTTAATATATGGAGGGGCTGCTGGAACCACACTCGTGGCAGCGATGACCCTGATGGCATCCTGCTCCACCGATCATCACAGCCGTATCTGCTCCTGGCATCTGTCTGCCACCTCCTTCCTATGCGTAACACAGATAATAGTCTTATCGGCATACGAAGTAAAGAGACGGTCGAAAAGAAGCTTCTCGGTTTCGGCATCCAGCGATGAGCTGATTTCATCCAACAACAGAATGTTGCCTTCGCGCAAAAGACTGCGGGCTATGGCAATACGCTGTGCCTGACCGCCACTCAAACGGGTGGCATGCTCTCCTATCTTCGTATCCATACCTGCCGGCAAACTGAAAACGAAATCGGCACAGGCTACATGAAGGGCTTCGGTAAGCTGCTCATCGGTAGCCACGGGATTGGCAAGAAGAAGATTATCGCGAATGGTTCCGCTCATCAGCGTATTACCCTGCTCTATATACACGATATGCGAACGCATGCCGGTTCCTTCTGTCTCTTTGCCCAGGGCATCATACAATACTATCCTTCCGCTATCGGGCTGGATGATACTCGACAAAAGACGCAGGATGGTGGTCTTGCCACAACCGGTTTCTCCTACTATCGCCACAGATGTGGCGGGACGGAAATCATAAGAGAAATGACTGACAACAACTTTCTTTCGCTCATCGGGATATGAATAACTCACATCCTGAAGACGGATGCCGCAAGCACGCTGCAAAGGTATAGAAGCATCTGCCTGCGACAGAGATTCCTCCTGCTCGGTATTTTCAATCTCTACCAACCGGTCTACACTCGCTGATGCATGAATCAGCTGGGGAATCATGCCCAAGAGCGACATGATAGGACTCTGTATCTGACCAACCAACTGCAGGAAGGCGGTCATCACACCAAAGGTTATCAACCCGTTCTTGAGTTGGATGGCACCATAGACAAAGGCTCCGAAATAGCCGTAACTGAAAGTGAAGGCAAGGAGCAGACGGGATATCAACGTAAAACGGATACGACGGCGGACCAAATGATGCAAACGCTGCTGCATGCTGCCTACCCTACCGGAAACCGTGCTCTCTGCCTGCAAGGTCTTGATGGTGAGTTCATGTTCTACCGTCTCCTGAATCATCATCTGTATGCTGCTCTCCTCCTCGCGTATCGCCAGCGTCATCTTCTTGAGTCGGCTGCCGAGATACTTGGCACAGACTGCAACCACCGGTGTCAGTACCAGAAGGCTCCATGCCAGAATGGAATCGATAGAACGCATCAGGAAGAAGGCACCGAAGAGCTGCACCAGGGTGACTACGATTGTGGGCAGGATATCCGTAACTACCGAAGAGGCTGATGAGAGATCGCGCTCCAAACGCTGGCTGATGTCGCCGGAAAGCATATCAGAAGCAGGTTTTCCGGAACCAGCCTCAGCCTGATGCTTAACGGCATAGAGTTTCCTGCCCAGCACAAACCGGAAGAGGCGGCTACGCATATCATTCTGGAGGATAACCTCGGTGATGCCGGAAAGATAGAATACCAGCTGGCGAAGGGCTATCAGCAGGGCGATGACTGAAAAAAGCACGATGGTTTCGCACAGCACATTGCCACGCCAGATCACCACATCGATGAACCGGCGACACAGCCAGACGAGCCACAAACCTAATGCTACCTGCAGAAGACCGGCGATGATGCGCAACAGCAAACGTCCCCGGACAGCAGACATCTGGCGAAAAAACCATAGTGCATACTTCCTCATACCAGTCCCTCTTTCTGCCACTGGGCAATAATCGCCTCGCAGTCTTTTTCTGCCTGAGCCATGACTACATCATACTCATCGCACAGAGCCTGAGCCAACGAAGCTACCGTAAATTCACCCTGTTTTTCAGCCGTCTTCCAGAGAAAGGCGGCAGTTTCGTTGAGACTGATCAACTTGGTAAAGTCTACTGCCTGCATACCTTCGGCTGTTACCACATACTCACCGCAAATTTCGCGGAGCTTGAAATCTTTCTTGATCTTCATTGTATCTTGTTTTTTAGTTTTTATATGATAAACGGATATAGAGCTTGATTATTTTAAGCAAGACCCTACGCACAGGCCTCAACCTCTGCCATCTGTGCCAGTTTCTGAGCGCATTCTGCGAGATGAGACTCTTGCGGCTGCCGTCGGGACAGATGACAGCATGCGCCTTCGCAATGACATCCTTGCGCAGGCAATGCTCCTTAAAACCGAGATTTCCATCGCCCGTCAGCACGATACGGCAATCATCTGCAGAAAAAGATGCGGGGGAAGCTGCTCCTGCAACAGGCTCTATCCCGATGATGCGATGCACCACCGGATAGCCTTCTTCTACCCTCGCCATCACGATATCGCCCACCTTCAACTCGCCTTCTACCGGATAGAATTCTACGCAATCTCTATCACCTACGATAAAGGGAAGCATGCTGGTGCCCTTGACCGGAAACTTAACAGGACGACCTTCATGGATGAATTGCTCGAGCGCGGCTATTGCCTTATATTTTGAATCGGATGTATTCATCTTTCTATTGTACGATTGGTTTTTACCCGACGGTTGGTTTTACAGACTGATGGTCTGACTGCAAAGGAGAGCTGCACCGGCATCAGGCAGACAGTCGAGCAGATAAAGCCGGGTAGCCCCAATCAGCTTCTCTATCGTTTGATGCTGGCCATCTGCAATTTCCTTCTCCCATGCCTTGCCGGAGACAGAAGTCTTGATAGACACATAAGACTCTATGACGGTCTGTTTTCTGATTTTATTCTCTGGTGCCTGGCGCAATTGGACAATTGCCCCTATCGGATATTCCTCGTTCTTATAGCAAGGTGTCTTTCCGCTCCAAGGCGAGCCACTCACCATGGGCGTTCCTTCGTGCGATATATATACCACCGGGTTATCATCATTGAGCAGTCGGGTACCCTCGATATATTTGAGCCACAGTCCGGAATGCGTACTCTTGCCCGTTCCGCTCTTGCCCAGGAAGAGATAAGCCTTTCCATCCTTTACTATGGTAGAAGAATGAAACAGGAGTGTATCTCCGGCAGCCGAACGCATGGCATAGAGCAGCATCAGCGAGGTGTCAACGGTTGCCTTGAGGGATCCGAAAGCCGACTTCTGGCTGAAGGTGCCAGCAGGAACCAGAAGACTGGAATGCTGATAATCATGACCTGTAACCAGTATCGATTTCATATCAGTCATTGCCATCAGGAACGCCTTCTGCTTCTCGCCCAGACTACCACTGATAATGAGCTGTCCCTCCTCATCCTGTCTGCATTCCTCCTTGAAACCGGCAGGTTTCCTCAGTTCTTCCCCGCTTTCGTTCAAGGTAAGAGAGAAGGAGGTCAGGGCAGCAGATACGACCTGTTCATCGCATTCAAACGCCTGATAAGCCTCCAGTAAAACAGCCATCATCTCCTGAGAGGAATCAGGATAAGAAAGGCTGAACCCGACATGGGCTACCTGATAATGCTTTATAATAGATTCCATTATTCTGTAATTTCATTTATGCTCCCTATCAGGAACGGTTCAAGTTTTTCATTGCTGCAACAAAGGCTCAGAGGCCTCAACGTCTGCAATTTCGCAACAAAAATACGATTTTTATCTGAGAAAGCCAAATCTTTCTCTATCTTTCTTCAAATTACTGAAGTTTTGCAGATGGAAATCGGCGCACAAAAAAAAAGAGATGAAGCAAAATCTACGTTGCTTCATCTCTTTTTATATGATCTCATATTCAGTATCTTACTGCATATCGTAAACCACCTGCATGAGCTTCTTGCCCAGTTCATCAGCCTGCTCCATGGTAGAGGCCTCGCTATATACGCGGATGATAGGCTCGGTATTACTCTTGCGGAGGTGAACCCACTTGTCAGGGAAATCGAGCTTGACGCCATCGATATCTGTTACGGTGACATCCTTCTCCTTACCATACATCTCCTTAACCTTCACGAGGATCGCATCTACATCGGTAGATGGAGTGAGGTCGATGCGGTTTTTGGCGATGAAATAGTTAGGGAAGCTGGCACGGAGCTCGCTCACCTTGCAGCCCTTGTGAGCCAGACTGCTCAGGAAGAGGGCGATACCAACGAGAGCATCACGACCGTAATGGCTCTCTGGATAGATAACTCCACCATTGCCTTCACCACCGATAACAGCGTGAACATCCTTCATCTTGGTAGTTACATTCACCTCGCCTACAGCAGCTGCAGTGTACTTGCCACCATGCTTCTCTGTAACATCACGGAGGGCACGGGTAGATGAAAGGTTGCTGACGGTATTGCCTGGAGTCTTGCTCAACACGTAATCTGCCACACTTACCAAGGTATACTCTTCGCCAAACATCTTGCCATCTTCGCAGATGAAAGCCAGACGGTCAACATCAGGGTCTACAACGATACCCATATCGTAGCCACCCTTCTTCAACTCATCCATGATACCACCGAGGTTCTTCTCCAATGGCTCCGGATTATGAGCGAAGTCGCCTGTAGGTTCACCATTGAGGAAAGTATATGCTACCCCGAGCGCATCGAGCAACTCTGGAAGAATAACACCACCAACTGAGTTGATGGAATCTACACAAACCTTGAAGTGGGCATTCTTGATTGCTTCGACATCTACGAGCTTCAAAGCAAGTACGGAGTCGATATGGCGCTTGTTGAAGGTATTGTCTTCAGTATATTTTCCGAGATGATCCACATCCGCATAGTCGAAGTCTTCCTTCTCTGCGATACCCAGTACCTCGTTACCATTAGCTGCTGTGAGGAACTCACCCTTCTCGTTGAGGAGTTTAAGGGCATTCCACTGACGTGGGTTGTGAGAAGCTGTGATGATGATACCGCCGGCCGCACCACTCATGGTAACAGCAAGTTCGGTGGTAGGAGTAGTAGCCAGACCGATGTTCAGCACATCGTAGCCCATGCCCATGAGGGTTCCACAAACCACATTCTTTACCATCTCGCCAGAGATGCGTGCATCACGGCCTACAACGATGGTATTACTCTCTGAAGCACCGCTACGGCGAATGAAGGTAGCGTATGCTGAAGTGAACTTTACGATATCGAGCGGATTCAAAGTATCGCCCGCTGGACCGCCGATAGTACCGCGGATACCAGAAATTGACTTAATCAGTGTCATAAATATATCTCTTTTTATGTTTATCTTCCTTTCTGCAGAGTCATGTCGTAGACACATGCCTGCACACTGCCCGATGCCGATGTGGTACCGTAAGAGTGAGGTACGAGCAAACGGATATGAGCGATGCGTTCATCATCAGTCTTCGGTCTGCCTATCTTAATCCAGGTGAATGGTATGAGCCAACCGCTAGGCACGGTAGAACTTACACTGCCATAATTGGATGAATTATATGTATTGGCCATCAGACTGGCTTTAGGATCAACGAAAGAACCGGTGAATGTACCGGAAGTATTGGTAACGCTTATCTTATCTACATAATAGGAATAAGCAGGAACTTTGTTTGAAAGCGTGAGACACTTATCGCTCATTTCAGCAGCATACGAAAGGTTATACTCATCAAAGCGGACCAATACATCTACCGATGTACCTTTCTTGATATAGTCGCCACATCCCTGGTCAATCACCTGCATGTAGATACCGTTACTGTTGAAAAGTACCCATTCGTTGTTGTTCTTTGCTGTATCCGTCAGTTTTTCATTATTTTTCCAACGTCTGTTGAACTCATCCTCAGAGATGACCTTAATATTTTCCTTACGCAAGAAAGAGCTGATAGAATCGAGCTCTCTGTCGCGCATGTCCTTATAAGTCTCACTATCATTGCATGCGGCAAACGATAAAACAGCCGCGAAAGCAATCATTGCAAACAAAAATTTCTTCATTCTTCTTTTTTAAATCTGATTTATTGGGCAAAGGTACAAAAAAGATAAGACAACACCGAGAGGAACAGGTTGATTTTATTATTATTTATCACTTATTATCATCCTATTGCCTCAAAACGGGGTTGTTTTCTGTCTTTTTCGTCATTTCTAAGGAAAAAATCGGCTACTTCAGCATATCGGCGTATGCCAGGATAGCCTTCAGTGCTATCTGCTCTGCCTCCTGTATGCTGCAAAGCAATTTGCCGCCGGAAGCATTGCGATGACCGCCACCATTGAAGAACTCGGCTGCCATCTTATTGCATGGGAAATCGTCTACCGAACGGAGACTTACCAATATGCGATTGTCTATATCTGTATCTTCACGAAGAGAAATGGAGAGTTTGTGTCCCTTGATGGTAAGAGGCACGTTCACCAGTCCTTCCAGGTCGCCCTTGATAAAGTCATACTTCTTCAATTCTTTACGGGTCACTGTATAGAAACTGGCATGAAGACCCTCTACTACCTGCAACTTTTCATTCATCAGATAGCCACGAAACCGGACTGCCGGAATGCGGGCATTATTGAAGACATTGCGGTAAATCTTATCCTTGTCGATGTTCTTGGTAAGCAGCAAGCAGATGATGTAATAGATATAAGGCTGGGTAGAATTATAGGTGAAACCGCCCGTATCGGTCATCATGCCGCAATAGATACAGGTAGCCCAAGTCTGATCCATCTGTGGGAAACCTCCCAACTGCCAGACTACACGGAATACCAGGTCGCTGGCACTGCTGGCATGTGGCTGCGAAACCAGCAGCTTAGCCTCAAGATTAGGAGACAGATGGTGGTCGATAATGACACGCTGAGTCTTGCAACCCAACAATACATGGTCCATCTCATCAAGACGTCCCTCACTGCTAAAGTCAACACAGCATACCAGGTCGGCTTCATCGAAAGCTCGCTGCACCAGTTCAGACTGTCTGTCATATCGCAGGATACCGGCAGCTCCAGGCAACCAGGAAATAGAATCCGGTATCATATCCGGCACACAAATGTCAACTTTCTTGCCCAAAGAGCGAAGATAACCAGCCCATCCCAAAGAAGAGCCGATGGCATCACCGTCTGGCGACTTATGTGCACAGACGACAATACGATGAGAAGCCGCTATCGTCTCTCGGAGAATAGCGGCTTCCTGATCTGTCAATATATTAATGTTTATATCCATCACATTAAATTAGAAGAGCTTGTTTGGATAAACACCCTCATCGATAAGATGCTGGATCTTATCAACAACACTCTGGCGGTCGGCTGCATAAGTTACACCAAACCACTTGCTGGTAGTATCGAGCACCTTAACGGTAGCTGTACCCTCATTGATGAGCTTGTTGACCATCAATGGGATGAAGAACTCAGCCTTCTTGTTTTCCATATTCTTAGGATCACTCAAGAACTCCTTGAAGTACTCCTCACTATGCTGGAAGTAATCAGGTGTGAAGCCCCAAACGTTCATGGAAACAGGAGTATTGTCGCCTACAGCAACCCACTCGCCCTGCTCGTCCTTGTAAGATACCTTACCGTCGATACGCATGATCTCGGTACGCTCTACACAGGTTGTCAAGTTCTCATCAGCATCCTTAGAGCAGATGCCGCGAGCTACGGTACCATTCTCACTCAAGGTATTACCTACACGGAAACCTACCATGGCGTAACGGTTCTTGCTGCCCTCTGGAAGTTCAGAGAGGAACTTGCCGATTACCATGAAGCAATCGCGGTTGTAGAAGTCATCGCAGTTGATTACGCAGAAAGGTTCCTTGATGATATCCTTTGCCATCAGAACAGCATGGTTTGTACCCCATGGTTTCTCACGACCTTCTGGAACAGAGAATCCCTCTGGGAGATCATCCAATGCCTGGAAGCAAAGCTCTGCAGGAATATGCCCCTCATACTTTGAAAGAATCTTCTCACGGAACTGATCTTCGAAGTCCTTGCGGATAACGAATACGATCTTTCCGAAACCAGCCTGAATAGCATCATAGATGCTGTAGTCCATGATAGTCTCACCATTAGGACCCAGACCATCAAGCTGTTTCAAACCACCATAACGGCTACCCATACCGGCAGCCAAAAGCAATAACGTAGGTTTCATTTTGTCTATACTTTTATTTATTAATAGTTGATAGTTATTAAAAAAATAACGATGCAAAAGTAACAAAAAAAATGCAGTTAACCGCAAGTTTTCCTACTTTTTTTTGATTAATATCAATTTTTGTCCTTTTATGCACTATCTGTAACACATATCAGACTTATTTCCGGACACATCTCCCAGGCTAAACCTAGAAAGGATAACCCACAGCGAAATGCAGACTCTGGGCATCCTTGAACCGACGGATGTTATAGATGCCATTCTTGCCGGTATCGTAAGGAACATGCAGACCGATACCCCAGTCGACACGTATCACAAACATACCCATGTCATAACGCACACCGACACCGGTGCCTACCGCCAGCTGCCGGAAAAACTTGTCTACATCAAACTTGCCGAGCGGACTGTACTCATGGTTGCGTAAGGTCCACACATTACCTGCATCCAGGAAAAGGGCTCCATAGAGATCGCCCCATACCTTCTGACGATATTCCAGATTCATCAGATACTTGATGTCGCCCGTCTGGTCGATATACGAATACTTGCTGTTGGTAGGCTGGTATCTGCCCGGTCCGATGCTCCGCACATTAAAGGCTCGCACACTGTTGGCACCACCGATATAGAACTGCTCATAATAAGGAGCATTCTCGGCATTGCCATAACTCCAGATAATGCCGGCATTGACATGTCCCACCAGCGTACCATCCTGGGTGATACGCCAATATTTCACGAAATCTGTCTCCAGTTTCAGGAACTGAGCAAACGGATTCTTGAACATCTTCTTGTCTTTCTCATTCCATCCCTTTCCGGCCGCCATGTAACCGAGCGAAAGGATATTGGCTGCCTCGCTGATGGTGGTTGACCAGGTGATAGGATGGCGGTAACGGCGCGGACTGCGATAAGTATAGGTATAACTCATCTTAGGCACAAACTGGTCGCGCATCGATATCTGAAGATAAGGATGCAGGGCGAGGATGCTATCGAAAGCGGCTGTGCGGCTGTTCATAAACTCATAAGAGAGAATCAGCGGACTGAAAGAATGCTGATGCTGGTAAGAGGTAGACCACGCATAGGTTAACTCGCCCGCTGCCACATGACGTCGGAAATAGCTGGCTCTGTTCAGCACATTCATCGAAGCCTTGATGGTAGTAGTTGGCACACCCCGATATTTGGTAGGCATATGCCCGGCACGGTATCTGCGCTCATTCTGCTCCATCGTTCTGAACATATTCCAAGGCGTGATGATGCGAGGGAACTCTACGGAAACATCCGATCCGTATTCATAGGAATTGATGCGGGTAGAACCTCCACCAGCCTGACTGATGGTTTGCCACTCATGCGAACCATGCAGGTTGACAGTAAGTTTTTCGCCTCCATGAAAAGCATTGCGCTTGGTAAGACCCACTACCAACTCCGGTCCTACTCTACCGGTCGTTTTGCCGCGGGCATTTGCCTCGACATAGAAATCGTATGGCTTGTCGAATACCAGGTCGATATTGGCATCCAAGGTATCACGATATACTACATGGCCCAGACTGTCTAGGGTCTGCACCGAACGGGGAGAGAACTGGATGCTGGAATAGCTGAAGAGTCCCATCTCCTGAAGTCCGGTCTTGGCACGCTCCTCGGTACGTACCCGATACAGTTCACGGGGACGCAGGCGCAGACTCTGCAAAACGATGCCCGGACGTATCGGCATCTTTCTTCCATTATAATGGAAACTCAGATAGCTGCGCACAAAGGAATCCTTCAACTCCTCCATATACTGCTTTCTGAAATTAACATGAATCTTTCCGATATACCACTGTCGGGTAGCCCTATCGTCCACGCTGTCTGCCATCATCAGCCGCAACTGCACCTTGCCGGGCACATTCACGGTATCGGCAAGATAAGAAGCATAACTGTTCTGATAGAAATAATAGCCCCTGTTGCGGAACAGACGGGTGATACGCTGACGTTCCGATTCCATGTTGGCGACATTGAAAGGACTCCCCTTCCGTATGAGCGCCTTGTTCATGGAAGCATCTATAAACTGCTTGCTCTTGGCTGGGAAGTTGAGATAAGCCATAGAATCAAGCGTCCAGAGATGACCGAAGTCTACATGATAGGCAACCTTCGCCTTCTTCGGATTGCTCTGTGTCAGCACATCATAAGTCACCTTACCGTTAAAATAGCCATATTTATCGAGCTGATGCTCGGCTACCTGGGCACGGAGTTGCGGATTCACATTCGCCATCAGCTTAGGTTTGGAACCGAATACCTTGGTTATCCACTTAGCCAGTGCTCCATCCGACTGAGAGAAAGCATTCCATATCCACAGGCGCACAGGGAACGGTGTGCGGTAATAGCTGCTCCCAAACAAGGCACCGTTCGGAGCCGAAGCCAGGGCATACTCCATCTCGGTGATGGTAGAATCAGCATAAGCTCCCTTCTCGTAGTTCTTATACTCGATAGGTACCAGACCCGTAAACAGCTGCTCATCTTCTTTCAGCGCACTGGTTGAAGAGCAACCCGTTATGAGCTGCCCCGACAACATCAGCAATGCTGCCACATATATAATAAGGTATAACCTGTTCTGCTGTTTCATATCGCTCATTACTTTTCGTTAAGTTTCAATGGGTCAAAGTCCTTTGTTTTGGCTTTCTCCATCGTATCCTTCTTCTCATTCGTATGCTTCTTCACCGCAGGATTCTTCTCCATTGGGGCTGCAGGAATCTGCTGCTTATCGGTCTTGAAACGGAAGATGTCCTTGAAATGCTGCAACTTTCTCTGCCATTTGAAACCGACACCGTACTCACCTATCAAACCTTCGAGCCAATCGTAGGTATTGTTGTTGTAGAAGGCACGGATATACTGGCTCGCACCTTCGTTGAGACGGTACTGCAATTCGATATTGTTGAAGAATGCATCATCATTGTTGGCTGCATTCTCCATTTCTGCACCGGTAGAAACCTTACCGCCCACACTGAAGCTCAAGCGGTTGTTGAAGAACCGCTTGGCAAACTTAAAGTTGTAATCGGTGTGCATGGCACCTGCTGCATTGGTGGAGTTATCTACCGACATACCGACATCCACACCCACAGAACGCATCGCTGAACCTGCAATATTATTGATCTCTGAATTGAGGAATGAGGTCAAGGCACTGTTCATGGAGAACGAATTGGTATTTCCGTTGGCAAGATACATGCCCGAAGCCAGCATCGTAATGGCTATCTTACCCCGCTCTTCAATACTCATCGTGTTCAGTTCATCCTGCAAGGTGGCATCGTTTGGTGAGGAAACGATAAACTGGATGCCTGGCTTATTCAATGTCTGCGAGAGTTTTACGCCACAAATGAAATCCACCGAGCGGCCGGTTCCCTGTCCCTCGTTTACCGTTGTCCTGACATTCTCTGTTGCCGTGATGTTCAGGGTCGGGTTGAACGGATCGCCGTTAAACTCTATGTAGCTGCCGTCCTGGATATCAAACGTCTTGAGCGGAATGATAGGCAGCGAATATTTCATCTTGCCATTGTTCAGGGTATACTTGCCCGTGATGCCGATGCCATCAACCGAATTGTAAGTCATCGTCAGATTACCACCGCCCATCAGGTCGATGTAGTTGGTCTGGTCGGCATTCAAAGCACAGAGGATATGAGCCGACTCGTCTATCGACATGCCCAACATCATGTTCAATCCTTCCAGTGCCGGACGCTCGACAACGACAGGCTTGCCACTCTTGAAATTCGTAAACTTCACCAGCTCATCGAGCTGCGTATCAGTAGTCAGTTCCGATTCTTTCAGCACATACGTCATATCCGTATTGCCGAGGACATCCAGCTTACCCTGCATCTTCAGATTGCTTACCGGTCCGCGCATCGCACCATAGAAGTTGACATACGCCTTGCCGAAAGCCTCGGAACGGGCATTCTCCTTGGCATCAATCAGCAGGAAGTTCTGTGCTCTCATCCGGATATCGAGCATCATCTTCTCTATATTCGTAAAGTCGAGACTGCCCTGGATATTGAGCGGACTCTCATTGTTGGCATACATCATGAAGTTTTCGAAGAGCAACTTGCTGTCGATGATACGGACCGGATCGTTGGCAAAACGCATCGTGATGCCATACGGCACACTGACGAGATAAGCCGAATCCAGATATACTTCGCCCTCTACATCCAACTGGCTCAAGGCTCCCTTCAAACTCAGTTTTCCTTCGCCATATCCCTTCAGACCCATAATCTGGTCAGGAACAAAACCGTTGACAAAATGCAGAGGCAACTTCTCCATACCCACTTCGGCATCGAGATAACCGCTTCCTTCCGACTTGTAAGTACCCTTTACGGTAGCTACTTCTTCACCCTCATAATTGAGGAAACCATCTACATAATGAGAGCCGTCGCTCTTTGGCATGTAAACGAATTCAGTACCGACATCTCCCATCGGACACTTTTCGTAAACCATATTGTCGATGTTCAGATTAGAAGAAACCGAGAGTTCATCCTTGGTCTGGATAATATGGAAGTCGCCGTCAAGAATACCCGAGATGTCAGGCATATAAGGAATCACGCTGAGCACTTTATCCAGATTAAACTGGCTCATGCTCACCGTAAGATCCTGCAGCGCTTCTTCGTTTTCATCATTGCTGTATATACGGATACCCATGCCGTTGGCTGCCTTCAGACTCAGATTGGCAGAAACACGGTCGTCATTGCCCAACATCAGATAGTTGTCATCGTTGGCAGTAAACTTCTTGTAACCCAGGACAGGATGGGTATCGATGAGCGAAATCTTCACGCCGTTTTCCAGCAACAGCGCCTCTAGACCCACATCTACACCCAATCTGTTTTTGGCATCATAGATGCGGGCATCGATATTGGAACCCTTCTCCTGCAGTTCGCCCTCTACCTGTGCCCGGAACACATACTGAGGATTATGCTTGTTGTTCTGAACACGTGCTGCATAGCG
This sequence comes from Segatella copri, assembly GCF_026015295.1. Taxonomy (NCBI): domain Bacteria; kingdom Pseudomonadati; phylum Bacteroidota; class Bacteroidia; order Bacteroidales; family Prevotellaceae; genus Segatella; species Segatella copri. The sequence continues at coordinate 3,743,218 of NZ_JAPDUW010000001.1, read as the reverse complement.
GATAGTATCGCCCTCAGTCTTCACCAAGGCACGGATCGTATCCAACTGCATGCCACTCGCTACCAGTGAATCGATGTTGAGATAACCATTGACACCTGTTACAGGCGACATGGTCATCTTCATATCCACCATCTTGAAATCATAACCGCAGTAAGCGATGAAACGGGAAATGAAATTGTCCTTTCCTGTGGTAAGATAAACATGACCGAAAGGGAACTGACTGCGAATCTTCACCTGGTCGATATGATGGTTTCTAAGCTGATGAGCCAATTCTTTCTGCAATCCGGCAAAACGGCTCATCAACTGCTTATAGCCTCCGTGTACATCCATGTTGAGATGGAAGTCGCCGCAATCGATGACTGCGTGCGTGGTATCTCTGCGGGTAAAGACATCAGCGTCAACACCCACCGGACGGTAATTCTTTTCTGCCGTACGAACCGTAATATCACTCATCGAAGCCATGATGTCGTGACTGTCCTTCAGGTCGGACCTGATATCCATGTGACCGCAGAGCGACAGGCGCATCGGTGCCTTCGTTACCTCTAACGAATAAAGATTCACATCGCGGACATCTGCCACCAGGGTAGCCTCCAGTTTCTTGGAATTCGTAAGTGCATCAAGGCTGACGAGTCCCGTAAGATACTGGTTCTTGCTGTCGATATCGGCATGCACCTTACCATTAGCAACGTGAGCCACTGCCAATACATGATCCAGTTTGTATTTGCCATACTGAATCTGGTTTACCTGTGCCTTAGCCTGTAATCGGGTACGAGGAGAGAGGAAATCGGTTCCCACTCCCTTCGCCTGCAATGAGCCGGTGAAAGAATGCAAATCCTGTTTTGGAAGAAAATGCTTTGCCTGGATGTTGTGCGCCTGAATCTTAGCTTGATAAGCCAAACGGTTCATATCGATACTGCCGTCTTTCCGGGTCTTCGCATCTATCTTGGCATCTACCTTCATCCTGCCACGACCTTCGGTAATGGCGAGTCGGGTAGCATATCTGGAGCCGTCTGCCTGAATGTTACCACGGATTCCGATACCGCTAGGCACACGTATCTCCTGCATCAGAGAAGGGTCAAGCATGGCGGTAATGAAATCCAGATGATAGGTACGGGCGTTCAGATCTACATTTGCCTTCAGACGGTCCATATCCGTCAAGTTACCCAATTTTCCATCAGCACTCAGTTCGAAGGCTGTAGGCAGCGACAGTTTCAAGCCCGAGAAAGATGCCTGCTGCATATTTCCCTTGAACGATCCTTCTATCTTCATCGGATAGAAAGGCCATTTCATCTTCATGGCGCCTGGGAAGGCATCGCCTGCAAAGAGGAACAGGTCTGGACGGCCCAAAGCTCCCTTCAGCTGTGCCATCAACTTGCCAGGTTTCACCTCATCAAAGGCATTCAAATCCATATCCACCGTTGCCTGCAACTGGGAGTATGGGGTACGGAGACAGATATCAGGCAACTGCAGTTTCACGGAATCCATCACGAATCTGCCATAGAGCTGGTCTACCTGCAAACCGCTTTTCTCCTTAAACTGAGCTTCACGAATCTTGACATCTATCTTCGAATCGCAATAATAGAAAGAGTCTGCCTTCAAAGTCATGGCCGACAGGGCGATATGGTTAAAGTCCATGCCCGATACCGGACGGATATAGTTCTGATCATAGTTCACCTTGCCATTCTTCCAGTCGAGATGGCCTATCTGATAAAGTCCTTTATAAAGGTCGAGATAGGTAGTCTGCGCCACCGCATCTCCAAAATAAGCATTCACCTGGAGGGTATCTCCAGGCATGTGTAATACGAAATCAGTGTTCTTCAGTTTCAGTTTTTCGATATTCACCTTCCAGAAATTGGTACTAGGCGTAGTATCCGGCGGCACAGTATCGCTCAGTTCTACCGAGAGTCGGGCATCAGCCAACAGGGCATGATTCACCCTCACCTTCTCCTTTCCGAGGTCAATGCCATGAGCCTTCAGGCGCAGATTACCTACATTGCCCTTGATTCTGGCTTCGTGAATAAAATTCGTGGTATTCACCTTCATCTGGGTGAAATTGAGTTCATCCACCATGACTTGACTTTCGAAAAGAGGCAACAATTGTACGTCTACCACCATCTTCTGGATGTCGGCAACGGTATCTCTCTTATTTCTTAAAGCCAAGTTTGGGGAATTCTTGAGTGAGTCGATTGGCTGAAGTACCTTTACGCCTTCCACTCCCAGTTTCAGAGGGAAGACGAGGCGTACTTGCTTTACCGAAATATCCATACCCGTCGACTCTGAGGCATAAGCAGCCACTTGCTTTACCGCCCAATTCTGAACAGGTGGCAGATAAAGCAGAATGGATAACAACAAGATGAGCACCAATGGAGTCAACACCGTGATTCCTGCCCATTTCGCATACCTCTTCATAAGCATGGATTTTTGAGTTAGGGTGCAATAGCCCGCCAAAGATTATCATCCGGCAGCGGAGCCTCTGCTACTATTGTTTCTTTAGACACAGGATGAACAAATTCTACTCTGTGTGAAAGGAGAGAAATACTGCCATCTGCATTGCTACGTGGAGAACCGTATTTCAGATCTCCCTTGATAGGACATCCCATCTTGGCAAGCTGGCATCTTATCTGATGATGACGACCCGTCATCAAGTTCACCTCCAGAAGTGTATAATGGTCTGTATGACCTATCACCTTATACTTCAATATCGCTTTCTTCGAGTTTTTCACCTCATGGTCGTAAGCATAGCTCTTATTCTGCTTTTCATTTCTTACTATCCAATGGGTGAGCGTAGCCTCAGGTTCCTTTGGCATGTTCTTCACGATTGCCCAATAGGTTTTGTGAACTTCGCCATCCCGGAACATATTGTTCAGACGGCTCAATGCCTTAGAAGTCTTGGCAAATACGACCAAACCCGAAACAGGACGGTCAAGGCGATGCACCACACCGAGGAATACATTTCCCGGCTTGTGATACTTCTCCTTGATGTACTGTTTCACAGTCTCCGAGAGAGGTTCGTCGCCGGTCTTGTCGCCCTGCACGATTTCGCCACTTCTCTTAGAGACTATGATTATATGGTTGTCTTCGTAAACTACCTGCATGTTTTATCAATAAAACGATTGCCGAGAGATTACATGTTCATACCACCGTCGATCTGAATAACCTGACCGCTTACATAGCTAGACAAGTCGGAAGCGAGGAAGAGGCAAACATTTGCGATATCC
>NZ_JAPDUW010000001.1:3452500-3735000 GCF_026015295.1 Segatella copri | reverse complement strand
TCATGACACTCAACCTCGCCAGTGACGGTAACTCGTAGGATCATTATGCAAAAGGCACGCCGTCACATCTTACGATGCTCCGACCGCTTGTAGGCGTATGGTTTCAGGAACTATTTCACTCCCCTGCTCGGGGTTCTTTTCACCTTTCCTTCACAGTACTCGTTCGCTATCGGTCTCACGGGAGTATTTAGCCTTACCGGATGGTCCCGGCAGATTCGCGCAGGATTCCTCGTGTCCCGCGTTACTCAGGATACCGCTATGCCTGATCTGGCTTCGTGTACAGGATTATCACCTTCTGTGATGTAACTTTCCAGATACTTCCACTCACCATTTCAGTACAATGTCGCGGTCCTACAACCCCGCTGGCGCCTTGCGACGTCAACGGTTTGGGCTGTTCCCCGTTCGCTCGCCACTACTGGGGGAATCATTCATTTATTTTCTCTTCCTGCAGGTACTAAGATGTTTCAGTTCCCTGCGTTAGCTCTCAATCTTGAAGATTGAGTAACCGTCCTTCAGACGGCTAGGTTGTCCCATTCGGAAATCTCCGGATCAAAGGTTATTTGCACCTACCCGAAGCTTATCGCAGCTTATCACGTCCTTCATCGCCTCCGTGAGCCTAGGCATCCGCCATACGCCCTTTCTTACTTTCTTTACGACTGTATTTGCTATCAGTTGAACTGACAGCGAATAAGTAGCTCATACTTTCAGCTGTATTCTAACTTGTGAAATCTCATCTTGCGATTTGATTCACTTTAGTCTGAACTAAAGTTCATTACTTACAGTTTTGCTTGTGTCAATATGTCAAAGATCTTCTTGCCTTAAAAGGCATGGTGGAGATTGTGGAGTTGAACCATTTTGCTTGAGCCATCCCTATATATTATATAATGTATAAGGAATCCCAGTCTCCTGTATTTAATTAAACAGATGGTGCGTACAAGAAGAGAAGCGAACTTTTAATCAGATTCCTATATCTTCATAGGAAATTCGTCTCTCCAGAAAGGAGGTGTTCCAGCCGCACCTTCCGGTACGGCTACCTTGTTACGACTTAGCCCCAATTACCAGTTTCGCCCTAGGCCGCTCCTTACGGTCACGGACTTTAGGCGCCCCCGGCTTTCATGGCTTGACGGGCGGTGTGTACAAGGCCCGGGAACGTATTCACCGCGCCATGGCTGATGCGCGATTACTAGCGAATCCAGCTTCGTGGGGTCGGGTTGCAGACCCCAGTCCGAACTGAGACAGGCTTTAAGGATTTGATCGTACTTGCGTACGACCGTCTCTCTGTACCTGCCATTGTAACACGTGTGTAGCCCCGGACGTAAGGGCCGTGCTGATTTGACGTCATCCCCACCTTCCTCACACCTTACGGTGGCAGTGTCCCCAGAGTGCCCAGCTTCACCTGATGGCAACTAAGGAGAGGGGTTGCGCTCGTTATGGCACTTAAGCCGACACCTCACGGCACGAGCTGACGACAACCATGCAGCACCTTCACAGAGGCCCCGAAGGGCGTCATTGTCTCCAAATCCTTCCTCTGCAATTCAAGCCCGGGTAAGGTTCCTCGCGTATCATCGAATTAAACCACATGTTCCTCCGCTTGTGCGGGCCCCCGTCAATTCCTTTGAGTTTCACCGTTGCCGGCGTACTCCCCAGGTGGGATGCTTAATGCTTTCGCTTGGCCGCTGACCTATTCAGACCAACAGCGGGCATCCATCGTTTACCGTGCGGACTACCAGGGTATCTAATCCTGTTCGATACCCGCACTTTCGAGCTTCAGCGTCAGTTGCGCTCCAGTGAGCTGCCTTCGCAATCGGAGTTCTTCGTGATATCTAAGCATTTCACCGCTACACCACGAATTCCGCCCACTTTGTGCGTACTCAAGGAAACCAGTTCGCGCTGCAGTGCAGACGTTGAGCGTCTACATTTCACAACACGCTTAATCTCCGGCCTACGCTCCCTTTAAACCCAATAAATCCGGATAACGCCCGGACCTTCCGTATTACCGCGGCTGCTGGCACGGAATTAGCCGGTCCTTATTCATAAGGTACATGCAAAAAGTCTCACGAGACTCACTTTATTCCCTTATAAAAGCAGTTTACAACCCATAGGGCCGTCATCCTGCACGCTACTTGGCTGGTTCAGACTCTCGTCCATTGACCAATATTCCTCACTGCTGCCTCCCGTAGGAGTTTGGACCGTGTCTCAGTTCCAATGTGGGGGACCTTCCTCTCAGAACCCCTACTGATCGTTGCCTTGGTGGGCCGTTACCCCGCCAACAAGCTAATCAGACGCATCCCCATCCATCACCGATAAATCTTTAATCTCTTTCAGATGTCTTCTAGAGATATCATTGGGTATTAGTCTTACTTTCGCAAGGTTATCCCCAAGTGGTGGGCAGGTTGGATACGCGTTACTCACCCGTGCGCCGGTCGACGCCTATCGGAAGCAAGCTTCCAATATCGTTTCCCCTCGACTTGCATGTGTTAAGCCTGTAGCTAGCGTTCATCCTGAGCCAGGATCAAACTCTCCATTGTAAAATATCATTTTTACCTAGCCTTGCGGCTTGGTTTGTTTGTTGTCTGTACTTAGGACGAATATCCTTTTCGTTTATTGAAGCTTAGTAAACCTGACTTGTCAATTGCTTGACGGTTCGTTTCTTTTACCCAGTCAACTTTCTTATTTCTAAGAAGTTAACCGCTTCTTGTACTACTTGTCTGTTTATGTAAAATCTTTCAAAGAACTCTTTCTTTAATCGCTAAGAGAAAGTGTATTTCTCAAAAGCGAGTGCAAAAGTACTAACTATTTTTCATTCCACCAAATCTTTTCACAAAAAAGTTTCATTTTAGTCAAATATTTAACAGTTATAAACATTTAAACTATTTTTACACCTTATTATATACATAAATAGACTGAACTTTTGGCTATTCCAATATTTCTTCGTACTTTTGCCCTATCAATCAGTTAGGTTTAACAGAAAACGGAAATTCATCATGAAAATTATTGTATCAGAAGAAATCGAATCGGTATGTCCCACCTTTGTGGGAGCATGCGTGGAAGCCAATGTGGTAAACACCCCTTATTGCCAGGAACTTTGGGATGAGATTCATGCACTTGGCGAAAAGTACAAAGAGACGCTGACCACGGAATCGCTGAAAGAGATGAGTGGAATTGCCGCCACCCGAAAAGTGTACCGTGCCTGCGGCAAGGATCCTTCGCGTTACCGTCCGGCATCAGAAGCCCTTATCCGCAGAATGCTCCAGGGCAAGGAACTCTACCAGAGAGATACGCTGGTGGACCTGGTGAACCTGGCGAGCATAGCCTACGGCTACAGCATCGGCGGATTTGATGCAGACAAGTTTGAAGGCGACACCCTGACCCTGGGCGTAGGCAAAGCCAACGAACCATACGAAGGCATCGGCAGAGGCATGATTAATATAGAAGGTCTGCCTGTTTACAGAGACAAGACAGGTGGTGTAGGAACCCCGACCAGCGACAACGAGCGAACCAAAATGAGTATTGACACCACCCATCTGGTGGTTCTCATCAACGGATATGACGGAGACGAACAGCACGTTCGCGAGAATGCCGAATACATTATCGAGCTTCTGAAGAAATATTGCCAGAGTGATGGAGGCAGCTACTTCATCTACAAATAAAGAGAATGTGTCATAAGTTTATGATTCACCCTCTTCTATTTGTTGAAAGAGATAGGATATGACGCTGAAAGAGATAGGATATGTTGTTGGAAGAGATAGAATAAGTTGTTGGAAGAGATAGGATATGTTGTTGAGACAGTCAGTATCTTCGGTCGCACAACAGCTGTTGTGCGCTTGCATAACAGCTGATATGCGCATGCACAACACCTGTTGTGCATGCGGTAGCCAACTGTTATACACCAACTATTATCCAGACTTATGACACACCCTCATTAACCAAGAAATCTCTCTTATAAATTCAAAAAGGGGACTGGCCACCGCCAGTCCCCAAGACGAGAGAGATATAAGTGTTGACTTTGTCAACAACGAGGCAAATCACTTTGCCTTATATCTTTAATATTATTCCTAGACAATATCATTAGAAACATCATCTAGGAATAATTCATGTATAGCAAAAGTATATTACTTGTTATCCTCAGCCCAACCAGTAGACTTAAAGCCTGTTACTCTGTAATGATATCCAGGCTGGTCAGAACGGGAATAGGTGAAACTGATTTCATCTGTCACAGTACCAGATACAGTAGTATAAGTATTGTGACCACACTTACCGCTAACAGTTACCTTGTCGGTAGCTGTAGCAGAGTTACCAATGAAATCATCCACATTCTCACCACCAAAAGTATAAGCACTCATATCAATAGATACCTTAGCATTGATGGCGTAAGCTGCCTTAGAGGCAGTTGAGCCTACACGAATCCATGCCTTATCCTTATCATAATCGGTAGTATTGCTGAGATAGGCATAGAGAACACCCGAAGTGGTTCCTGTACCATCAGTCTTAAAGATGAATTCAGCATCTGTTGGATTAGAAGCCCAATACTCTGCATCTGTCTTAGAAGCATCATAACCTCTCTCCACATTGATTCTATACTCACCACCAACAGGAGCAATAGGAGTATAATCGATATCGAAATCGTCTCCCTCAGAGCATGCAGTAAACAATGCTACGAAAACAAAGCTCAAAAAATATAATATTTTCTTCATGACTTTTCGTTTATTACATTAATAATCATTACTTCTCCCACCAAAGTTTCTTGGTCAGCGAGTTTCCATTCTCTTCTACATACTTGGCAGCAGCAGAGTTATACAATGTAGTAGCTGTAGGATAAAGCAATCGCATAGGATACTCACCGGCATTCATATTGCTAGCACCTGGATCAACCAAATTGCCTAACACATAACCATCAGACAATTCACGCTGCAAAGCAGTTGTTGATTTACGAACAGTAATATTAGCCTGCACCTCAGGAATACCCAAACGGTTACGGGTCATCCAGCCATCATAAGCATTCGCTCCAGCATAAGTTACCCAATACTGCATGGCGATACTATGAAGCATATCAGCCTTATCGAACTTGTAAGCACCATCAACGAATGCAGTACCATCAAATCCCCAACGGCTGAAGCCGGCAAGAACACCCTTATTATAATATTCCTCAGCCTTTTCAGCATCACCCAAACGAGCATAAGCCTCAGCAATCATCAATTCGCATTCAGCCTCGTTCATCAGATAGACAGCATCATCATAAGCCTGTTTCATACGAGAAGACTTAGAGATTGCAATACCACCCTCTGTAGTTTCATCAGTAGTTGGCTTATCTCCGCAAGGAAGGCCCTCGTAGCATTCATCCATGTGAGCAACCAGTTCCTCATCAGAAGAATAGCCGAGAGTTTTTTTGGCATTAGCAGTTACCTCATACAACTTGATGATACGAGGATCCTTCTTATCCAAAAGATACTCTAAGAAAGTATGACAAGCACGAATATTCTCAGTAGTATTCAACTGACGGATATTAAATTCATAAAGAGGATTACCCTTATTAGCGCCATCTTCCCAATTTACCCAAGCACAATCCTGCTCCAAAAGACCACCTGCACTAAGTAAAGCCTGAATATCAGATTTATGAGCGTCGAAGTCTTTGAGATACATCTTCAACTTCAAACTCTTTGCAAAGCCTGCCCAGCTATCCATACTGCCTCCCAAGAAACAGTCAGCAGTTCCTAAAGGTGAAGCTTTTTCTGCAGCTTTAGCATCATCGAGTTTGGCAATGGCAGCATCCAGCATCTCCAGAATACCTGGATAAACTACGGTTTTGCTATCATCGAATGCAGCATGTGGATTGTTTTCGACATCAAGGGCACCTGTAAACGGAATATCACCATAAGTATCAGTCAATACCAAGAAATTATAGGCCTGAAGAATCTTGGCAACCATCCAATAGTTCCAAGCCTTACTTTCTTCAGCAGAAGCCAAAGCCAGCTTTAAATCTTCCAGACTGTTGGCATATGTATTCTGCCAAATCGTAGTAACAGGAGGAATAGAACCTGATGTTGTTACAGCATAATTAGACAATGTATTATACTGGTTTGTACTATTACCCTGTGTTACATACTGGCACCAAAAGTCACCAGTAATTTGCTGATAAAGACCACTGACAGCTACGATAGAACCTTCGGCAGCCGGAAGCAACTGCTTGTAGGAAGCTGTAGAAGGATAGTTTGGGTTGTAGTTGATATCCAAATAACCGGAATCGCTACAAGAAGTAACAGTACCCATTGTCAAGAGGGCTCCCAGCAATGCTGCGCTTAAAAATTTATATCTTTTCATATAAGAAATCTCCTTTAATTAAAATACAACCTTCAAGTTAATACCATAGTTGCGAGTTGACACAGAACCCATAGTCTCACCAAACTCAGAGCTGATATCATTACCAAAGTTAGAAGACTCTGGGTCGATATAATTCTGATGCTTTGGAGTGATGAGCAACAAGTTGTGGCCAACTAGACTCAAAGACAACTTCTGCATCTTCAATGCACTTGTGATTGTCTTAGGGAAATCGTATGTCAAAGCCAACTCACGGAGTTTGAAGTAAGAACGGCTTACAACGAAATCACGACGCACCTCCGGGTTGTAGCTATAGTTACCCTGAACATAATTCATATAGTTGGAAGCAACTGGAATATTATTCTCGACATACTCTCCACCAACAATCTTTACAGAATGAGGATAAACAAAAGCATCACGCTCATTGAATACGGTCTCTGTAGAGTTACCATTGAAGTGAGTAATATAAGATGTCTCAGAATACATCAATCCACCCTTATGCCAGTCGCCCGTTGCAGCAAGACTCAAGTTCTTCCACTTCAGATGTGTGGTGAAGCCCATTACGAAATCTGGCTGAGAAGAACCGAGATAATCATAATCTGTAGTACTAGACTGCAAGAAACCATTACCATTTACGATTCTATAACCATAATATGGACTGTTTTTATCTGTTACCTTCTGTGTTGCTGGCAACTTGAAGATACCGATAGGCTCACCAACCTTCAATACGTAAGATACACCACGCATAGAAGAATACAAACCAGTACTTGTAGTACCTACAGGAATGGTATATTCATCAAGACCATCCCAAAGTTCCTTCACCTTACTCCAGTTCTTAGCGTATGTAGCACCTACACTCCACTCCCAATCCTTAGTACGGATAGGAGTAAAATTAACCATCGCCTCAATACCCTTGTTCTGAAGTTTACCTACATTACGGGTGTTAGAAGTATAACCTGTCTCAGGAGCCAAAGTAGCAGAGATAATCTGATTTTTGGTTGTACGATCATAGTAAGCCACATCGAAGCTCAAACGGTTGCCAAAGAATGTACCGCTCAAACCAAGCTCATACTCAGTTGTAATCTCAGGCTTCAATGATTTATTTGGCAAACGGTTATACTCTGTCAAACCAGAAACACCGGAAATTGGCAAATATGTATAATAAGACTGGAATGGACGATAATATGAATTAGTCATATATACATCAGCATCATTACCTGTCTGACCTATAGCTGCACGAACCTTCAACAAGTCGATTTGCTTGACATTCTTCAAAGCAGGAATAGCCTGATTCAGAAGCACAGACACATTGGCACCGCCATAGAAGAAGCTGTTATCACCCATAGGAAGAGTAGAAGACCAGTCGTTACGGGCAGAAAGGTTCAGGAAAGCCCAATCCTTATAACCCAATTCAACCTGTCCCAAGAGACCCAACAATCTTCTATTCCATGAGTCAGTATCAGTAATCGAATAGGAAGATGTATTACTCAAGGAATTCCAACCTGGAATATCCAACTGCTCATTATAACCACCTACATTATCATAGTTTCTCTGGTTCAAGTTCCAACCTAAGGTTGCACCTACCGAGAAATCACCGAAAGTATGATTACCGGTCAATAAGAGGCTGGCATCAATCTGTCCACGCTGAGAACGATACTTAGAATAGTAACCCTGGTTACCTACAGTTGTACCATTACCAGTTGCCTGATAAGAACCTTCGGTATAAATAATACGTGGTTCGATGCGCTCGGTCTTATAATTGGTATAATCACCACCGAAACGGCCAATTACCTTGATATCCTTGGTAATATCGTATGACAACTCCAGCTTACCATAAATACGGTCGTCCTGATAAGTAGAATAGAAGTTATCTACCATATAATATGGGTTGGTAGCATACAATGTATAGTAGTTATCTACATTGTTACGCTCAAGGTTGTAATCCTTCATATCGGTGAAACGAACATCAGAAGCACCCTGAAGCAGCTCCATATACATATCACGAGAACGGCGCATATCCTTGCGAACATAGTTCAGGGACATGTCCAGATGGAATCTGTCGATATTGGCGTAACCACGGAGTGAGAAGGTATTACGATGATATGTATCACCATCATTAGGAGTAATACCATTAGAACTTACATTACCGTAAGATGCAACAATACCTACTTTCTCATCACCATAGCGGAGAGATACGTTGTTGTTCCATTCCTTACCTACCTGATAGAAGTCACGGATATTGTTCTTAACATAAGAAAAAGGCTTGGTTAAAGTCTCGCCGTTAGAAAGACCGGTGGAACCATACCAGTGCTCACGACCATCGAGGCGAGGTCCCCAAGAACCATTCTCCTCATTAGACCAGGAACCCCAACCTTGACCAAAGAGATTCTGAGTCATTGGCACACGGAGCACATCAGTAAATGTCAAAGAACCATCGTAAGTGATAGAAGCCTTCTTGTTACCCTGTGGCTTCTTTGTAGTAATCATGATAACACCATTGGCTGCACGGGAACCATAAAGAGCAGTAGCAGAAGCACCCTTCAATACAGTTACCGATTCAATATCCTCTGGGTTAATGTCGCCTGCACCACTACCAAAGTCAACAGAGTTATCACCCAAACGGTCATTGTTGATAGGCACACCATCAACAATATACAATGGGTTGTTGCTGGAAACAGAAGAAATACCACGAATTACGACTTTCTGAGAGGTACCTGTAACACCACCACCAGAAATCTGCACACCAGCCATCTTACCCTGAAGACCACTCATCAGGGAACCAGACTTAGCAACAGTCAACTCAGAAGCGTTGGCTGTACTGGCAGCATAACCCAAAGTTTTCTCTGAACGTTTCATACCCAAGGCAGTAACAACTACCTCGTCAAGATTTCTTGCATCAGAAGCCAAAATGATCTTCATCTTAGCAGATGCTTTCATTGTTTTAGTCTGCATGCCGAGGTAACTGATTTCCAAGACAGCATCCTTGCTGGCATTAGGAAGCGTAAAATTACCATCGACATCAGTCGCTGTTCCAGTCTTAGTTCCTACAATTCTTACAGATGCGCCAATCACCGGCTCACCATCTTCCTGAGAAACAACCTTACCTGTAACAGTAGTTTGAGCGAGAGCCATTCCTGTTGAAAGAACAAGCCCCCCCATGAGCATGGTCAATCTTTTTACCATAATTCTCTCTCTTAAAAATTAAACAACTTACAAATATCGGGTGCAAAGATACATACTTTTTGCTAATTAAACAATTTTTTAGCAAACAATTTGATACAAAATATCAACTTTATAGTACTTTTTGTATATTTTTCGTATATTCTATTACTTTTCGTAAGCATTTCTGGTATTTATTCTCACAAAACGTAAATAACAAGAAGAAACTAGGTACAAAAGGGAGGTTTAAAAACAGAAAGGCAAACACGCCATTTATTACAATAAATAACATGTTTGCCTTTATTATTTTATTAAAATGAAACTCGCCTATCAAAAAGGCTTCATCAGGATTACACCTTATTATATATAGGGAGTTATGAAAAAAAAAAGTCAATAACGCCGGGAACTTAAATCACGCCAAAATGGAGGAGCGCATTCTTAACACCATCTTCATCCACATGAGTCGTAATGTAATCGGCTACCTGCTTGAGATTATCTCCTGCATTGCCCATTGCAACACCGGTGCCTGCCTCCCGTACGATGGAAATATCATTGCCGCCATCGCCGAAAGCCATGGTTTCTTCTATGTTCAAACCCAGATAATCAGCCATTGCATGCAAGCCCTTGCCCTTATCCGCATCGGCTGCCGTAATATCCGTAAAGGCAGGATGCCATCTGCCCGAGGTGCAGTTGCGGAGCGTAGGCATCAGGAGCGCCTCCTGCTCTACCGAACAGAAAGGAGTAACCTGCAGAACCTGCTCGTCTCCCAGTTCATTCACATCGGTCAGGAAGATTTCACAATCCACCCCCAGTCCCTTGGCAAAGATTTCATAAACCTCGTCAGTATAATGATGGATAGCGAGATGATGCTCTCCTACGACGATTGCCGGATAATCATCACGGTCGGCTGCCTCGATAATCTTCTTTACATCTTCAGGAAGGATGGCGTGCTGGCTCACCACCTTATCGCCTACAAAACAGCGGGCTCCATTGGTGGTGATGTAACCGTCGATGAGATGTTCTATCTGACCGAGGTTGTTGATGATGAGTTGCGGACGACCGGTAGAAATATACACCTCTACCCCATTCTTCTTAGCCTGCTCCAAGGCATCTACCGTGCTCTGCGGAATCTTGTGAGTTTTGAAACTCACCAGGGTGCCGTCAATATCAAAAAACAATGCTTTTATCTTCTTATCCATACCAATATCTTCTATACCTTATTATATATACAATGCAAAATCGGCTCTGTAAGTACAGAAAAACCGATGCAAAATTACGAAAAAACAGATAAATGACAAAAAATATAAAGATTTATTAGATTTTACTTGCATAGAAAAGAGAAAAAACGTATATTTGCCACATCTTTATGCCCGAGGAAACTCCGAGATAACGCATAGAGCAACTAGTAAATAAGAACGGTTATGAGTAAGAATCCCTATCGGTTACTGGCATCCCTGTTGCTGATGCTCGTAGCGACGCTTACTTCATGCGAGAAGTTTTCGATTGACGAAACAACCGGAAAATCACGTGAGGCAAACGCCAATGTAACTATCCATGTGCAGAAAATAGAAGGCATAAGTCTGCTGACAACCAAAGCTGCCGACAAGCAGATGGCACTGGGCGATGTGTGCTCCAGACTGACACTTGCCATCTTTGACGGAGAGGAGAAACTGGAGACGGTGAACCAGCTTTCAACAGACAATGGCTTCGGAACAGCCTATGTAAGTCTGGACGAAGGAGAATACCGACTGGTGGTGATTGCCCACAACGGAAAGGGAAACTGCTCTGTCAGCGCACCCGAGAAAGTAAAGTTTGCAAGCAACAAACTTACCGACACCTTCTATTATTACGGCAGGTTGAGCGTAAACGAAGAGGGCGCCACCACAAACATCAACCTGAGGCGAGCAGTTGGCGCCTTCAAGTTACATATTAACGACGAAACCATTCCCGAAGAAATCAGAAGCATCAAGTTCTATTATACCGGCGGCAGCAGCACCCTGGATGCAACCACCGGATTCGGCTGCGTGAACAGCCGTCAGACCGAGAATTTCAGTATGAAAGATGGCGGCAGAGACTTTACCGTCTACACCTTCCCACATGAAGAAGAGAAGAACATCAAGATGAGTATCAGCTTTCTGGATGCCGATGCAAAGGTGGTAAAGAGTTTTGAAAAAGCCGATTTGAAAATCCATCAGAACCAAACAACCTATACCGAGATTTCCATTGCTGACGGATTCGGTGGCGGAGACGACAGTACGGGTGGTGGAATAAGCATTACCGTAGACCCTACCTGGGGGGAGACAGAACGGGTGAATTTCTAAGAAACAGACGATTAAGGGATTACGGAAAACCAGAAGGTATGTTCTATTTTTCCACAATGCAATATAATTTTTGATTCTTAAAGATTTGATAAACAAAATTTCTTTGTCATTTAAGAATAATTCCATAATTTTGCATCCAATATTATATAATATTATAAACAAAGGATGAAAAAATATATAACTCTTATCATGCTGATGGGAGCATTGATTCCTGCTGGGGCTCAGGCACAAACGCTGAGCCTTGACAGTTGCCGTGCCATGGCGCTGCGCAACAACAAGCAGCTCAATGCCTCGAAGCTCAAGAAAGACGTGGCGTACAACATGAAGAAATCGGCACGTACCAAATATCTTCCTAAAGTAGATGCTTTAGGCGGTTACGAATGGTTCAGCAGGGAGATTTCGCTGCTGAACGACGGTCAGAAATCAACATTCAGCAATATCGGCTCTACCGTTACCGGAGGAATATCGGGAGGAGCCAGCAATCTGATGAGCCAACTTGTAAGTCAGGGAATGATTACCCCGGAGATAGCGCAGCAGATAGGCGGACTGCTGAATGAGAAACTGGGACCCCTGCAGCAGCAAGGCAATGCGCTGGGAGAGAAACTGGTAGATGCTTTCCGTACCGACACCCGCAATATCTGGGCTGGAAGCGTGATGGTTCGCCAACCTATCTATATGGGTGGAGCCATCATTGCAGCCAACAAGATTGCCGACATCGGAGAGCAGATTGCAGAGAATGATCTCGACCAGCAGACCCAGAGCACGCTCTACAGCATAGACCAGGCTTACTGGCTCGCCGTTTCGCTGAAGCAGAAGCAGAAACTCGCCATCAGTTACCGCGACCTCGTAAAGAAACTGAACGAGGATGTTCATAAGATGATTCAGCAGGGAGTAGCCACCAAGGCAGACGGACTGAAGGTAGACGTGAAAGTGAACGAGGCTGAGATGCAGATTACCCAAGCAGAAGACGGACTCGCCCTGTCGAAGATGCTGCTCTGCCAGCTCTGCGGCATTCCGATGAACCAGGAAATCACACTTGCCGATGAAGATAAGGAAACCCTGGCTTTATCAGGAACTCCTGTTGACACCGAGCAGCAGAAAGTGGCAGCACAGGATTCGGCGCTGAACACCCGGCCGGAACTCCGCATGCTGCAGAATGCGCTCGACATCTCTAAAGAAGCTACCAAAATGGTTCGCGCCATCAATCTGCCTCACGTCATGCTGACAGGCGGCTACATGATTTCGAACCCGAACGTATTCAATGGTTTCCAGAAGAAGTTTACCGGAGTCTGGAACGTAGGCGTGATGGTTCATGTTCCGGTATGGAACTGGTTCGACGGCGCCTACAAGGTGAGAGCCGCCAAGGCTGCCAGCAATATCGCCCAGATGAACCTGGATGATACGAGAGAGAAGATTCATCTGCAGATTACTCAAAGCCAGTTTAAGGTAAAGGAAGCCCAGAAGAAGCTCAACATGGCAATGAAGAACATCGCCAGTGCAGATGAGAACCTGAGATGCGCCAACCTCGGTTTCAAGGAAGGCGTGATGGAGGTTACCGACGTGATGGCTGCACAGACTGCCTGGCAGAAAGCACAGAGCCAGAAGATTGATGCAGAAATCGACGTGAAGCTGACTCAGGTTGGGCTGAACAAGGCGCTCGGTATCCTGCAGTAATAATAATAACAAATTTAAATTCAGATTAAGCAAAATGTCTAAGAAATCACAGCATAACAACATATTGCTCGCTGTAATCGGTTTTACAGCAGTAGTCATTCTCGTAGGCGTCATCGGTTTCTTCACCCTGGAACAGAAGGATGACACCATTCAGGGCGAGGTAGAAGTATCAGAATACAGAGTGTCCTGCAAACTTCCTGGACGCGTAGTAGAACTCCGCGTTCAGGAAGGCGATTACGTTCATGTGGGCGATACGCTCGCCATCCTCGAAGTGCCGGAAATGAAATCGCAGGAACAGATGCTCCAGGCTACCAACGCTGCAGCCGAGGCGATGAAGGACCTGACGGATGCAGGTGCACGCAAGGAGCAGATTCAGGGCGCTTACCAGTTGGTTCAGCAGGCTGAAGCTGCCGCAACCATCGCCAAGAAGACCTACGACCGCATGCAGAACCTCTTCAACGAGGGTGTAATCAGCGGTCAGAAACGCGATGAGGCTTACGCAGCCTACAAGGCTACAGAGGCTCAGGTGGCTGCTGCCAGAAGTCAGTACGATATGGCGAAGAATGGCGCCCGCGAACAGGAGAAGCGCATGGCTGCCAACAACACCCAGGCTTCGAAGAGCGCTGTGGATGTAGTGAAGAATCTTCTGAAAGAGACCGTTCAGATTGCCCAGTGCGAGGGCGAGGTTAGCAATGTCTATCCTAAGGTAGGCGAGCTGGTAGGCCTCGGCTCTCCTATCATGAGCATCTCTATCATGAGCGATATGTGGGGAACCTTCAATGTTCGCGAAGACCATCTCAAGGGGCTGAACAAGGGCGATGAGTTCACCGCTTACGTTCCTGCCTTCAACAAGGACATCAAGATGAAGGTTTACTACCTGAAAGACCAGGGCTCTTACGCTACCTGGAAGGCAACCAAGGATAATGGCGACTACGACCGCAAGACATTCGAGGTGAAGGCCCGTCCTGTCACAAAGATTGAGGGATTGCGCCCGGGAATGTCACTCATCATTAAATAACATCTATGTTTAAGAAATTATATCATATAGCCCTCAGAGAATGCGGCATCATGTGGAAGAACCCCATTTATCTCTTCTGCATGGTCATCTTCCCCATCGTGGTGGTAATTTTCTTCACCACGCTGATGAAGGGAGGAGTGCCTACCGACATGCCTGTGGGCATAGTAGATCAGGACAACTCCGCCACATCGCGCCAGCTGGTACATAAGCTCGATGCCTTCCAGACCACCAAGGTAGTGGCTCATTACGAGAACATGGCAGAGGCAAGACATGCTATCCAGAAGAACGAAATCTACGCCTTCCTGCTGATTCCTGACGGAACAGAGGCAGGCCTGATGGCCCAGAAGCAGCCTAAGATTTCATTCTATTACAGCAGCGTATCGCTGGCAGCCGGCTCCCTGCTCTTCCGCGATCTGAAAACCATCTCTACCCTGGGAGGTGCGGCGGCAGGAATGGCGAAACTTTCGGCGCTGGGAAAGACGAACGATGAAATCATGACCTTCCTACAGCCTATCGCCGTAGATCTGCACATGATAGGCAACCCATACGCCAACTACAACTATTATCTTTCGAGCGTAATGGTGCCGGGACTCATCATGCTGTTCATCTTCCTGATTACACCTTATTCTATAGGTACGGAACTGAAGTTCAACCGGGCAAGAGACTGGATGCGGATGGCAGGCAACAATCCTTATCTCGCCATTGCGGGTAAGATGCTGCCACAGACACTCATCTTCCTGAGTATCTTCCTGCTATTCGAATTCTACATCTATTATGTATTGCAGTTTCCACATCCGGGCGGCGCGCTTCCTATCATCCTGTTAGGCATTCTGAGCGTACTCTCCTGCCAGTGTTTCGGCATCTTTGCCTTCGGACTGATGCCTTCATTGCGCATGTCGATGAGTATCTGTTCGTTGTGGGGCGTGGTGAGTTTCTCCATCTGCGGAGCCACCTATCCGCTCTTCTCGATGGATTCTCCGATCCAGTCTATCGGCCAGCTTTTCCCGATGCGCCACTATTACATGATTTACCAGATGAACATCTTCAATGGTTTCCCTATGAGCGATGCTGTGCTCCACTGGGGCGCAATGGTGCTGTTCTGCGCCCTGCCGATGCTCACTGTCTGGAACATCAAGAAGGCAATGCTGGTATATAAATACTTACCGTAATGAAGAAAAGTAGTTTATTATATAAGATTATCAATGGCATCTGGGACATGTGCTACATCTGGAAGACGGAAATGCGCAATGTTTTCCGCGATGAGGGTGTGCTCATTTTCTGCATTCTGGTGCCGCTGGGTTATCCGCTGCTCTACTCTTGGATCTACAACAACGAGGTGGTGAGAGAAGTGGATACGGCGATTGTGGACCTGAGCCACAGTCACAGTTCACGCGAGTTTATCCGCGATTATGATGCTTCACCAGACGCCAAGGCTACCTATTACTGCAACAGTCTGGACGAGGCGAAGGAACTGGTGCGCAGACAGGCAGTTCACGGAATCCTTTACTTCCCTGCCGACTTCGATACGAAGCTGAACCGGGGCGAACAGGCGCATGTGGGAGTTTACTGCGATATGAGTCTGATGCTGACCTATAAAGCGATTTATCAGACCTCGCAGGCCGTAGCCAGCCACATCAACTCGAGCATCCAGATAACACAGGCTGGAGGATTTACAGATAGAGACGATGAGATTACCACCGAGCCGCTCGCCTTTGATGAGGTTCCGATATTCAACACGACAGGAGGTTACGGAAATGCCATTCTGCCGGCTGTGCTGGTTCTTATCCTGCAGCAGACGATGCTGCTGGGCATAGGAATGGCAGCGGGAACATCAAGAGAACTCAACAGAAACCGCGAACTCATACCGGTAAGCGAGCATTATGGCGGTATTTTCCGCATTGTTTTCGGCAAGGCATTGGTTTATTTCATGGTTTATGCCGTGATGGGAATGTATCTTACGCTGGTAGTTCCCAAGCTGTTCAGTTTTGTAAGTATGGTAACGTGGACCACCATTCTCGGTTTCCTCCTTCCTTACATTCTTTCGTGCGTTTTCTTCGGTCTGATGCTGTCGTGTCTGGTAAGATATCGTGAAAATGTGATGCTTCTGGTGGTATTTACCTCCGTTCCGTTGCTTTTTATGACGGGAGTTTCATGGCCATTGAGCAATATTCCGGGCTTTTGGCAAGGATTTTCGTGGGTTTTCCCATCCACTTTCGGCATCCGCGGGTTCCTCAGAATCAGCAGTATGGGTGCTTCGCTTTCAGATATTCTGCCGGAATTCAGAGCACTCTGGATACAAACGGGTGTCTATTTTCTGGCTACCTGCCTGGTTTTCAGGCAGCAACTGAGATCGGCAAGACTCAAGGCTGACCTTACTGCCGAAGTAGCAGAAGAAGAGGAGGAGGCGGAAGAAATCGTGGAGAATAGATAATGTACAATGCATAATTTCGGGGGTGACCATGCAAAAAACAGCTGTTAACTGTTAACCTGTTAACTCCTCTGATAAAAAAAAGCTAGGACTGCTTGAGGGCAATCCTAGCTTTTTATTTTATACCCTTATCAAATAGGATATTTACTACTTGTGTGTACTAACAATCTTGGTTGGAGCCTTCTCGGCATTTCTGCGGTTCACCACCGTTACTACGCTTTGGGCAAGGCTGAGGAATGCCTGACCGGTAATGGAATCAACCTTGGTAGCAGCAGGCGCACCATCATCACCACCCTCGCAGATGCTCTGAACGATAGGAATCTGGGCGAGCAGAGGCACATTCATTTCCTTGGCGAGGTTCTTGCAACCCTCCTTACCAAAGATATAATACTTGTTCTCAGGCAGCTCGGCAGGCGTAAAGTAAGCCATATTCTCGATTAGTCCGAGGATAGGCACATTCACCTTATCATTCTGATACATGTCAATACCCTTTCTCGCATCGGCAAGCGCCACCTGCTGAGGCGTACTTACGATAACTGCACCCGTAATGGAAAGCGTCTGGAGCAGCGTAAGATGAATATCGCTTGTGCCAGGAGGCGTATCGAGGATAAAGTAATCCAACTCACCCCAGTCAGCATCAGCAATCAGCTGCTTCAGGGCAGAACAAGCCATTCCGCCGCGCCACAGAGTAGCAGTAGTAGGACTTACGAAGAAACCGATACTCAGGAGCTTCACGCCATATTTCTCGACAGGTTCGATGAGGTCTCTGCCGTCCTTGTGAACAGAATAAGGACGCTCCTCCTCCACACCGAACATCTTAGGCATGGAAGGACCGAAGATATCAGTATCGAGCAAACCCACCTTGTAGCCCAACTTAGCCAAGGCGATAGCGAGATTGGCAGAAACGGTGCTCTTGCCTACTCCACCCTTACCAGAGCTTACAGCAATGACGTTCTTCACCTGTGGCAGCATCTTGCCCACCTCAGGACGAGGAGCCGACTTGAACTCTGTAACGATTTCCACCTCTACATCTTTCGAAATATGATAATGGATGGCAGCCTCGGCCGCCTTCACCGTACTCTTGAGGAAAGGATCCGTATCACGAGGAAAGAGAAGAACCACCTTCACCTTCATACCATTGATGCTAGGCGTATCTGCCAGCATCTCGCTCTCTATGAGGTTCTTCTTGGTGCCTGGATAAATCACCGTAGCAAGCGCCTCTTCAATCAATTTTGGATATAATGTCATCATTTCTTTTTATTTATTTGGTGCAAAAGTAACAATAAATAATGTAATAAGCAAATAAAAACTAAATAATTTCAGATATTAAACACTTTTATGTATCTTTGCAAAATGCAGAAATGTGTAGTTTCAGCAAAAGCGAATCTACAACCGAACAGACAAAAACATAAGAAAAATGAAATATAAAAAGATTATATTAGGCGTTGCCTTGGCTCTGGCCTGCTTCTCTAGCCTGAATGCCAACGCGCTGACCGAAACCAAAGTGAAGAAGACGGAAACTCAGGCCGCAGCACCCAACGTTTATTGGACCGACGGCTACGGCAGAGTATCTTATACCACCAACTCTATCATTTCGCCGGTAGTAAAAATTGCCCTCAAGGAGTTTGCGGGCGATATGAAAGCCGTAACCGGATTCGATGCGAAAGAAAAATCAGGTGCTCCGATACAGATTTACCAGCTCGACCAGCTCACCAACAAGGAGTTTTCAGCAGTAGAAAAACTCGGTGCGCCGCTGCATCTTATTATCACTGCAAAGGATGCTTTCTACATCGGTACGAGGAAAGGGAAACTCATCGTTATCGGAAGCAACGCCCGCGGAACGGCTTACGCCATCATGAAACTCTCTGAGCTGGCTGGCGTTTCGCCTCTGGCGGCATGGAACGACCTGCAGCCGGCGCAGCGCAAGAGCCTATATACACCCGTAGACCAGCAGTGGATTGAGGTTCCGAGAATAGAATTCAGAGGACTTGCCCTGAACAACAGCCAGTGGATGAAACCGCAGAACTACAGCCGCATCGCCCGTCTGATGCTGCGCCTGAGAGCCAATACGCTGTGGCAGGTAGACGGCAGGCACGAGGCTGCTTACAACAAGGCTGTGGTAGACAGTTTCGATATCTGCGTGGCGGAAAACTACAAGGTGACGGAGTTTGTGGGCAAGAAGCACAAGAAGAAACACCGCAAAACCATCGAGAATGTGAAGCTGGTCTGCTCGGATGCACAGATGGAGATGAGCAATCTCTCGCCGGGCCTGCTTCTCGAAATGCTCAACAGCAAGGATTATCTGGAGAGCAAGAATGCCCAGCACGGCAAATCGCACCGCTCTGCCGCTCACAACGACGAAGACTGTGCCTGGATAGCCAACATTACCAATCCGAAGCTGTCAACCTTCCAGCTAGCCATGATGATGAACCTGGCGTGGAATAGAAACGCCCTGAAAGCAGGTTGCAAGACGTATATCCAGAACACTCTCAACGCATTCTTTGGCGCCATTACGGGCAAGAAAATCATGCCTCTGATGGAAGAATATTACCGTCTTACCAGCATCCGCCATTCCGCTTATATGGCGATGCCTTACGGCGATACTGAGTTTCATTCAGGCGAATTCGGCAACGAACTGGAGCGTTTTCTCTACCGCTACGACCTGTTGAAGGCGAAGACTGAATCCATCGAACGCATGCTGCCTCAGAACCAGAAAGACGGTTTCTTCGAGGTTGTGAAATATCCGATATTCCTGGCTGCCTTAGTAGCCGAAAAGGAGCTGGAGGCACAGGAAGCAAGACACATCGCCCGTCCGGGACTGTTTAATAAAGACGATGAGGCGAAGGCTGCAGCGGCTGTGAGCATCGATGCTTACAACAAACTGAAGCAGCTCAATGCCTACTACAGTCGCATCAGAAACGGCAAATGGAAGGATTTCATCCTTACCAACGGTGCAGAGATGCAGGCTCCGCAGATTCCGGGCACACTCCCGGCTGCCGATATCAAGCGGCTGAAAGCTGATGCCTTCGACCGCAGCAACGATTTCAAGCCGCTCTCTGTAGTTACCGGCGACATCATTGCCAAGAATGCCTACGAATGGAGCAAGGCTACTGAATCACCGCTTGCCCAGGCTGCCGTAAGAGGAGCCGAGAAGATTACCGTCCGTCCGCTGTTAGGTCACAGCGGCAAGGCTGTGAAATTGCCGAAGGGAGCCAGTCTGAGCTATGATTTCTACTGCGACAAGAGCGGTGATGCGCGTTTTACCATCGCCGCAATTCCTTGCTTCCTAAACGCTGTAAAGGATATGAGGGTGAGTGTGAGCATAGACCGTGGCGAACCGGTAATCTGCCAGTTGAAGGAGGTTTACAACTCAAAGAACTGGCAGTTTGACCTGTGGCGCGGACAGACGCTGAAGAGCTTCTACGTTACGCTGCCTGGCGGCAGTCACAACGTAACCATCAAGGCTTTAGACGATAATGTGATGATTGACCAGTGGGTTCTGGATTACAATGTAGACAGAGAATATTACGTATTCCCAGTTGCAAAATAAGAGGCTTTTCTGCAGTTTTTCAGGCTTAAATGAAGACCGGGCTGTGGCATAAAAGATGCCGGGGCAGAGGCTTAAATGAGGGCTGTCATGAGGTTTTTACGTAGCTTTTCATGAGGCTTTTATGATGCTGAAATGTGTTAAGAATCCTAACTCATAGCTTCTTCCCCCGCATCTCTATGACTTATGCCCCGCAAAGCACAGAGACGGGGAAAAAAGAGCGAGGGGTTAACAGGTTAACAGTTAACACCCCAAAAATGCATGGTTCCCCCCACACACATATAAAAATAAGTATATATATATTATATTATAATAAGGTACGCGCGAGGGGGAGTATCGAAAAAACAGCTGTTAACTGTTAACTCTGTTAACCCCCAGGCATAAAAAGACATAAAAAAAGCACTCCTAGGAGCGTGAACTCCTCAAAGTGCCTTGATCATAATTATATTTCTAATATTGGTTTTTACGCAATAAAGAAGTCATTGATTACTCAATAACTACGGTTGTCCAACCATGCTTGTCCTCAATAGTACCATACTGGATTCCGCGAAGCGTATCATACAGGTGCTTAGAGACAGGACCTGGCTTCTCACCGAAGTTGTAGCGCTTGCCTGTATCCAAGTCATCAATGTAGCTGATAGGACTTATTACGGCAGCAGTACCGCAAGCACCAGCCTCCTCGAAAGTATCCAGCTCATCCTCAGGAATCTGACGGCGCTCCACCTTCATACCGAGGTCCTCAGCCAACTGCATCAGACTCTTGTTGGTGATAGAAGGGAGGATAGATGTACTCTTAGGAGTAACGTATGTATTATTCTTGATTCCGAAGAAGTTGGCAGCACCACACTCATCCATGTATTTCTTCTCCTTGGCGTCGAGATAGAACTCGCATGCATAACCCTTCTCGTGAGCGATATTGTTGGCTCTGAGAGAAGCAGCATAGTTGCCACCAACCTTATAGATACCTGTTCCGAGAGGAGCAGAGCGGTCGAAATCACGGATGATGACGTATGGGTTGGTAGAGAATCCACCCTTGAAGTATGGACCTACTGGAGTTACGAAGATAAGGAAGCAATACTCCTTAGAAGGATGAACACCCACCTGAGCACTTGTACCGATGAGCAGCGGACGGATATAGAGCGTAGCACCACTCTCGTAGGTAGGAATCCACTCCTGGTTGAGGCGAACCACCTTCTTCACCATTTCCTCGAACATTTCTGTAGGCACCTCTGGCATCAGAATGCCGCGACATGTGCTCTGCAAGCGCTTAGCGTTCTCGTCCATACGGAACACGCGCACCTTACCGTCTGGGCAACGATAAGCCTTCAAGCCCTCGAATGCCTCCTGGCCATAGTGCAGACAGGTTGCAGCCATGTGCAATTTCAAATACTCATCAGAGCAAACTTCTATTTCGCCCCATTTGCCGTCGCGATAGTAACAGCGAACATTGTAGTCAGTCTGGCGATAGCCAAATGACAAATTAGACCAATCTAAGTCTTTCATAACATCTATATTTTTAATGTTCTACTAATATTTTAAATGCAAAAATACAAAATAATCTATTAATCTGCAACTCTTTTACAATATTTTTAATGAAAACGTTATCTTTTTATTCATTTCTGCCATTTTGGGGCATCATTTCACCATTTTAGGGGGTTCTTTTATTGTAATTGAGAGATTGTATTACTGAAAATGAAAAAGCTGCACCCATTCTTCGCGAACAGGATGCAGCTTACCAACTAACATTAACTTTAAATCAACTATTCTTTAAACCTATCATTTTATATTGCTATATAACCAATAGGGGAAGCGAGGTTAACGGGTGTATTCCTCAGGAATCTGAGGCATCGCTCCATTCTGGGTACAAACGTAGGCACTTACCTTTACGGCAAGTTCGTGAGCCTCCTGAATGCTCTTGCCCTTCAGAATGCTGGCACAGAATGTGCCGGTAAAGCTGTCGCCTGCACCTACTGTATCAGCCACCTCAACCTTTGGAGTCTCCTGGAATGACTTCACACCCGGAGCAAAGACATAGCTGCCGTTTACACCGCAGGTCAGCACGAGCATATCGAGATTATACTTGCCGAGAATCAGCCAGCACTTGTTCTCGATATCCAATCCTGGATAACCAAAGAGACGGCCGATGGTAATCAACTCCTCATCGTTGATTTTCAACACATTGCAGCGCTTCAAGCTCTCGGTAATCACCTCAGGAGTATAGAAGTTCTGACGAAGATTGATGTCGAAGATCTTCAGACAATCCTCTGGAGTATGATCGAGGAACGTATAAATGGTCTTACGGCTAACCTCACTGCGCTGTGCCAGAGAACCCCAGCATACAGCTCCAGCATTGACAGCAATCTCCCTAATATCACTGGTGAACGGGATATTATCCCAAGCTACACCCTGCTTGATATCGTAAGTAGGAACGCCCTCCTTGTCGAGCTGCACCTGAACTGTACCGGTAGGATAATCTACTTCAGGCATTACATACTTCAACTTCTTCTCATCGAGAATGCGAAGGGCTGTTTCGCCCAAGGCATCCTTACCCACAGCACTCACGGCTACAGAATGCAAACCATGCTGACCTGCGTGGTAAGCGAAGTTGGCAGGAGCACCGCCGAGTTGAGAACCACTAGGGAGAACGTCAAAGAGGATTTCGCCCAAACCTACACAATATTTTGTATTTAAATTCTTTGTTTCCATAATTACACCTTAATTATATACGATATAAACGATTGCGGATGATTTATATTATAACTTGCGGATATAAGTGAAGAGATAAGCGACTCCCACAGCCATGACAGCCACAGCACCAGCCTGACCGATAGCATCACTGGCAAAGCCCATAATCAAAGGGAAGACGGTACCACCGAAGAGTCCCATGATCATCAGTCCACTCACCTCGTTCTTCTTATCAGGCATAGCTAGAAGTGCCTGAGAGAAAATCATGGAGAACACGTTAGAGTTGCCATATCCCACCAGGGCGATGGCGATATAAAGCATCATCTTGCTCTCGCCTACCCACATGCCTATCATACTCAGAGCCATCATCACTACGCTGATAACGAAGAAAGTGCGGGTCTTCATCATGCGGAGGAAAACAGTACCGGTGAAACATCCGATGGTACGGAAGATGAAGTAGAGCGATGTAGCGAAGGCAGCCTCGTTCAGCGTCCATCCCAGACGCTCCATCAGAATTTTAGGAGCTGTGGTATTGGTACCTACATCAATACCTACATGGCACATGATACCGATGAAGGAAAGCAGCACGATAGGTTTGCCAAGCAACTTGAAGCACTCGCCAAAGCCGGAAGCCTTACCCTCGTTCTTCTCCTCCTCGATAGGTGTACCAGCCAGGAAGAAGGTAGCTGCGATTCCGATAACCATATAGATTGGGAAGAGAATTCTCCAGCCTAAACCAAAGGTAGGAATGCTTGCCATGGCGCCCCACATAGCGATGTATGGAGCCAGGAAGGAAGCTATCGCCTTGACAAACTGACCGAAGGTCAATGTGGATGCCAGGTTCTGACCTGATGTCACCACCGAAACCAGAGGGTTCAGGGATGTCTGCATCAAGGCATTTCCGATGCCGAGCAATGAGAACGACACGAGCATCAGCTCAAAGTTTTCGCCAAAGATGGGCAAAAGGAGTGAGATAACGGTAACGAGCAAAGACAGGAGTACTGTCTTCTTTCTACCTATCTTATTCATCAGGATTCCCGTAGGAACCGAGAAGATGAGAAACCAGAAGAATACCAGCGATGGGAACAGATTGGCTGTTGCATCATTGAGGTTGAGATCTTCCTTTACGTAGTTGGAGGCAATACCTACCAAATCTACAAATCCCATGGCGAAGAAACAGAGCATCACCGGGATGATTGATAACTTTGATGATTTATTCATAATTGTTAGCGTTATTGTTTCTATTTTGCTGGTGCAAAGGTAGCGATAAACGATACAATATATCATAAAATATCGTTCATCGGCTACCATTTATGTTGCATTGTTACATCAGTAACACTCTTAGAAACAATAGTGTTATAGATTCAGTTCTTAACAGATGAGGTTACTTGATGTCGTAAACCTGATACTTACCCTTTCCCTTTACAGTAACCTTGTTGTAAGGCTTGCTTGGGAACACGAGATTGGTCATGGACATCTTGCCGTCAGCATCCAGTGCCTCGATGCTGCTCTTGTCAATGAAGATGCGCAGCTGGCTGATCTTGCCATAGGTTGGAGCCTTGGTGACTGCAGCGAAGTCCTTGCTGAAATCTACCTTACCGCTCTTGGTTCTATCCATTGAGAAGGTTTCTGCCTTGGCATCGTAGTTCATCACTACCTTCTCGCCCTTGTCGTTGCTCAAAGTGATAGTAGCATTTCCCTTCAGATTCACTACCATCTCGCAAGATTCTGTGAGTTTCTTGCCAGCCTTCTTGCTTCTTGCCGCAGTCATCTCTGGAGATGGAACCACGCTGCAATAAGTTTCACCCTTATACTCGAAGAGACCTAAGTCGCGAGGAATAGAGTTGCCTGAACGGTACTGCTGGGTAGGAACCTGGTTGGCATACTGCCAGTTGCTCATCCAGGCGATAGCCACGCGGCGACCTTCTGGTGCGTTATCAAAGGTAACTGTAGCGTAATGATCCTTTCCGTAATCCATCCACTTGGTTACCTCAGGCTTGCTCTCGCAAGTAAACTTATAACCATCGAAATCGCCTACGAAATACTGGGTTGCTGAACCACCGGATGGACCACCAGGATTGATGTTGCAGATGAGCATCCACTTCTCCTTATCGGTGCCACGAACCTTCAGCTTCATCAGGTCTGGGCATTCCCAAACACCGCCATGGTTGCCATACTTCTCACCGAAAGAGCTTTCAAGTTTCCAATCCTTCAAATTATCAGAAGTATAGATTTCCATGTGCTGACCGGCAGCCAGAATCATATTCCACTTCTTGATGTCCTCGTTCCAGAACATGTGTGGGTCACGGAAGTCTGGCACAGTACTGGTGATAATAGGATTTCCTGCATATTTTGTAAAGGTCTTGCCGTTATCTGTACTGTAAGCCATGCTCTGTGTCTGGTTCTCACCAGCCGAAGTGTAGAGAGCCACAACAGCACCCTTGCCCAAACCAGCAGTATTATTCTTATCCACAACGGCAGAACCGCTGAAAATGGTACCAATTGCATCTGGCTGGATAGGGGCACCCTGGAACTTCCAGTGAACCAGGTCGGTGGAAGTAGAATGTCCCCAGGTCATATTCTCCCACTGTGATCCGTAAGGATTATACTGGAAATAGAGATTCCATACACCATCCTTATAGAACATACCATTAGGGTCGTTCATCCATCCGTAAGCAGGAGTGTGATGGAAATCCGGACGATACTGTTCGCGATTCTTCATATCGAAAGCATCAGAGAACTTCATCTCCTTCCAGCAAGTGAGGGCATTCAGTCCTTCCTTGCTATAATCACCATTAACATGGATATCGAGAGCCAGGCCTTTCAAGCCAGCAAACTCATCCATATAGAGGGGTACGAAATAATCTACGTGGTCTTTAGCCAACTTCACATTGAAGGCTTTCACCTGCTTGTTGTCAGCAATCACCTTGATATTTGCCATCTCAGCATCCTCCTGTACAGGAAGCAAGAGACACTTCTGGTTCTGACTCTCCTGGCTGATGCGATAGAGACAGTGATTATTGCTCAAGAAGGAAGCCTGCTGGGCATAACTGGCGGTGAAACCGCAAAGAGCGACAAGCGCTGAAACAAAAATCTTTTTCATTGTCAATTTATTAATTGAGTACATTTAAAAAACATCTAATTATTTTAAAATGCCGGTAAGCCATTACTCGTATCCCTTGTTCTGCTTATAAAGACCAGGAATGTAATACAGCTGGTTATATGGAACCGGATAGAACTCGTTCTTGCCCGGTGTGAACTTGGCATCCTTCAGGTATTGAGCGTATGTTTGCTCTCCATACTTATCGTTCTGCTCTGATGCAAAATACTTGTTCAATGTCTCAGAAGCAATGCCCCAGCGGCGCAGGTCGAAGAAACGGCCGTTCTCCATCGCCATCTCCAGACGACGCTCCCAGCGAAGGCACTTTCTTGCCGTCTCCTTATCCTGGAAATAAGACTCCGGATAGAGGGCTATATCACATTGATCCTTGGCATATTCAATATGCTTATTCACAGATTTCTTGGCTCTCAGACGGATATCGTTGATGATGGTACGAGCCTCAGCCAGACGGTCCAACTCTATCAAAGCCTCAGCACGCATCAACATAATGTCGCTATAACGGAGCACATAGTCGTTCATCGCAAACGCCTGCCAAGAGCCATTGAAAGTTTCACCCTTAGAACGCTGTGGTACTTCCTTCAGAGAGGTATAGTAACCGTAAACGTTTGGTGTACGAGAGTTGGCCGTAGTCATCTTGTATTCTGACTCATATTTATATGGGAAGGTAGGCATTCCTACAGTATGGAACAAACGTGGATCCCATTTCTGACTATTAGGCTTACCGTTTACAGGATAATCACAAGTCTTGTTGTAGTCATCAAACTCAGGAAGTCCGTTCTTGGTTTTGAAGGCATTCACCAGGTCCTGTGAAGGCTTGTGGAAATCCCATCCGCAAGACCACATACCCCAACAGCCATTCAGCACGTTAGACCAGTTGCCACGTCCGAAGGTAGTATGGTCCTCGCTATAGTCGGAAGCCTGGACAGCAAAGACAGACTCCTTGCTGTTCTTATAGTCAGGCAGGAAGATGTCGCCGAAATCTTCCATGTAACCATAGTCTGAATTCTTCACAACATCGGTGTAATCTACTACCTTCTGCATATACTCCTCATTAATATGGTCAACGCCATTGGTTGCCTCATAACCATCACCCCAGGCAATGGTAAGATAACATTTGGCCAGATAACCTGCGGCAGCAATCTTGTTGACACGACCGCCATCCTTCTGCTTAGCAGGAAGTACATCGTATGCAGTCTGGAAGTCGGCAATCACCTTTTGCCACAATTGCTCGTAAGTAAACTGAGTGTTTGATGTGCTCTCTGTTGTTTTATCCTCATAAACCTTCTCGTCTATCCAAGGAATCTGACGATACATGCTAAGTAACTTGAAATAGAAATGAGCACGGAGGAAGCGAACCTCAGCCTCACGCTGCTTGGTTACCTCAGCACCCAGTGTGCTCTCACCATTCTGTTGCAAAGAAACCAAGGCACGGTTGCAACGGGAAACGGCACAATAGAGACGATACCATAACTCGTCGAGTTCGCCCTTAGTAGAGGTTAAGGTACTCCAAATCTCCACATCGTGATAACCGGTGTCACCGGTACCACCGCCACCCTTCAAGCAATCGTCTGAAGAAAGGTCACCATATGGCCAAAGGTTGAATGGGTAAGAGTACCAACAGTTGCCCAACATCGCATAGGCACTGTTTACCATCTTGTCTGGCTCGCTGAATGCCTTGTCTTCATCAACCACAGCTGTTGGGGTGTAATCCAGGAAATCATCACAACTGGTGAATGTTCCTATCAGTGCTGCTGCAAGCACCATTGTATATAACTTTTTCATCTTAAAATTCTCTTTAAAAAATATGAAACATTTTAGAAACCTACCTGAAGTCCGAATGATACGGATGTTGAAAGTGGATAGTTCCAGTTTGGATTCTCTGGGTCTGAACAGGTCAGGCTGTTGCTCTTGATGGTCAAAAGATTCTGACCTGAGAGATAGACACGGGCACTGGTCATCTTCAACTTAGAGAGGATGCTGCTTGGGATAGTGTAACCCACCTGCAAGGTGCGCAACTTCAAGTAAGAACCATTCTCAACGAAGTAAGTAGAAGCACGACCCTCATCGGCTGTATTCATGGTGCTCAAGCGTGGGATGGAAGAACCAGTGTTGTTGGTATTCCAGGCATCGAGCAAACGAGTACCCTTGTTAGAACCACTATCAGTAATAGCCCAGAAGTCGGTCTGGAACTTTTGGTTGTTATACACATCCTGGTCATAGACACCCTGCCAGAACATACTGAAATCAAAGCCCTTGTAGTTGAGAGCAATATTCAAACCATAAGAGAAGGCTGGCACAGGGTCGAAAATCCAAGTCTGGTCATCTGAAGTAATTCCATTTTTACCATCTAAGTCCTTGTATTTCAATCCACCGACACGTGCGTTTGGCTGTCCAGACTTATCTACTTCTTCCTGATTCTGGAAAATTCCATCGGCTACATAACCTACGATAGAACCATAAGACTTGCCACTCTGCACCAGGTTTTCCTTAGATGTGTGAGCGTAAGCACCTGTTGTTGTTGCTGGCAAATAAGTAACCTTGTTGCGGAAGAAATCCAGATTGCCGTTCACGTCGATGCCAAGTCCATTAGCCAAGGTCTTGCGATAACCCACGGTGAACTCCATACCCCAGTTGCGGAGCGAAGGACCATTCTGCCATGAATTTCCACCTTCACCAGTTGCACCCAGATAAGCAGGATTAATCAACATATCCTTCACATTCTTAATATAGGCATCCACTGTACCATAGAGGGTGTTGCCAAACAGGGTGTAATCCAAACCTACGTTATACTGAGTAGCTGCCTCCCATTTCAAGTTAGGGTTAGCCAACTGTGTGGCACGATAACCAGAAGGGAAGGTACCTGAACCTTGCAGGAAGAGATCGTATGCAGTAGAGGTTACACGATCTAGTCCGTAATCCACTACATAAAGACCAAACTGTGCATTGTTGTCGATAGCCTGGTTACCTGTCTGACCCCAAGAGAGTCGCAACTTGGCATCATCCAACCAATCCTTCTTCAGGAGATTAGAGAATCTGAAGCCGAGTGATGCAGCAGGGAAAGTACCCCAGCGATGTGCCTTACCGAAACGTGATGAACCATCATGACGGATAGTGAAGGAAGCCAGGAGGAGATCATCCCAGTTGTAGTTCACCTTTCCAAAGAAAGAAGCCAGGCGATAGCCTACCTTTGCACCCGAGTTACGCATCGTTCCTGTTGCAGCATTTGGCCACATATAATCTTTATCTTCCAGCGCATAGCCTTCTGAATAGGCAGAGAAATCGATAACCGACTGCTTGGAAACTTCCATACCACCGAGTACATCGATGTTGTGCTTGCCAATCTGGGTAACGTACTGGGCTGTGTTAGACCATGTCCAGTTGGTCTCATTGTTATTCGAGAGCGTTGTCTTGGCGATGTCATTGTTGACAATATCGGAATGATAAGTATTCGTCATCGCATTGATAAACGATGTCTTGAAATCCAAACCGAAGTTAGAGCGCAGGGTCAATCCCTTGACAGGCTTCAATTCTACGAAGGCATTACCGAAGATGCGCCAGTAGTCGAGGTGGTTATTGCGGTTCTGATACTGCTCACGACAAGGGTTCTGACGGTCGGCCATACTACCAACAGGACCTGCGAAGGTCTTGCCATCTTCTTCGTAAACCGGAACGATGGAAGGCATCTTCAAGGCATTCTCCATCGGATGGCAATCTATCTGAGAGGTATAAGTCAATGTCACATTCTCACCTACGGTTACGATCTTGTTCAAATTCCAAGAGGTGTTCAAACGAGCTGAGATATTCTCAAAGTCGGTATATTTCAAGACTCCCTCATTGTTCTTGTATCCCAAGGAGAACATAGCGCTATGCTTGTCGTTGGCATGAGATACTGAGAGGTCGTAGTTCTGAGAGAAACCTGTGCGAGAGATTTCATCGAGCCAGTCGGTATCAGAGAATCGCATGGTTTTCTTGGCATTGATGTAGCCGTCGTATCGACCATTGATAGTATAGTTCTGATACTGGTTGGTAGCAGGATTCCAAACGGTAATTGGAGTACCAGAGGCCGCATTCAAGTCGATGCCGTAGTTGGCAGCATAAGCCACAGGATCGAGTCCATCGTTCAGGGCAGCCTGAGCCATCGCAGTAGCATACTGGCTGGAGTTCATCAACTTCATCTTCGACTGGTTGGAATAGAACTGTGCAGTTAGGTTGGCAGAGAAGTCAACAGCCACCTTGCTACCCTTCTTACCTTTCTTGGTGGTGATGATGATGACACCATTCGAAGCACGGGAACCATAGATAGAAGCTGATGCAGCATCTTTCAAAACCTGCATACTCTCGATATCATTTGTATTGAGGGTATTCAAAGCCATATTGGTAGGTACACCATCTATGATATAAAGCGGATCCTGAGAAGAGTTGAAAGAACCGATACCACGAATACGCACGGTTCCTGAACCAATAGGAGAACCATCAGTAGTAACAGTCATACCAGGAACACGCCCCTGCAAAGCACGCATCGGGTCTGTCTCTGAACTTGTCTTCAGGTTCTTGGTTGAAACCACAGCCACGGAACCTGTTAAATCGGCCTTTCGCTGAGTGGTATAACCTGTTACAACTACTTCCTGCAAGTCATTGGCATCTTCCTGAAGTGTTACCTCCATATTGTCTGAAGCCTTTACTTCTTGCGTCTTATATCCAATATAAGATATAACAAGTGTGGAACCAGGAGCACATTCTACATGAAAGTTACCATCAAAGTCGGTAACAGTACCAGTCTTTGTGCCTTTCACCATAACAGATGCTCCAATGACTGTCTCACCGGTAGCATCCTTTACGATGCCATTTACATTTACCTGTTGTGCACTAGCTACGGTGCAAACAGTACAGAGCGCAGAGCTCATCAGTAATCTTGAAAGATTGTTCATACTATTATAACGTTTTAAGTTTCAAAAATTGTCATTGCTTGGATCTGCTGCAAAATTAGGGAAAAGACTGTTATATAAATAAAAAAAATCGTTCCTGCAACAATAATTATGTTACATGAAACGATTTTCTTATCTTTTGCTAAGATTTTAAAGGAGTTATTTTAAAGGAGTTAGAAAACTATTTCCTTTTAGATAACTGTTCATTTCTGAAATCGGTAGGAAGAACGCCATATTGTTTCTTGAAACAGGAAGAGAAATAGCCCGGTAATGCAAAGCCTACTTCTGCCGAGACTTCAGCTATAGTCTTATCAGTCTGCATCAGGAGCGTATAGGCTTTCTGCAGGCGCATCTCTTTCAAGAGCTCGGCAGGCGTTTTTCCTGTCATAGCCTTCACCTTGCGATAGAGCTGTACTTTACTCAACTGCATCTCGGCACCCAAATCATCCATCTTCATATCAGCATTGCCCATATTCTCAAGAATCTTCTTCTTGAAACGGTCCATGAAGTAACGATTACTCTCATCCAGATGATTCAGTTCAGCAGCCCAGCCCTCCTTGTTCTCGATAAATCCACGAGCCACAGCTTTCTGTTTCTGCAGCTTCTTTCTATATACCTTATATATATAGCAGACGACAAAGAGCAGAATCAGAACTACAATAGAGGCAACCACAAGCATCCATTTCTGGATACGGGAAACCTCTGAATAAGAATCAAGACTGACAGAAATCTGATCCAGATTCTTCATCTTGGCTTCCAAATCCTGATATTGCAGAGCAATGGCATCGCAGTTTTCCTGGGTAGCAAGGAATGATTTCATCACATTATCCTTCTTATAGGGTTTACCCTGAAGGATATTCATAGCCAATTCCATAATCTTTTCGCCCTGGGTAGGATAGACATAAGAAGCAGCAAACTGTCCTCTCTTCACTCTATCCACTCCTTCCCATTCTCCAGGCAATCCATCAATGCCTACTATCAGCATCTGCTTATCAATGCCTCGTCTCTCTGCTTCCAGAAAGGCTCCTATGGCACCCAAGTCGCTATGCCCGAACACGCCATCCGCATGTCCGCCATTATCCAGATATTGCTTCATTAACTCCTGAGCACGCTCTAACTTCCAGTTGCTTTCCAGGGTAACCACCTTGATTCCCGGGTAATTCTTCATCACCTCGTGGAAACCGCGATGGCGCTCAATGACAGGGGAAGCATCCTTCAAGCCCGTAATCTCAACTACGGTACCTTTTCCATCCAGTTTACTAGCAAGAAAGCGGGCTACTTCCCTACCCGCTTCTACATTATCGCCACCGATGGAAGCTGTATAATGGGTTGTCTTTACCTTTCTGTCGAAGAGAATAACCGGGATATGAGCACGATAAGCTCGCTCGATGGCAGGTGTTACATCATTCACGTTATCAGGGGCCACCACGATTAAATCTACCTTCCTGGCTATCATACTGTCTATCTGACGAGCCTGACGTTGCCCGTCATTCTCTGCAGTAGTAAACAGCAGATCCACATTCTTATATTGATACTGCGCCAGTCGCATCTCATTATTCACCTTCTCGCGCCAAACTCCACCGCAACATTGCGACACACCAATCACCATCTTCTTCTGGGTGCATGAATCCAGAAGAAGAAGCATACTACTAAGTAATACTATTAATATAATATAGAGTCTTTTCATTAATTTCATACTTCTTCCATCCGTTTAAGTTCCCACCCCTCAAACTGCATGATGATGAGATGGAGTTTTGTGCCTTGGCGCAAAGCCTCAACCCTTGGAGCCTCAGCATATCGATGAATCTGTTCTACAGCCTCACGCCACTGTTTCTCGGCCTTGGTCATAGGCTTGCCATCTTCCGTAAACTCACCTTCAACTATCGCAGAGAAATCTTTCTTAGAAAGAACCTTCAACTCCAGGATGTAGCTATGCTGACTGGCATAATGGGTAAGGTCTGGCAAAAGGAAGAAATCACAATAGCCATGATTCAACTCCAACTCTGGAGCCGTGATATAATAATCATTCAGATTCAGATAAGCCATGAAGAATCCCTGCAGGTTTCGCTCAGCCTCAATGCCATCACGCACCGATGAAACCTTGGCATAGGCATCCGCCATAAAGCGCAATCCTTCTTCCCACTTACCATCGTATGCCATGTCATAATAGTAATCGGTGAGCTGGTTGACATCCACATAAGCCTTTGCCTGATACTCCTCTTCCAGATAACCATAATACTGCTTGCGGACATTATTGTTCGGAATGCCCAGAATGAGCTTGGATCCACGAGTTCCCTTGATGGTCAACATGCCATAATAGAACAGAAGACTTGGGAATATCTCTGCCTTTGGAATCTGATACGCAGAAAACGACTCATAAAGCTGGGTAACAATCTGCTCCTCTTCTGCAATCTTGCGGATAATGCCCTTACGCTCTCCATCCAGCTTGTCAAACTGCAAAAGTTTCTTCATCTTGCCGTAATCGGTACGGGTATTCGGGTCTATCATCTCTTCTGGCGGACATCCGGCATCCATGTAATTGCGAAGGTAATAAAGAACCATATCACAATTAAACATACGAGTCTTTTTCTTCAATGCCTGTTTAGCGAAGCAATAGTTATCATACCATGGCTTCATATCATTGACGATGGCATCAATATCACTATCGGCAGGAATACTACCATGCTTCTTATAATAGGTAAACATCTCTACCACATCAGTGGTAGAGAAACCAAGCATCTCATCAAACTCCGGCTTGATAGAAATGTTCCAACCTATATTGAATCCACTCGTCACATCATCCAGGGTTACAGGGCTCACACCCATCATGAAGATACGCTCAAAATTACCCTTGAACTTCTTGAAGACATCACGATAAAAGCCGTCGGCATGGGTAATCGCATGATACACATTCTCACCACGTTCGTTGAGTATGACATTCGTGAAGTTGTCATACTCATCGATGATGAGATACAGATGATACTGGTGCGCCTTGGCTGCCTTGAATATCAGTTCCATCTTTTCCTCGAAATCTTCCTGCGCCAGGATTTCTTCCATCTCTGCCTGATAATAGTCTGAGTATTGACGGACAAAAGCATCGAGGTTGATGCTGAGATAAGAATTAAACTTAGTCTCAAGCTTATCGATATTACCCGTAATCTGGGAGAAATCGAGGAACAGCACCTGATACTTTCCCTGCAAAGGAGTAGGATGCTGTCCTATCCACAGATTTCCAAAAAGACTCTGGAACTTATGGCTCTGCGTACAGTCATAGTAAGAATAGAGCATACTCAAGAATATGCTCTTACCAAAACGACGAGGACGGATGAAGAAGAGATTGCGAGGCTGCTTCTCCAGCTCCGGGATAAACATCGTCTTATCCACATAATATAGATTCTGCTCTATTACCGTAGCAAAATCTGCCACCCCATAAGGTAGTAGTTTTACTTGCTGTTCCATCATGATCTATCTTTAAAAACACTATCTGTGTGCAAAGATAGCATAAAAAAACGAA
Source organism: Segatella copri (assembly GCF_026015295.1). NCBI lineage: Bacteria > Pseudomonadati > Bacteroidota > Bacteroidia > Bacteroidales > Prevotellaceae > Segatella > Segatella copri. Next base: position 3,700,293 of record NZ_JAPDUW010000001.1, on the reverse strand, counting down.
AAAGCCACAGTTTGCGTTTACAAATTGCGGCTTTTATTATATTTTATCCGAAACACACGTTCCTACCATACGACTTTCTTGTTGCCCATAATATAAATGTGTCCTTTTTGTGGCACAAGGACTTTTCTTCCCGAGAGGTCGAACAGAGTAGGATTGATGTTTCTTGCTATCATGAAAGATGATGCATATTAATAATAATGTGATAACTTGTATCTTTTGGTGTAAAATATTAGGATTATTTATACATTGATATATTTGCGGCGTTTGAAAAGAACAATAAAATATATGGGGAATTTGGATCAAGTACAAATTTACTTATTGATTTCAAATAGTGTTACAGATGTCATCAAGAAAAAAGTCCTGAGACATCATAAGAAAATGCTTCATTACCAAAATAAACGTCTCCAAAAGTACGTTTCTCAAATTTTATTTGTACTTTTGCCGTGTCATTCAGAACTTTGTTTTATTTTTGCAGCACGATAATAAACAAAATGTCTGGATATGGCAAGCATCCCGGTGCACCAACAGAGTAGCTTAGGTACTCTGATAAAGAAGATAAATGATAGTGCTGCGTTAATTAAATAAATCAGATTCAACATGTCGTTTCTAACTCGAACATATCCTTTTAAACAGAGTAAACACTTGCTAAAAGATAGTAGCATCTTTGGCTTCATCATTTGGGTAATTTTATATTTTCTGCAGCCATTTGGACTCTGCTTATATCAAGGTAACAAATGCTTTGTTGCTACATTATTCGGACTGGTAACTTTTGGATGCCACATAACATACGCTGCAACGATATTGAAGTATTTGCATCAAACTATCAAGCCCTGGCGTATCTGGCATGAAGGAGTAGCTATACTCGGACTGATTTTCATCATTGCCTTCGGTAATTTCCTCCTATTCTCATACTTGTTTCATTATACGATTACATTCAGTCTGTTTCTCTTGTTTCTAAATTGGACTATTATCATAGGCATATTTCTTACGACATTATCTATCGGAATGCAATACAACAGAACATTACGAGAGAGAATGGAAGAGTTGTTGCGCAATACAACAAAGGAACAGGAAGAAGTATCTATTACCATCCATGATACTAACGTAAGAGGAAACGATCTGTCGATTGCCATCAACGATCTACTTTATATCGAAGCACAGAAAAACAATGTATCCGTCTGTTTTCTAAAAGAAGGTAATGTTGTTGCTGTTGATATCCATACAACACTAACCCATGCTCTTGAAGAGTTGAAAGAGTTTGAGAACATTTTCCAATGTCACCGTTCTTTTGCTGTCAATGTGAATAATATCACTTCGGCACGAGGCAACTCAAATGGTTATCAACTGACTCTCGGAAATTGCACAAACATCATACCCGTTTCCCGAAGATTCGTGCCCAAGTTAAAGTCTTATCTTACATAGTTATTTGTCCTTCAACTTAGTTATTCGGCATCTTAACTAGCTTTCTATCATAAGTTTTAGTTGTATATCCTAAGAATTTGGTAACTCCAGTTTCATGCAGTATCTTTGTGGCATGAAACATCGAATAATACATATCGCATTGCTGCTGACTTCAGTCTGCAACCTAGCTGCACAGACCATCATATCAGGCATGGTAAAAAGCGGTCAGGAACCGCTTGCTGGTGCCAATGTTTTCATCATGGGCACAATTGATGGATGCCTGACAGATTCTCTGGGCAGGTTTTCCTTTTCCACATCAAAAACCGGAGAAGCGTCTATCAAGATTACCATGATTGGTTTTGAAGAATATATGCAGACTACAGATGCCTGCAAGTTACATAATCTTTCTATCCAAATGAAAGAAAAAGCTACGACAATCCAAGAAGTTGTAATATCTGCCAGCACTTACAGTTTCGGGAAAAGTGACAACTTCAAGACTATGGATGCCTTAGATGTTGTGATGGCAGGTAATTCATGCGGGGACATTGTTGCAGCCCTGCAAACTTTACCCGGCACTCAAAAAGTGGGAGAAAATGGAAAGCTCTATGTCCGTGGTGGAGAAAGCGAAGAATGCCAGACTTTCATTAACGGAATGCACGTCCTTGTTCCATATAGTACAAACACAGAAGATACTGCTGTACGTGGACGATTCTCTCCTTTTATATTTAAAGGTATCAACTTTTCTCTTGGTGGATATAGCGGAGAATATGGACAAGCACTTTCCTCCGTTCTCCCTATGGAAACATCAGATGCTGCAACAAGTGACAAATATGGAGTCAGCGCATCATTGGTTGACTGGAACATCGGTGGCACCAAGGCATATTCCCACAGCAGCTTATCCTTTAATGCCGCACTAACAAGTTTGGGAATCTACAATCAGTTATTTTCAGAAAGGCTTGATTTCAACAAGCCTTATCTTAAACTATCTGGCGAATCACAATACAAGAATGAGTTCCGAAATGCCGGAATATTGAAAACATACGTTGGCTATGATTTTACATCTGTAGGACAGCATATAGACAACCAAAACCTTTCGCTCAAAGAGAATAATATCTATGCCAACACAACCTATAAGGCACAGTGGGGTGCTGGCTACACGCTCTTTTGTGGTATGGCAAGCTCATCGGTATTCAACGATATAGAAGATGCGAAGATTGCTGGTGACCGATATTACAACTTCAGGAATGAGATACATCTGAAAACAGGAATACGCAAAATTTGCTCGGATGCACTAAAAATATCGGCAGGAATGGAGGACTATCAGCGAAACAGCCTCATGGAGTACGAAAACGATTGCTACAAGTTGGATTATAATATTCTTGCTGCTCATATTGATGCCCAATGGAGGATGAAGCCCCATGTGTTCCTGAATATTTCGACAAGGACAGAATATATGGCTCATGCCAACTGGCTGTTTATGCCAAGGGCTACACTATGTTATATTCCTAACAAGAATTTTCAGCTTTCATTTGCTACCGGTCGGTATAGCCAGACTCCAGAAGATGACTTTCTTGCAACAAACAAGAAATCTCTTGGACAAAGTACGGCAGATCATGCTATCCTATCCATACAATATAAGTCGCCTGGTACACTCATACGAATAGAACCCTACTGGAAAAAATATCAGCGATTGCCTTTATGGGAAAAGGGTATTTACCAACCGAAAGGATATGGAAAGAGTAAAGGTATAGACATTTTTGTAGAAGAGCATTCGCTTTTCAAACATCTGACCACAGCATTTTCATATTCCTACAACGATTCCAAGCGATTCTATCACGAATACACAGAGGAGCGAATACCTGACTACGCCTCAAGGCATAATCTGAGATTGACAGCAAAATATTCATTCGGCAAAGCAATCATCGGGCTGACTGAATCGTATGCAAGCGGACGTCATTTTCTTATTGGCAAGACACCACATTATAATAGCGTAGATATAAACCTTACTTATCTGCTAAGTCCCAAGGTCATTATCTATTCTTCTCTGAACAACATCCTCGGCCGTACAAACATTTTCGGATATAATACTAACGGACGTTCGATAGTTCCATCTAGAGACAGATTTTTATATATAGGCATATTTGTTTCACTTAAAAATAATAAAGCATATGACATTTCAAACTTTTAAACGATTCGTATTGATGTCAGTCTTCTTCATGACAACATCTGTAGTTATCTATGCCCAGCAATCCACAATGCAGGGACTTATCGGACAGTCGCTTGCTAAACTTCAGCAACCGACATCAGAGAGCATACTTAATTGTATTGCAGAGATGAAGCGTATTGATGATATGTTTCCTGATAGCATCCAGCCCAAATTTCAGATAGCTTTGCAAAGTCTCAATTATTCCGTGATGAATCCGCATGCTCCACAAACAGAAAATCTTCTAAAAGAGACAGAAGAAACTATTGCCAAGATGGAGAATATAAAGCATGCTGACCCGTCTGACATCTGTACCCTTCGCGGTTTTCTCTATATGGTACGCATCGTACAGAATCCTGGGCAAAACGGTCAACGCTATTATCTGGAAGTGATGCAGGATTACGAGAAAGCTCTCAAACTCAACCCTGATAATCAACTGGCCAAACAATTGCAGCAAAAGTTTTTTGAGGGAATGAAACAGCAAACCGGTAAATAAGAAACAGAGGTTGTTTTATCCACGGACAATCTCCCCTGAGCCGAAAAAAAGAGTCGCAACCTAAAATATTATCAGGTTGCGACTCATTACTATTTACATTTAAACCTACAATTCGACCATACAATATCTACGTGATTACAAACCAAGTTTATGAACCTTCAGATTCTTGAATTCAGCCTTGCCATCCTGGGTGTAGAGCTTCACATTCTCGTATGGAGCTACAGGGAAGACGAGGTTGGTCATGGCGATGCGACCGCCATCTACGAAGAGCTCTACAGATGACTTATCTACGAAGATATCAACATGATAGGTCTTCTTGCCATCCTCGCAAAGACTCAATGGAGCCCAGGTAGCCAGAGCGAAATCGTTCTTGTAGTTGATGGAGTTAGCGATGCGGGCAGGCTCCTTGCCTTCAGCTGCACGCTGCTTGTCCCAAGCCAACTCAATATCGTGAGGAACTGCCTGCTTGCCGAAATCGGTCAAACCACTCTCAGTTCTATCCATTACCACCTTGCCCTGCTTCATATCGAAGTAAATCAGGGTGCGCTCACGCTTGTTGTTTGAAATCTCAATACCGGCAATGCCGTTGGCATCTGGTGTTACATCAGCCTCAATCTCGAATGCACCTTCCATATTGGCTGCAACACCCTTCAAATCCTTGGCATCGGCAACAGAAGCATCTGCCAAATCCTTGGTTTCCTTTCTCAAAGCATATACTTCAGGAGCTACATTTTCAGAAACATAATACTTGCCATTCTTCTCGTAGAGTTTCAACTCTCTTGGCAAACCGTTGGCACCACGATTCTGCTTGAACGGAGTAAGATTGGCATACTGCCAGTTGCTCATCCAGGTGATACCCAGAACTCGGTCGCCGGTGTTAGAGAAGGTAACGGTAGCATAGTGATCCTTACCCCAATCGAGCCACTTCACATCGTGGGCATCAGGACAGGTAAACTTCTTGCCATCGAAATCGCCTACGAAATACTCGGTAGCGCTGCCACCAAACCAGCAACCTGGATTGATATTCATGGTCATCACCCACTTCATCTTCTTCTTATCACCATTTACAGGCAACTGGAAGAAGTCTGGGCACTCATACTGGCATGGCTGCTGACCCAAACCCTTACCGAAGGCACTCACGTAAGTCCACTTCTTCAAGTTCTTTGACTTATAGAAACGGGTCTCCTTATCAGCAGAAACAATCATATACCAGCATTTTCCCTTCTCATACCAGAACACCTTAGGGTCACGGAAGTCCTTCAAGCCATCGAATGGAGTCAACACTGGGTTGCCCTCGTACTTGGTAAAGGTACGACCATTGTCATTGCTATAAGCGATGCACTGCACCTCATCATGGTTTACACTACTGTTGTTGGTATAGATGGCGATGATGGCATTCTTGCCGAAACCTGCCGTATTCTTCTTATCCACAACCGAACTACCAGAGAAGATATGACCTACAGGGTCGCGGGCGATGGCTGGATCGAGGTGTTCCCAATGAACGAGGTCCTTGCTTACGGCATGTCCCCAGTGCATATTGCCCCACTTACTTCCGTATGGGTTATACTGGAAATAGAGATGATACTCACCATCCTTATACACCATTCCGTTAGGGTCGTTCATCCAACCATAGAGCGGAGTGAAGTGATAAGATGGACGATAGTAATCGGTGTTGGTGGTGTCGAATGTATCGCTGAGCTTGAGCAAGTTGAGTGCCAAAGCATCCTTCTTCAAGCCAAGAATCTTGACTGTAGCAGTCTTACCCTTTCCCAAAGCGAAAGGCACATAGTAATCAGAACCATTCTGAGCCAGGCGAACGTCCATCCAGGTATCATCCTTAGAACCTGTATCGAGCAAAACCTGGGCCTCATCCTTCTCTTCCTGGATAGGGAGAAGAAGATACTTGGTAGGATTCTCCACCTTGATGATAGTAGTATCACCCTTGTGTTCGATGTTCATCTTCTGTGCAAAGGCAGAAGTTGTAGCTGATGCCATCAACATGAGGCAGGCAGCCTTGGTAATCATTGAATTGGATTTCATGATCGTTTCTTTTTTAAATTGTTAGCATTATTGTTTAAATCTGCTGCAAAGATAAGAATAAAGCAGGAATTATCATATAAATCTCGTTTCATCCGATACAAAAAATCGTTCATGCAACATCTTTTGCAGTGCATGAACGATTCTTTTCCTCACATCTCCTTGGAGGCAACAAGACTATACTTCCCCCATCAGCCATTTCAACGCATTGATTCGCTTGATACCATCATAATCTGCCGTCGGGTCTTCATCGAGCGTCAAGATATACTTGGGATATTGGTCCTTGATTTGCTGAAGCGAAGCGAGTTCGCGCTTCAAGGTCTTCTCATCCCTTACCGTTGCAGCTACCTGATAATAGGCTAAGTCATTCTCGTCAATAGCAACAAAATCAACCTCCAAGTTATCCATCTTGCCTATATACACTTTCTTCTGCCGACGCAAGAGTTCCAGAAAAACGATATTTTCCAAAATGCGCCCTGCATCAAAAGAGCGAGAGCCAAGCAACATACGTCGCAAACCAATATCCACCAGATAGTATTTTCCCAAAGTTTTGAGGAGTTGCTTACCCTTGATGTTATATCGCTTCACTTCATACAAGAAGAAAGACTCACAAAGGGTTGACAGGTATTTCTCCACTGTCTTTTGGTCAATCTTTCGCCCTTCAGCCGACATCAAGTCTGCAATACGTTTCGTCGAGAGAATATTGCCGATATTATCTGCCGTGAAACGTATCACGCTCTCCAACATCATCACATCGGAAAGTTTATTTCGACTCATGATGTCCTTTACCACTATCGTATTGTAAACAGCATTCAAGTAATCGCTAATCTCATTAGCCGTATCCAACTCCAATGTATATGGGAAACTGCTCTTGCTCACATATTCTATATATGTCTGTGAAAGATGGTCCGTACCACCGATACCTTCCGCATACTCCTTGAAAGACAACGGAAGCATCGCAATCTCTACATACCTGCCAGCCAAGAGTGTAGCTATCTCGCTAGAAAGCATGTAGGCATTCGAACCCGTCACATATAAATCAACTGTTGGCTTCAAATTAAGACTATTGATGATATCCGGAAAATCCGTGACATGCTGTATCTCATCAAAAAAGATGTAAGTCATCTTATCTTGCTGTATCAAAGGTTTGACATAAGAATACAGTTTTCTTGGGTCTCGCAATTCAAAATAGTCATAGTCCTCAAAATTGAGATAGATGATTTGCTCTTGCATTACTCCATGAGCTATCAGCCAGTCACGATAAATCTCCATAATGGTCGATTTACCACAACGGCGGATGCCTGTTATCACCTTGATAAGCTTTTTATCCTTGAAAGCTATCAGCTTTTTCAGATAGTTATGTCGTTCTATTATCTTCATTTTTGTATTTTTACATGTCATGCTGCAAATATACATATTTTTTAGGAATCTACATACTAAAAGTACGATTATTTAGAAAGTTTTAGGAATTGATTCCTAAAACTTTTCTTTTACGGACGTTTTTAGGAAGACAAACACTAAAACTCCTCTATTTTATTAATCATGACTGATAAAAACACTCTTTTCACCTATTTTATTATGGAAAACAGCGTTTTCTCCAAAGTTCAAAACCCAAACAAGAAAAAGGCAGCACTATACATTATTATATAGTACTGCCTTATCTTATTATGTTTGAACTAATTAGAACTTCAGCGAAGCTGTGAATTCTACAGTGAATGGACGAAGATAGCTACCCGTCATTATCTGGTTCTTGATTCCCTTTGCCTCATCCTTGGTAATCAGCTCGGCACCTGCGATACTACCCTTGGCACCAGTCTGGTTGAGGAAGTTGACTACGGTGCAGCCGAGAGCCAAGCGCTTGGTTGCCTGCCAGTTCAAACCTCCGAAAGTCTCCCAGTGACCGTTGAAGTAATATGCCTCGTTGATGTTGGCGTAGGTCTTGCTGAAGTAACGGAAGCTGGTCCAGAGCTTGATGTCCTTGGTAATCATGTAGCTTGGATCCAACTCGATGAGAATCTGAGGAATCTCTGCTACGATATTGCCAGTGGCATTGATGTTGCCAGGGGTACCATCACTGAAGGTAACCGATGTCTCATATTTCTTGTAAGTTGGCTTCTGATAAGTGAAGAGGAAGTGGAAATCGAATCCCTTGAAAGGATGAGCCACAGCATCGGTTGTCCAACCCCATGTCTGAATATCGTAAGCCATAGGAGCTGCCTTGATCTCACTGCCATGCTGCAAATTCAGAGTTGAGTTGTTGTTGGTCTTTGAGATGTAAGAGAACAACGATGTCAAACTCAACCATGAGTTATTGTAGTAGATACCTGCACGACCGAGTGGCACAGAAATCTTATCCGTATTTGGCAATGTAGCTGGGGCAAAAGCCTCGAACTTAGGATGCTGAACGATGTAAGTGAAATCGCCAGTAAAGCCGAAGTTATCGGTCAACTTATAAGTTGCTGCTACAGAGAAATCGTAGTTCAACCAGTTGTAACTCAAGTCTGCCGGAGCAATCACGGTTCCATCTGCTGCCTTAGCACCGAGATGGTAATCGGCAAAACGGCCTACGAATTCACCCTTTGCATTCTTCACTGCTGCGTTTTCACCCTTCAGCTTCTGCCACTCCAGACGGGCACCATAGTAGAGATTCAACTTGTTGGTGACATCCCAATCGTGAGTGAAGTAGAGAGCCAGCTTGTTTTCGCTTCCCTTGTAATACTCAGATGCATTCTTGTTGAAATCGTAGAAATAGCCATTGCGCTTGGCATCCCAAACTCGCAAGGCATAACTGCCATCTGCAGGAACACTCTGGTCATACATGGTTGTATTTGAGCAATAATCAATATGGTAGAACCACTCGTTCACGCCAAGGCGGAAGGTGGAAGTTCTGAATTTCTTGCTGAGTTCGGTGGTGAAGAGAGCCTCATCGATGGTTCCGGAATTGAGGCAAGACATACGGGTCTGTACATACTGACCATTGTAAGCCTTGACAGCACCATCGATATCGCGATACTTATAATTTACGCCCTTATTGGCATCACTCTTCAAATCGATGATAGACATTGGTGACTGGTAAACCATCGCACCACGTGAGTGATCGTACTTCAAGGTAGCCTTCCAGTTCAAACCGTTGTCAAAACGATAGTTGTTCATCAGGGTTACCTCGCTTGTCTTGTTCAGACAGGCATCATAGAGAGAAGTCTGCTTCAACTCACCAGTACGCATATCACGATAGGTCATATCATTATCTACAGGAAGATAAGAGGTAGTTCCGAGCTTGAAATCGCCATACTCCTTCACGCTTCCATCGCCTACATAGATAAATGGAGCACTCTGGGTAGCATAGCTATACACGTTATGGCTATTGGCATACTTATACATGGCAGTGAACTCACCACGGTTGCCGTTATACTTCTTGGTGAGGAGTGCCTTGTAAATCTGAGTACGGTCCTGATAAGGAGTTGACTTGATCTTGAAGGTTCCCGGGTCGAAATCCTGATACATATTAAAGCTGTAGTACCAGTCCTTACCCAAGTCACCATTCATATTCAAAGAGAATTCCTGCAATCCGAAATGATTGCTCTTATAGTTCAGCGTACCATTGAATCCTTTCTGACCCTTCTGGGTAAAAGAGTTCACGGCATAACCAATGTTACCAGTAGTGATGGCAGTTTCTGCAATCTTGAGCAAACCCTGATGGCTCAAACTTGCATCGCCACGCCAGATGGTATTCACAGAGTGAGGATTGGTTGCGTAAGTAACAGGCAAACCATTCTCCAACACGTTGACATCGGCAGAAGGCAAGCCTATCTGAATCTCACGAGGACCATTCGCACTGGCTGCATTGAGCATCACATTACGATTACCTTCTTCCTTAGCACTTGAATTATCATCCTGTGCAAAAGCTGCTGTAACATTTACCAATGAAAGTGCAAGCATCATAGCTGCGCTCTTTCCATTTAATAAGTTGTTCATACTTTAAATGTTTAATTTGTTAGCGTTAATGTTTTGATTTCTGCTGCAAAAATACATAAAGGTCTGAACAGGGGCTTAAAAAATCATTTCATCGAATAAAAAATTCCGTTCATTGTAACATAATTGCTATTACATGAACGGAATTTCACACTTTTCTGCTACTTTCTACTTCTTAACTAACTCTTTTCTATTTCAGACAAAGGGAGTCATATAGATCACTACAAACTATTAAGAGCGTGTCATGATGTACTTGAGTTAATAAGTTCAAGTGCTTGAATCAGTGAGGTCAAGTGCTTGAGTTTATGAGTTCAAGTACTTGAGTTAATGAGGTCAAGTGCTTGAATCAGTGAGGTCAAGTGTTTGGTTCAGCTTACTCAAGTGGTTCCGTAAGCTATCGGAGACGACTCAGGAAGCAGACGCAGATAGCTTCGTTGGCTAACGCAAGTACTTGAGTTGGCTAACGCAAGTACTTGCGATGCTCAACGCAGCCAGTTTCGATGGGCCATGTAGGCTAATACCCGAAAACGTTAACGAACAATAAAAAACAGCTTAGATTTTGTGGAAACGCATCTTTTTTGTACTTTTGGAAAAAATAAGGCAGGAATGACTGAGCGAAAGATCATACATATCGACATGGATGCCTTCTTTGCTGCGGTAGAGCAAAGAGACAATCCGGAACTTCGGGGCAAACCGGTAGCGGTTGGCTTCGACGGACCTCGTGGTGTGGTTTCTACAGCCAGCTATGAGGCAAGGAAGTATGGCGTTCATTCGGCGCAATCCATCGCTCAAGCCAAGCAGCGCTGCCCTAACCTCATCATCGTGCCCTGCCGGCATGATTATTACGCTAAAATATCCCATCAGATACATCAGATATTCCAGGAATATACCGACCTCATCGAACCCATCTCCATAGATGAAGCCTTTCTTGATGTAACGCAGAATAAGAAAGGGATAGAACTGGCGGTGGATATTGCCAAAGAAATCAAAACCCGTATCAAGGAGGCAACCGGACTCACCGCCTCGGCAGGCATCAGCTACTGCAAGTTTCTCGCCAAAGTGGCTTCTGATTACCGCAAGCCCGACGGCATCTGCACCATTCATCCCGACAAGGCGCTCGATTTCATCGCCCAGCTGCCTGTAGAGGATTTCTGGGGCGTGGGCAAGAAAACCTTGCAAAAGATGCATTTCATGGGTATCTTCAACGGAGCTGACCTGAGGAAAGTATCCGAAGAACATCTGGTAGAAGTGTTCGGAAAAGCCGGACACATCTTCTATGATTTTGCAAGGGGGATAGATGAACGACCTGTCATCACCTACCGGGAACGGAAATCGGTAGGCTGCGAACAGACTTTCCTGGAAGATATCTATCTAAAAACGGCTGTGATTATCGAACTGTACCATACTGTACTCGAACTGCTGGAGCGCATCGCCAAAAGCGGTTTCGAAGGAAGAACCCTGACGCTGAAGGTGAAGTTTGCCGATTTTACCCAGATAACACGAAGCATCTCGCAAGAAAAGGTTCTGAAAAAGAAGGATGATATTCTACCTCTTGCCAAACGGCTGCTGAAACAGGTAGATTACTCCTCAGCGCATCCCATCCGCCTGCTTGGTCTGTCCGTAAGCAACGCCTCAACAGAAGAAGCCAGGAAGCAAGATAAGGAGAACAGCAGTTTCAAGCCCGAATACAAAGAACTGGAACTGGAATTTGAAGATTGGGAATAAGTCCCCTTTAAAAAGCTATAGTATGCCCGCTTAAAAAGAAACAAACCATAATACGCGAAAAGCAGCTGTCAGACATCCCGTCTATACAGCTGCTTTCTCTCATTACTAGTTATTTCCCAAAACAAAACTTTTTACCTTAAAGAAAACTACTTACCTTAATGAATACTCAATCCTATAACCTAAAAACCTAAACCTTATGAAAATGCAACCATTTCTGCATGAAACAATTTAAAACTTCTAAATTCTGGTGCAAAGATAGTAAGTTTCAGCGAACCCCAGGTACAATTATCGTTCAAATAGTGATAAAAATGATACAATGTACCTTTTATGCTAGGAAATGAACGATTTTTATCCATATATTCACAGATTTTACACTTCAGGTATAGCGTATTTCTCTCTATTTCATCACATTACCTACATCACCAGGTAACATTCCATACTCTTCCTTGAAACATTTTGTGAAGTAAGACGGCGCTGAGAAGCCCACTTCATAGGCTACTTCAGAGACACTCATGCTCCGGGTTTCGAGCAAACGCCTAGCTTTGGCAAGGCGAGCCTTACGGAGTAAGTCAACAACAGAAGAGCCTGTCATCGCCTTCACCTTGCGATAGAGCTGCACACGGCTTAAGCCAATCTGCTGTCCCATATCCTCAACTCCAAACTCACTATCAGAAAGATTCTTCTGGATAATGGCTTGAAGCTGCTTGAGGAACTGCTTGTCACGATTTTCCAGATGAGACTCAGAAATCTCCTTCTCAGCCTCTTGAGCCCCCTGATAAAGATGTTTCAGGAGCTGACGCTGTCGCAAGAGATTCTCGATACGGGCGAGAAGCACCTTGCTGTGGAATGGTTTGGTAATATAGGAATCTGCTCCATGCTCATAACCCTCTGCGCGATGCTCCTCCAGGTTCTTCGCCGTAAGCATAATAACAGGGATATGAGAGGTAGCCGTATTCGTCTTCAACTGTTTAGTAAACTCCAATCCGTCCATAACAGGCATCATCACATCGCAAATCACCAGGTCAGGCACCTCTTTCAAGGCGACAGCCAGACCCTCTTTACCATCGGCGGCCTCAAGAACAATATACACATCCTGCAAAAGAGTACGCTCATACTGACGGATATCGGTATTATCATCAATAACCAGAACAGTAGGACGATTGGTATTCTCGCTTACCAACTGCTGAACTTTTCCACGACTTCTGTCTCCATCATCAATATATTGCAAAACAGATTCATCTACCACATTCTTACCATCTGACGCAGAGGCATTTACAGAGTTATCCACAACATCCACATCATTGTGGATAACTTGTGAATCACACTCCTGCTCACGAGGAATGACAACGATAAATTCAGAGCCCTTTCCCGGTTCACTTTCTACCCTAGCCTCACCATGATGCAACTCTACAAAAGATTTCACCAGAGCCAGACCAATACCCGTACCGCTGGCAGCCCCCTTGGCCTGGAAGAAGCGTTCAAAGATCTTATCAGCCTCATCCTGCGAGATACCCTTGCCCGTATCTCTCACGTCAAGACGGAGATTGGCACCTTCATCTTTCAGCGAAACAAAGATTTCTCCACCAGCAGGCGTATATTTCAAGGCATTGCTCAACAGATTGAACACGATACGGGAAATCTTCTCCTGATCGGCAATCATTTCATGGCTCCCTTTCAAGTCATCAACATCCAGATGCAGTCTGATCTGCTTGCGCTCGGCAGTAAGCTGGAAGTCGCCCACCCACGTCGTCAAGGTCTTCACAATGTCGAAGCGATAGAGTTTCAGTTCCATCTTGCCATTCTGAATCTTACGGAAATCAAGAATGTTACTTACCAACTGTTGGAGAGCAAGGGCGTTACGCTGCACCATCTTCAAGAGTTCGCGGCTCTTGCCCTTGATGCCGGAATCTTCAAGCAGCATCTCTACCGGGTCGGCTATCAGGGTTAAAGGCGTGCGAAGTTCATGGCTGATATTGGTAAAGAATACCAGACGGGAATGAGTGAGTTCCAAGACCTCCTCATTCAATCGTTTCAATTCTCCATTCTTTTCACCCAATTCTACATTCAGTCGCTTCAGTTCGCCATTTGTCTTAGCCAATGTTTCGTTCAGTTTCACCTTTATCAGATAACCTCTGAAGATCAAAGCAGCAGCTGCGAGGCAAACAAAGAGGAACAGACACAGACCTATGAGCATGACTTTCTGTGAGTTATAATCAGACAGATACTGATTTACCTGCTTATGCAAAGTCTTCAGATTGTGCGTCTGACGCTCGGCATCTCTAGCCTCCATCAATGTAAGGGCAGCATTTGCCTGGGTTATGATAGAAGTGCTCAGATAATTGTCGCGTTCATAAGGCTGATGCTTCAATATCTTCATGGCAAGCGCTATGACCTCGTCACCCTTGGTAGGATAAAGATAAGAGGCTTCGAAAATACCATCGCGCACAAGTTCCAAACCACCACCTTCGGTAGCCATGCCGTCTACTCCGGTATACTTATAGTTACGCTTTACCCTCATCTGGCGGGCAGCCACATAAGCTCCCCAGGCAAGACAGTCATTATGGGCAAAGACATAATCAAAGTCCTGTGTCTGTTTCAATATGCGTTTCATCGCCTGGATTCCACCCTCTTCTTTCCAGTTTCCTCCCTCCGAGGCTACAACCTGTAACCCAGGATAAGGCTTGATAGCATCCATAAAACCACGATGACGCTCCAAAGCAGGCGAAGAGCCCTCTAAGCCTCTGATTTCAACGATGCGGCCCTTTCCCTGAAGCTGCTGGGCGATAAAAGTTCCCATCGATTTACCTATCGTATAGTTATCGCAGCCGATAAATGCCGTATACTTGTCAGAATTGGTCTTCCTGTCATAGAGAATCACAGGAATACCTTTATCGTAAGCACGCTCTACAGCCTTGGATATAGCACTCAGCTGATTAGGAGATACGATAAGCAAATCTACACCCTCATCGATAAACTGGTTAACTTGCTTATTCTGCAACATATTATCATCGTTGGAAGAAGCCAGTTTCACGATAAGCGAATCGTTGAGATACTCGCCCATCTTCAGTTCATCATTCAGTTTATCGCGCCAGGTATCTTCCGAACACTGGGATACGCCAATGACATACTTCCTAGGCTGCTGAGCACAACCGGTCAGCAACACGATGATAGCTACATATATAATAAGGTGTAATTTTCGTTTCATACAGCTTATACAATTTCTATGTTTATAAAGAAGAGGCAGTCAACAAATGCCTAAAAATAAAACTTTACCGCTGCAAATATACAACTTTTTTTTTGTATTTTAGCCCCATTGGTCAGTTTTTTACAAATATTTTATTCTGAGAACACCAAGAAAAAACATCGGAAAATCTTTCATATTTATCTTTTCCACACCAGTTACCAACAGGAAAAACATCTGATAACCAACGGAATAACATAGTTATCAACACATATGTGGATAACTTATCTATGAGAAGTGAATAAGTGTGGAAAAGTTTAGAGCATAAAAAAGACATCAACTAAAAAGTTGATGTCTCTCATCTTGTAGCGGGAGGGGGCCACGATCCCTCGACCTCCGGATTATGAATCCGACGCTCTAACCAGCTGAGCTATCCCGCCATCCAAGCAATTGATTTCTCATTTGCGGGTGCAAAGGTAATACATTTATTTGAATTGAACAAATTTTTCGGCAGAAATTTTCAAAAAAAGTTTTATTTTCTCATTTTTCTCACATTCCTGCCCCACTTTCACCTAATTATATATATAAAAAAAACGAAAAATAAAGGTTTTCTTATTTTTTTATATTACCTTTGCACGCTGAATAACAGACCTGCTATTATTTTAAATAAAGAAAAGGTCTGAAACAACAGAATATTGAAATGCTTAGAATTAAGAAATTAGACATATTTATTGCCAAGCAGTTTGGTCTCCTTTTCATGGGAACTTTCTTCATCTGCCAGTTTGTGCTGATGATGCAGTTCTTATGGAGATATATTGATGATCTCATCGGTAAGGGACTCACGATGGACGTGATGGCTCAATTTTTCTGGTACATGGGTCTGATGCTCGTACCACAGGCCCTGCCTTTGGCTATTCTCCTGTCTTCACTCATGACGTTCGGTAATCTCGGCGAGAGTTCGGAACTTACAGCCATCAAGGCTGCCGGCATTTCACTGATGCAAGCTTTCCGCTCACTTATCGTCATCACCGTCATCATCATGTTTGGCTCATTCTATTTCCAGAACAATGTGGGACCTAAGTCGAACATGAAACTGGCACAACTTCTGATTTCCATGAAACAGAAAAGCCCGGAACTGGAAATTCCGGAAGGAATCTTCTATGATGGTATTCCAAACTGCAACCTTTATGTGCAGAAGAAGGATTTGAAAACCGGAAAACTTTACGGCATCATGATTTACCGCATGACCGACAGCTATGAAGATGCCGCCATCATATTGGCAGACTCTGGCATGCTCCAGAGTACTGCGGAGAAGAAGCATCTTGTTCTGAGCCTATACAGTGGAGAATGGTTTGAGAACATGCAAAGCAGTGCACTTGCCAATACTGCTGCCGTACCATACAGACGAGAGACTTTCGTTTCAAAAAAAATCATTCTCGACTTTGATGGAGACTTCAGTATGACCGATGCAGCTTCGCTTTCAGGAAATGCGAAGGGTAAAAGTCTGGAGAAAATCAACCACGACATCGATTCGCTCAACCAATTATATGATTCAATCGGAAGAATCTACCTGAACGAAGCCAACGTGAGATTCTATGGAGGTGCACAGCGCATCAACAAGAAGGACTCTCTCAAAGAAATCAAGAAGGGCGAAAAACTCAATTTCGACACCTTATATAATAAGTTGCCACAGGACAAGAAGCTCATGGCGGTAAACCAGGCACAGTCTACCGTACAACAGGAGCTTTCTGACCTTGATTTCAAATCGATGTCAACGAGCGATGCAGACTACATGATAAGACAGCACAAGATTGAGGCTATCAACAAGTTCACTCTAGCCCTTTCGTGTCTCATATTCTTCTTTATCGGAGCGCCATTAGGAGCCATCATCCGAAAAGGAGGACTGGGTTTCCCTGTCGTCATCTCCGTACTTGTGTTCATCGTCTTCTTTATCCTCGACAATACAGGATACAGAATGTCAAGAAGCGGAATGTGGGCCATCTGGTTCGGTAAAGGTCTTGCACCGGCAGTATTGACGCCTTTGGCTATCTTCGTAACCTACAAGGCAACCAATGACTCTTCCGTATTCAATATGGATGTTTACAAAGAGTTCTTCATGAAACTGCTCGGTTTACGACAGAAACGCCATTACTTCGGCAAGGAAGTCATCATCACCGACCCGGACTATCAGGCGGATGCAGAGAAACTGGAAAGAATCAACCAAGACATCACCTTATATAATAAGGAGCACAAACTGGTTCATCTTCCAAACGTCATCAATGTATTCTTCAAATACGAGCCTGATCATGAGATAGAAAGAATCAATGCAGAATTGGAAGAGGTAATAGAAGATTTGACCAACACCGCCAACAAGTATATCCTGCACGACATGAACCAATATCCGGTTCTTTCTGTCAAGGCACATACACGCCCATTCGAGCGGAAATGGCTCAACATCATTGCAGCCATCATTTTCCCTGTGGGCACACTGCTATATTTGAGAATGTGGCGATTCCGACTGCGCTTGTTCCGTGACCTCAAGGTCATCAGTCAGACCAATACGGACATCATCCAACGGATTAGAGAACAGAAAAAGTAAAATGTAACTATATAATAAGGTATCAAACATGTCAGAAATCAAATTAAATAGCATCGAAGATGCAGTAAAAGACTTCAAGGAAGGAAAGTTCGTCATTGTTGTTGATGACGAAGACCGCGAAAACGAAGGCGACCTCATCATTGCCGCAGAGAAGATAGACGCAGAAAAAGTAAACTTCATGCTGAAACACGCAAGAGGTGTACTCTGTGCCCCTATCACCCTGAGCCGCTGCGATGAGCTCGACTTGCCTCATCAGGTTTCAGAGAACACCTCTGTATTGGGAACACCATTCACCATAACCGTAGATAAACTGGAAGGCTGCTCTACCGGTGTTTCTGCACACGACCGTGCCGAAACCATCAAAGCACTTGCCAACCCGAATTCTACCCCACAGACTTTCGGCAGACCGGGTCACATCAATCCGCTCTACGCACAAGATAACGGAGTATTAAGAAGAAGCGGACACACAGAAGCAGCCATCGATCTTTGTAAAATGGCAGGCCTCTATCCAGCAGGCGCACTTATGGAAATCATGAATGAAGACGGTACCATGGCACGTCTGCCAGAACTGATGAAGATGGCAAAAGAATGGAACCTCAAGGTTATTTCTATTAAAGACATGATAGAATACCGACTCAAGAAAGAATCACTCATCGAAGTGGGCGAAGAGGTTGACATGCCTACAGAATACGGCCACTTCCGCCTCATTCCGTTCCGCCAGTCTAGCAATGGTCTGGAACACATGGCACTCATCAAGGGAGAATGGAAAGAAGACGAACCTATCCTGGTCCGTGTTCACTCTTCTTGCGCTACTGGCGACATTCTGGGCAGCAAGCGTTGCGACTGCGGTCAGCAACTCCACAAGGCCATGCAAATGATAGACGAGGCAGGAAAGGGAGTTGTTGTCTACATGCAGCAGGAAGGACGCGGCATCGGTCTGATGAACAAGATTGCAGCCTACAAACTCCAGGAAGAAGGCTATGATACCGTTGACGCCAATACTCATCTCGGTTTCAAGCCAGACGAGCGCGACTATGGTTGCGGTGCACAGATGCTCCGCCATCTCGGTGTACACAAAATGCGTCTGCTCACCAACAATCCGGTAAAGCGCGTAGGTCTCGAAGCATACGGTTTGGAAATCGTAGAAAATGTACCTATCGAAGTTGTACCAAACAAGTACAATGAGCGTTATCTCAAGACCAAGAGAGACCGCATGGGGCATACTTTACACCTCGGATAATAAAATTATGTTATTATTTCAATACAAAACATGAAATAATGCTCAATTTTCTTCCGAAAAAGAAATAATTTGCTTACTTTTGCACACGATAAACAAATATAAGAATAAAATTATGGCACAATTATCTGATCGTTTAAACAGATTGGCACCTTCAGCAACGCTGGCGATGTCACAGAAGAGTAGTGAAATGAAAGCTCAAGGTATTGATGTAATCAACATGAGCGTAGGTGAACCAGACTTCAACACTCCTGACAATATCAAACAGGCAGCAAAGAAGGCTATTGACGAGAACTATTCCCGTTATTCACCAGTACCAGGTTATCCTGACTTGCGAAAAGCAATTGTAGCCAAATTAAAGAACGAGAATGGTTTGGAGTACACTACCAATGAAGTAATCGTTGGTACTGGTGGTAAGCAGTGCGTCTGCAACGCTGTATTGGCACTCGTAAATCCAGGCGACGAGGTTATCATTCCTGCACCATATTGGGTAAGCTACCCACAGATGGTGAAATTGGCAGGAGGTACTCCGGTCATTGTAAATGCCGGTTTCGACCAGGACTTCAAGATGACAGCAGAGCAGTTGGAGAATGCCATTACAGAGAAGACCAAGATGCTCATTCTCTGTTCTCCAAGCAACCCTACCGGTAGCGTATACTCTAAGGAAGAGTTGGCAGCACTGGCAGAAGTACTCAAGAAGCATCCTGAAGTATTTGTGTTGGCAGATGAAATCTACGAACACATCAATTATATCGGCAAGCACCACAGCATTGCTCAGGAACCGGGCATGAAGGAGCAGGTTATCATTGCCAATGGTGTATCTAAGGCTTACGCCATGACAGGATGGAGAATCGGTTTCCTGGCTGGTCCGGAATGGATCATCAAGGGCTGCAACAAGCTCCAGGGACAGTATACCAGCGGTACATGTTCTGTCAGCCAGAAGGCAGCAGAAGCAGCCTACACACTCGACCAGAGTGCAGTAGAGGAAATGCGCGTAGCTTTCGAGCGCCGACGCAACCTGATTGTAAAGTTGGCTAAAGAGGTTCCAGGTCTTGAGGTAAACATGCCACAGGGTGCCTTCTATCTCTTCCCTAAGTGCAACAGCTACTTTGGCAAGAGCAATGGTGAGAAGACCATCAACAATTCAACCGACTTTGCCATGTACCTTCTCGAGGAAGCACATGTAGCCACCGTAGGTGGTGACGCATTCGGTGATCCAGACTGTTTCCGCATGAGCTATGCAACAAGCGACGAGAACATCGTTGAAGCTATCAAGCGCATCAAGGAAGCTTTGGGCAAGTTGAAATAAAAATGGCTTAAAGACCATTTTCAAGGGTCAAAATGTAAGAAAAATGCGAGATATTGGTATAAAATAAGCCAATATCTCGTTAAAACTTCTTAATTAGGCTGATAGTAAACTTTAATTTATTATCTTTGCCAATGCAAAATAGATAACCCAACTGTGTTTATTGACAAACGACACATTCAAGGTCTACGAAGCGAGAAAGAAAAAAAGAAAATATTAATAATTTATTAACTAATAATTTAAAAAAAAGTAAAATTATGGCAACTACAAAACAAGCAGCCCCAGCTAAGAAGTCTGAGGGCTTTCAGGGAGTAAGAGGCGCATTCTGGATCATCGTGGTATGTGCTATCATCGCATTCACATTGTTCTTCACATGGTTCGGTAACGACATGCACTTCCAGGATCCAGGTGTACAGGATCACCCAGCAGACATTTGGGGTACTATCTACAAAGGTGGTGTAATCGTACCAGTTATCCACACATTGTTGCTCACAGTGTTGGCTATGACAATCGAGCGTTGGTTGGCTCTTAAGACCGCTACAGGTAAAGGTGCTCTTCCTAAGTTCGTTGCAAACATCAAGGCAGCTTTGAACGCAAATGATTTCGCTAAGGCTGAGCAGCTCTGCAACAAGCAGCGCGGTACAGTAGCTAACGTTGTTATGGCTTCTTTGAACGCTTACAAGTCTATGGAGTCTGGTGCTAACGCATCTTTGAAGAAGGCTCAGAAGGTAGCTAAGATCCAGCAGGCTCACGAAGAGGCAACTCAGTTAGAGATGCCAACTTTGACAATGAACTTGCCTATCATCGCTACAATCGTAACACTTGGTACTTTGACAGGTCTTCTCGGTACTGTAACCGGTATGATCAAGTCATTCCAGGCCATGGGTGAAGGTGGTGGCGCTGACTCAGCAGCACTTTCTGTAGGTATTTCTGAGGCGTTGATCAACACCGCATTCGGTATCTTGACATCATGGTGTGCCGTTGTATCTTACAACACATTCACCAACAAGGTAGATAAGTTGACATACGCACTCGACGAGGTAGGTTACTCAATTGCTCAGACATACGAAGCTAACCACGCAGAAGAGGCTTAATTTTTGCTAACCCTTTAAAATTTTATCGCTATGGGTAAAGTAAAAATTAAGAAGAGTGACGTCTGGATCGATATGACGCCTATGTCAGACGTTATGACCCTGCTGCTTACCTTCTTCATGCTCACCTCTACATTCGTAAAGAATGAGCCTGTAAAGGTTAACACACCAGGATCTGTGTCTGAGATTAAGGTGCCAGAGAACGGCGTCTTGACTATCTTGGTAAGTCCAGAAAAGGACAAGGCTGGTAATCCTACCGGCGAGGGCCAAGTATTTATGAGTATTGATAATACTGATCAGTTGGGAGCTACACTGAGCACAATGACAGGAGCATTCGGCGTGTCATTGAATCCAAAGCAGATTGAGACATTCAAGAGCGAAGGTACGTTTGGTGTACCAATGAACGACTTGAGTACTTATCTGACAATGAACGCTTCTAAGCGTCCACAGTATCTCCAGACTAAAGGTATTCCTCTCGACAGTATTAAGGGCGGTATGAGCGAGTTCCAGCAGTGGGTTGACGCAGCTCGTAACGTAAACGAGGACATCAAGATTGCCCTGAAGGCAGATGCTTCTACACCTTACAAGACCGTTAAGAGAGTGATGAACGAACTCCAGGATATGGACGAGAGTCATTACTATATGATTACACAGTTAAAAAAACAGGGGGACGAATAAATGGCAAAGAAAGAAAGCAAACAAAAGAAAATGAATGTCCGCGTAGACTTTACGCCTATGGTGGATATGCTCATGCTGCTTATCACGTTCTTCATGCTGTGTACATCATTGAGCAAACCTCAGACTATGGAGCTGACTATGCCAAGTAATGATGACAACCAACCAGAGGACAAGAAGAACGAAGCAAAGGCTTCTGAGACTGTGACACTCTACGTAACAGCAGACAACAAGATTTATTATGGTGCAGGTATTCCTAAGTACGATGACCCATCATGGATCAAGGAGACTACATGGGGCAGCCAGGGCATCCGTAAGGTCTTGAGAGAGCACGCTACAGAAAACGGCACACGCCCTGTAGAAAGAATCGCACTTGCTGTCAAGGAGTTGAACATGGACCGTCAGAAGAATCCTAAGCAGTATCCTGATAGCATCTATCAGAAGAAGTTGAGCGATTTGAAGGCTGGTAACTTGAAGGACGGAAAGATTCCTACTCTTACCATCGTCATCAAGCCTACCGACAATGCTTCTTACAAGAATATGGTTGACGCTCTCGACGAAATGCAGATTTCAAACATTGGTACTTACGTCATCGATAAGATTAACGCAGACGACGAGAAACTTCTCAAGTCTAGAAACGTTAAGATGTAAGATGAGTAACAAACAATTTTAAACAAGAAAGAAATGGCAAAAATAGATCTTTACGATCCTAAATGGGTCGATATGGTTTTCGCCGGAAAGAACAAGGAGTATGGTGCATACCAGCTCCGTAAGGGTACTTCTGGCCGAAACATCAAGGCTCTTCTGATCTTGGTCATTGCTGCAGCTCTCGTGGGTGGATTCTTGGCTTGGAAAGTCATCGAACAGAAACAGGCCGAAGAACAGCAGGCATATATGGAAGCTATGGAGTTGGCTAAACTCCAGCAGCAGGCTAAGAAGGAAGAAAAGAAGAAGGAGCCAGTGAAGCCAAAGATTGAACCAAAGAAGGAGATACCTGTGGCTCGCGAAACTCAGAAGTTTACCGCACCTGTCATTAAGAAGGATGAACTCGTAAAAGAGGAAAACCAGGTTAAGCAGATGGATAAACTGGATGAAAAAGTTGCAGTCGGTACTGAAAACAAGGAAGGTGTGAAGGACCGTACAATTGAAGCTGTAAGAAGTGATATTGCAACGGTAGCTCCACCTCCACCACCAGCACCAAAACCAGAAGTTTCTACTAAGGTCTTCGATGTTGTAGAGGAGATGCCTTCATTCCCTGGTGGAAATGGAGCTTTGATGTCTTACCTTGCAAGCAACATCAAGTATCCTGTCGTTGCACAGGAGAATGGTGTACAGGGTCGTGTTATCGTATCATTCGTGGTAGAACGTGATGGTTCTATCTCTGATGTTAGGGTAGCTCGTTCAGTTGACCCTTCACTTGACCGTGAAGCACAGCGTGTCGTTAAGAGCATGCCTAGGTGGAAACCTGGTAAGCAAAACGGTTCTGCTGTACGTGTTAAGTATACTGTACCAGTTGTATTTAGATTGCAGTAATAGAATGAAAAGAACATCTTATATTTTTTTAGGTATAGGATTAACAGTACTATCAATGGCTTTCTTCTCGTCATGTGGCGAGAAGAAAGCCAAAGATGGTAGAACTGATACTCCTACTTCAGGCACAATTGAATTTGTGGCTGACGAGAGTTTGAGTCCTATCATTGACGAAGAAAGAAGTCAGTTTGAGTATGAGTTCCCAAAAGCTAAACTCAAGCCGAAGTATACAGATGAAGTCACCGGACTTCAGATGATTAAAGATTTCAAAACAGCGCTCTTGTTCACTACACGTAATTTGAAAGATAGTGAAATAGCCTACTTGAAGTCTAAAAGCAATGTAATTCCTTCTGTTTTTCCTATCGGTTACGATGGATTGGCATTTATTGTAAACAAGCAAAACAATGATACTTGTATTACGGTAAAAGATATCAAACGTATCCTTACGGGTAAGGCAACAAAATGGAGTGATATTGTGAAAGGTTCTAAGAGAGGTGACATCGAAGTTATTTTCGATAATACCCGCTCTGCAACAACCAATTATGTAGTAGACTCTGTACTGCACGGAGCTAAAATGGGTGCAAAAATCATGGCCGCAAAAACTAGTAAAGAGGTTATCGACTATGTGGATCAGAACCCAGGCTCAATCGGTGTAATTGGATCTAACTGGCTCAACGACCGCCGTGATTCAACCAACACTACATTTAAGAAGAATATTCATGTCATGCGAGTATCTATCAAAGATGTGGCAACACCATATAACAGCTGGCAACCATATCAGGCATACTTGCTGGATGGAAGATATCCGTTCGTCAGAACATTATATGCTATTGTAGTTGACCCTCACAGGGCATTGCCTTGGAGCTTCGCAAACTACATTTCAGGCCCAAGAGGTCAGCTCATTCTGTTCAAGACCGGTTTACTTCCATACAGAGGTGACATTACTATAAAGACCGTTAATGTAAAACGCTAAAGAAAAAGCTAAGAAAGAGACACATATAAAAAAGTAGAATTATGAAAGCAATTAAATATTTAGTAGCAGGTTTGCTCGTCATGGGATTGGCAGCACCTGCAATGGCACAGGATGTCAACTATAAGGACATGCTGAAACCTATAGAGACTACATTGAAGGCTGGTAATGCAGATCCTAAGGCTTTTGCCAAGGAAATCAAGGAATACCAGAAGGAGTTCAAAAAGGATCCTAAGGCATTGGTAGCTTTGGGTAACCTTCTTGCAATGAACAAGAACTATGATCAGGCTAATGCTGTTGCTGATGCTGTCATCGCTAAGTTCAAGAACTATGGTGACGCTTACATTCTGAAAGGTGACATCTATGCAATGCAGGACAATGGTGGTGAGGCTGCTACATGGTATGGTCAGTGTATGACAATGGATCCTAAGAATCCTCAGGGATACATCAGCTATTCTAACGTTTACCGTAAAATTGACCCACAGGCAAGTGCGGAAGCTTTGAACAAACTGAGAGAAATCAACCCTAACTACCCTATCGAGGCAGAAGCAGGTCACAACTTCTTCAGCGCTGGCAACTACGAGAAGGCTTATGAGTATTTCTCAAAGGCTAAGCCAAACACACTTGAAGAGTATACTCAGTACGAATATGCTTTCACAGCTTACATCGTTGGAAAGAAGGAAGAAAGTTTGAGCCTTTGCGAAAGTGGTATCCAGAAGTTCCCTAAGGATGCAGCTATGCAGGTTTTGGCTATGCGCGCTGCAGTTGACGTAAAGAACTTTGAATCCGCTCTAAAGCATTCAAACATCGTAATGAACACAGATTCTATCAAGAAAAATGCTAGTATCGTTGCTTATTATGGTTTGGCTTTGGCTGGCAACAAACAGTATAATGAGGCTATTGCTCAGTACCAGAAGGCATTGGAGATGAAGGCAGACGATCCTAAGCCATTGCAGTATATCTCTGAGGCTTACAAGGAGTTGGGCGATGAAGACAAGGCATTGGAGTACAACCAGCAGTACATGGATAAGAATCCAAATGCTGCTCCTACAGACTTCATGAAGCTTGCTGAAATCTATGTAAACAAGGCTAAGAAAGATCCAGCAAAGAAGATTGAGAACATCGACAAGGCTATCAGCGTATACGCTAAGTTAGCAGAGAAATATCCTACATTGAAGCCATTTGCTAAGCTTCAGGAGGGTAACACTGCTTTCCAGAACGAGTTGGACGACAAGGCTATTGCTGCTTATACAGAAGTAATCAATGAGCTGGAAGCAAAGCAGTGTGATGAAGATGAGCTCAGCTACCTGAAGACATCTTACCAGTATATGGGCTTCATCTATACCTACGACAAGCAGGATTTCAATACAGCTAAGCCATACTGGGATAAGCTTCTGAAGCTTGATCCACAGAACAAATTGGCTAACGATGCTTACGAGAAGGCAGGTCTCAAGCCAGGCGAATAAGCATAACATTAACTACAACATATTGGGGATTGCATCAGATATTGATGCAATCCCCTTTTAGTTTATTTGATTTGTACTATAAGCAAATAAAAGGAAATAACGATAAAACAAAATCTTTAAACAATAGAAAAAGAAAAGAGCGATTCCAAAGGAACCGCTCTCAATGTTTTATGTAACTAAAAGTATCTACCTTATAGATTAAGGAAGACTGATTGCCTCGTTAGGGCAAACATCAGCACAAGTGCCACACTCTGTGCAGAGGTCTGGGTTGATTGAATACTTATCGCCCTCAGAGATTGCACCTGATGGACACTCATCAATACATGTACCGCAAGCGATACAATCGTCACCAATTACGTATGCCATAATTATTAATGTTTAAATGTTTATAATGTTTTTGTATAATATGCTTTTAATTTGTCTTACTTCATAACATCAGGTATATTACCTAATAATTATGGTGCAAAGATAATAATAATTTCTGAAATACCTACAATTAGGTATAAGAATTTTCAAGAATTAGATTAATTTATACATAATCGAAATAAAACGGAAAGCAATATGAAGAGGAATATTCCGTTATAAATATATGAAACAGAAACTATTGACATTCATCATAAGCCTTGCCATCACAATCCAGGCTGGCGCACAGGAAAGAACGGTAGAAAACCGTCCTTATACCGATTTGCGCCCATTCCACTTCGGTGTATTAGTAGGCACCCACTTCCAGGATATAGAATTCCAGAATGCAGGACCGGTGACTTATCTTGATGCTGACGGCATTGAGCAGCAAAGCTGTGTAACAGTAGACCAGGACAGATGGGATACAGGATTTACAGTAGGTGTACTAGGAGAATTCCGTCTCAACACCCACTTCCAGCTACGCATAGCACCAGCCATGTATTTCGGTACCCGACATCTCTCCTTCTACAACATGCTGGAAAAAGATGGAGCCGGTAATCCGATCCAACAGAAACAGGAGATGAAGACGGCTTACATTTCCAGTGCCCTCGACCTGATATTTGCAGCACAGAGATTCAACAATCACCGCCCATACATCATGGCAGGAATCAACCCGATGATGAATCTGAACAGCAAGAACGAAGATTATATCAAACTGAAGAAAACAGATCTGTTCCTAGAACTGGGATTGGGGTGTGATTTCTATCTGCCTTATTTCAAACTTCGCCCTGAATTAAAATTCATGTATGGAATAACAGATACATACGATAAGAATCACATCAAAAATGTAAAAGACAAGAGTACACTTCCATATACACTATCAGCTAAGTCAGCACATAGCAAAATGATAGCACTTACATTCTATTTCGAATAATCGAACAATATCACATAAAAAAAAGAGGCAGACTCCCCACAGCGAGAGTCTGCCTCTTCTAATTTATAAAGAATAGACATCTTTACTCAACAACTTCCCATGTAAAAACACAGCCGTTCTTCATGCCGGCATCAGCACCTTGGTAATCTGCAGAATAAGGACTTCCATCCACAGGATTCTTACCCACATAACGCTGAGTCTTCAGAGAAAGCAGCATGCAGCGGTTATAAAGCATATCCTGCCATACAAACTCCTCTGCCTTGGAAGAGTCTGAAGTCAGACGAACATCACCAGATAAACCAGCACCAGCAATATAAACATATCGTCCGTCAGCCGTCTTCAAAGCAATCTTTCCCTTACCTCTATCCTCCACAACAAACTTCACCTGATTTCTCATGTCGTTCCGGTTACCAGAACTATGCATCAATCCATGTCCAGTAGCATCCATCAGACTGCCATCAGCGAGATTAGAGAATCTTATGGTCTTTCCGATAGGCAGATTGGCAGTTCTGTCTGCCATCGGCTCCTCCACCTTGAAATCATCAAAATCAGCCACACCGCCATTCAATTCCTTCTTGTTGAAAGCATAAAGTGCCACACGTACCCCCTGAAAGGTCTTCAACTGATAAGGTGAAAGCATCTGCTCACCGATATTCTCCCAGTTCTTACCATCCAGAGAATAGGAATATTGCAACTGGCTCTTGTCATAATCACCCCAAAGGCGCAACCATACTACCTTACTTTTAGCCAACGGCTTCAACACTTCCTTGTTGGTATTCTGGTCATAACATCTCAAGTTCAACCCCTTATCCGTCTTGACAACGCCCAATGAAGCGTATGGCGTATTGATGGCACCCAAACCAGCCTCATCACCTACCTTCAAGCGGGAAGCATCCAACTTTACAGATGTATAAGATACCGGTCCGATGGCACGCTGCGTCAATGTATTCTTTGCCCAAAGCAGTTGCTTGGCAGGCATGGAATGCAAACGGAGCCATCCTTTTCGCTCCTTATTCAGCGACCACATATTGTCATTCGGATTATGATTCCATTGCCAAACCGGTTTAAAAGTTTTACCCGAGAAATCATCACATCTGTCGTATGGAGCCTGTGGTGTTTTTACCATATCATTCGGTTTGAACCAGGTACGAGGCGAGCGTCCCAGGTTCTTCTCCAATCCGAAGTAAGGCCAGCCGTCAACCCAAGTGATAGGCGACAGGCACACCGTTCTTCCCACAGCATTGAAGTCCTGCATAGAAACGCCCCACCATTTCCCGTCAGGAGCCTGCACGATGCCACCCTGATGAATGGTAGCACATCCCAGGTTCAGACCATTAGGCTTGTTGTTCTGGAAATTGAAACCATCTTCCGGCAAAGGCCGACCGATTCCCATGTTACCTACGCTCCATCCCGCAGCATAACCATACGATTCACGCTCGCTAATTACGCAAGTTTCATAAGGTCCCCAGATGCTCTTGCTTCGGGCACACTGCATGCGGCCCATCGGTGAATAATCTGCAGAGAGGATATAGTACATACCATTGATTTTATAAACATGATGTCCCTCACCCATCGCATTGCCTTCAGGAATCACCACCTTGCTGCTGCCCTCTACCGGACCGCTCAAATCAGGCTTCAACTCCGTAACGGTGACGTTGCCATACTTGTGCACGGCATAAATCTTGCCATCCTCATCGAAGAGCACAGAGAGGTCGTAGATGTCGCCATTAACTTTATGATGCGTCCAAGGTCCCTTGGCACTGTCCGAGATATACACCTGCAATCCATGCCCGTTGATATTGGAGAAAATATAGAACTTTCCGTTGTGATATCGGATGGCAGGCGCCCAGATACCCTGTCCGTACGCCTCCTTGCCATTACGGAGATTGAAATCATCAGAATCATCAAAGCGGTCGAAGCAATAGGAAGAGAACTCCCAATTTACGAGATCCTTGGAATGGAGCACCACCAGTCCCGGCACACTGTGCATCGTGGTACCCGCCAGATAGTAATCCTCCCCTACTCTGATAATATCAGGGTCAGAAAACTCATCATAAAACAAAGGATTGGTAAAGGTACCATTACCATTATCAGCCGACCAAGACTTCCCTTTCAAAGTCTGTGTCAGAACATTCTTGGCTGCAGATTTTTTCTGCGCCGCAGCTCCCAAAGAACCGCTCAAAAAAGCGATGCAACAGGTTGCAAATAATAATTTCTTCATTCTCATTGATAGGTCTAAAAGATTATTATAAAAAATATTGCCACAAAAGTACGAATAATTATCCAACCTGAGGTGGACAAAATGATACTTTTATGGCAACAAATGTGATTTTATGACATTATTTAATCAGATAAGTCTTTCCTGGTTCTGTTTCCAAGTCATATTCATATACGTCAGGAATAGGAACCTTCACTCCTTCTGCTATCCGATGCTGTTCCATTACAGGCTTCACTTCTGCAGATGCAAAAAGGATATTTGGACATTTTCCTTCTGCCTTCTTCAGCTTTTTCGCCTTCAGTGGTACGTATGAGCGAAGACGCAGGATGCCTCCGATGGTGGAACGAATCTTCGCCTTCATCAGTCTGCCATTCTTCCAGTCCATATCCACCACAAAGCCGCCACGGGCACGAAGTCCCTTTACGCTTCCTTCTTTCCAGGCATCAGGCAAGGCTGGCAAGAGATGCACGGCTCCATCATGACTCTGCAGGAGCATTTCGGCGATACCGGCTGTTACTCCGAAGTTGCCGTCAATCTGGAATGGCGGATGGGCATCGAAGAGATTCGGATAGGTTCTGCCATCAGGATATTTCTTTACCTGCGCATCAGATGGCAACAGGCGAAGCATATTGCTGATGATTCTGAAAGCATGATTGCCATCGAGCATACGTGCCCAGAAGTTCGTTTTCCAACCCAGACTCCAGCCCGTAGCCTGGTCGCCACGATGCTTCAGAGTGGTGGCTGCGGCATGGAACAGTTCCGGATGAGAGAAAGGAGAAATCTGATTGGATGGATACAATCCATAGAGATGCGAAATATGGCGATGTTCATTCTTCGGATCATCCGCATCCACGAGCCACTCCTGCAACTGTCCGTACTTTCCTATCTGCATTGGCGGAATCTGAGAAATCAGCTGCTGCATCGCCTTGCGCTCAGCCTCATCAACACACAATATTTCAGAAGCCTTCACGGCACTGGTCAAGGCATCGAAGGCTATCTGGTTATCCATTGTGCAACCTGCCGTTACGGCAGTTCTCTTACCCATAGGTCCCTGTTCCGGACTCACCGACGGCACGGTTACCTTCCATTCGGTGCCCGGCAACTTCTGCATATAGTCAAGATAGAACTCTGCAGCACCTTTTATTACCGGATACCACTGCTTGAGGAAAGCCTTGTCGCCCGTATAGAGATAATGCTGCCAGAGATGGGTAGTGAGCCAGGCTCCGCCATTCGGAAACATGCCCCACTGCGCACCATCCACCGGACCAGCTATGCGCCAGATATCGGTGTTATGATGTGCCATCCAGCCACGACAGCCATACATTTCCCTAGCCGTCTGTGCTCCCGTTACGCTCAAATCCTTAATCAGCGAATACAGAGGTTCCGTGGTGTTACCGAGATTCGTTACCTCGGCAGGCCAGTAATTCATCTCCGTATTGATGTTGATGGTATATTTACTGTCCCAAGGTGCATTTTTGCTGTCGTTCCAAACGCCCTGCAGGTTTGCCGCCTGTCCACCAGGCTGGGAAGAGGAAATGAGCAGATAGCGACCATAGTTATACATCAGCGCTACCATCGCCATATCCTTGCTGCCCGCAAATTTCTCCAGGCGTTGGTTGGTAGGCAACGAAGCATTGATATCGGTTGGCAGAACCAGAGAAGAAGTAGCGAACTGCTTCTGGTAAGCCTCCACATGGCGTTTCTCCAACTGTGCATAGCTCATCAGTTTCACCTTATTTATATAGTCAGCATTGCGCTGGGCTGCATTGCCCGACACATCGTGATAGTTCACAAAATTAGTGGCAGCACTCACGATGATGGTTGCCTCGGTGCCATCCGTCCTTACATCCGCCACACATTCGGCAGTGAGAGCCGCCTTGATGCCTTCCTGGTCTTGTCCCTTCACCTTCAGCATAACCCCTGAAGGCGTTTTTTGAGTCTGATGTTCAAAAGGCGAATCCAGGGTAACATTGATATTCAAAGCCCCCTTTCTACTCGCCTTGATGTGGCTAACGATGACGCCATCAGCCAGCGAAGCAAAGGTAGTACGGGTATATCTTACGCCATCCATCACGAAAGAAGTCGTGGCAATTGCCCTCTTCAAATCCAGGTTGCGCACAAACTGCTCAGCCTTTCCCTGATTTTTCATGGTGATATGCAGATTTGCCATCGGCAGGAAGCGCATGCCATGAGGTCCAGGGATGAAGGTTTGGTTGATGAGAGCCGCCGCCTCCTCTTCCCTGCCATTGAAGATGAGTTCCCTCACCTTTGGCAGATTCTCCAGAGATTTCTTGCTATTGTTGTTATGGGGACCACCACTCCAGAATGTTTCCTCATTCAACTGGATATTCTCATCCGTGGTTCCGCCATATACCATACCTCCCAAATGAGAATTTCCTATAGGTAAAGCCTCCAACCAATGTTGGGCAGGAGCGTTATACCAAAGTCGAGTACTATTATCTATGCAACTTGTCTTAGCCATCATCTCTATCGGAAACAATAGTCCCAAGACCCAAGCCCCCAAAATCATATTATTTCTGTTCATAAAGTCAGCATTGATTAGTAATTAAAAACGGCACAAAGATAAGGAAACTTTTTGATTTTCCATCACTTTGTGCCGTCAAAATTAAAAATATCTCAAACTTTAAACCTATTTTCTTTTAGAATACTCAAAACTATCTACATCCACATATCCGCCAGCAGCCTTTGTGGCATAGTTGTAGATGGCGATGCGGGTACCCATGAAGAAGCGGCGATAATCATATTGCATCTTGAAATCCTTGATGGCAGGAATCCAAGTCTTGCCGTCTATACTATATAATAAGGTGGCGAGATCCTGATGAAGACGGAAATCGCAACTCATCTTCAGATAGATGATGCTTGATTTCGTTGCCTTATCCTGCTTCAGATTCAAAGGCTGGCGATACACCTCCTCACGCTTCACATCAGTCACAGCCTTTTCCTTTTCTGTCAAAGCTACACTCTCCTTGGTACCAACCACAAAGAGTTTCTTGCCTTCCTTTACGATAGAAAGCAGGGCTGCATCACCCTGGAAGGCTGACAGACCAGCCACATCGCCATCTTTCATCTTGCTCACATCCATCTTGATGATTCCCTCGCAGGTTGGTCCTTCGGTACGGGTACTGATGGTATTAGGAGCCAGGAAAATGTTAGGAACAATACGGGATGTCTTCAGGCGGAGCCAGCCCTTGCGCTCTGTGAGCGACCAGGCATTATCCACAGGATTGTGGTTCCACTGCCACTGCAATTCCAGTTTATCCTTCGAGAAATCGTCGCTATACACGAGTCCCTTGCCGTCGTAGCCCAGCACAGGCTTCTGCATCTCGGCAGGAATATTGCCCTTCTCATCGGTCAGCATAGGCCATCCGTCCTTCCAGGTACATGGCTCCAGCGTGAGCACTCTGCCCACACCACCACGGTCTTGGAATACGATGCCATACCAGTTGCCATCCTTATCATCTACAATCGTACCTTGTCCCACGCCGTTGAATCCGGCAAACTCCGTTTCCAGAATCACCTTCTTTTCGTAAGGACCCGTTATCTTATCAGCACGATAACAAACCTCACGACGAGGATGTCCCTGTGGCCACGAAATCATCAGGAGATAATACTTGCCGTTGTGCTTGATCATGCGGGAGCCTTCGAGCAAACCCGTTTCATCAGCATCACGCTCAAAGAGTTTACGATGGCTGCCTGGCACCACATCCGTCAGGTCGGTATTCAGCTGCACCATCTCTCCCGTTCCATAAACCACGTATGCTTTATCGTCGTCATCGAAGAAGAGAGCGGCATCATGGAAATGCTGCAAACGGCTGTGGATAGTCCATTTGCCTTCGATATCATCGGCTGTACAGATATAAGTCTCTCCACCAGGATTATCATTCGGAGCAAAGAGCGCATAGAACTTGCCACGATGATACTGCAGCGAAGTGGCCCACTGACCACGACCATACACCGTACCCTCCTTCATGTCATACTTAGGCGAATCGGTAAGTTTTGGGAAGATATAGTTCACGGTTTCCCAATTCACAAGATCCTTCGATTTCATGATAGGCGCACCCGGCATCAGATGCATGGTGGTGCTTACCATATAGAAGCTGTCACCCACACGGATTACATCCACATCAGGCACATCAGCCCAAACCACAGGATTGGCGAAATTCTTCTCAAACTTCCACCAGTCGAAATTGAAGAGTTTGCTTCCCTTCAATCCCTTGAACACGAAGTATATATCATGCTTTCCTGTCACTTTCTTTAGCATTTGTGCCGAGAAAGTCTTCCACTTTTCCCAGCCACCCGTCTTGGTAACATCAAGTTTAGCTATCAGTTCGCCATCTTCCTTATCGAGATGAACCTCCAGCGAACCTCCAAGCGAAGAGCACGCCGCTGAGATGGCAAATGCATCCGGACTCTCATTTCCAAAATCCACCTCACGTACCTTGATATAATCACCTGTATGAATTTCAGAGATATAAACACCCGTATCATCGGTCTGCTCCGACTTCACTCCCTT
Source organism: Segatella copri (assembly GCF_026015295.1). Taxonomy (NCBI): domain Bacteria; kingdom Pseudomonadati; phylum Bacteroidota; class Bacteroidia; order Bacteroidales; family Prevotellaceae; genus Segatella; species Segatella copri. Next base: position 3,666,316 of record NZ_JAPDUW010000001.1, on the reverse strand, counting down.
AGAGAAAGCGATGGTTTCAGCCTCCTGACGCTTGTAAGGATTGAGGGTTGCGATAGGAGCCACTCCTTCCTGAGTATGGTGGATAATTGGGAATGTGCCGTCGGCATTATATTTGAATTCTTCCACAGCTACGCTGCGTCCGAATCCGCCACCCAGTTTACCCGTATGATAGAAGAAATAAGACTTTCCCTTGAAGTCGGTCACACCGCAATGGTTAGTAAAGGAACCCGTATCTTCCAATGGCATGATTTCGCCCATATACTTCCATGGTCCGAAAGGCTTCTTGCTCATGGAATAAGCGATATGCTCAGGCACTCCACCTGCAGCATAGAGCATATAATAGTTCTTGCCACGCTTCATGAACCAAGGTCCCTCGGTATAATTATCTTTATATTTCACGGTAGAGTCACGATTCTCCACATCAGGAGCACCAAAGCCATCCACGGTCATGTGGATTCTGCCCACCTGTCGCTTGTCATCAATGGCTTCCTTAGGGTCCACTCCGTCCTTCAGGCTAATCATGTCGTCATTCAACTTGGCATAATAGAGATGAGGATTGCCCCAATAGAGATATGCCTGCCCATCATCATCTATCCAGACCGTAGGGTCGATGTTATCCCACTGACCATTATCAAAGAGAGGTTTGCCGAGTGCATCCTTGAAAGGACCCGTAGGCGAATCGCTCACGGCAACACCGATGGCGATACCACCACTCAACTTGGAGTGGGCGCAGATATACCAGTAATATTTACCATTTCGCTTGATGGTTTGTGCCGCCCAGGCACGGTCATCCGCCCAAGAAAAAGAACTCAGGTCGAGTGGAGAACCATGGTCGGTCCAGTTTACCATATCGGTGGTGGAATACACACGCCACTCGTTCATCCAGAAGAAGTCTGCCCCATCCTCATCGTGTCCGGTATAGACATAGAGGGTATTCCCATCCACCATCGGTGCAGGGTCGGCAGTTAACTGGGTTTGTATAATTGGATTCTGCGCATTCACTGTTGCGCCCAAGTTCATACACAATGCCGAAGCAATCAAAAACTTATTGTTCATTGTTTATCTAAAATTATTAGTTCCTATTATTGAGTGCAAAGGTAGCAATAAAACAGACATTTTACTTTGCTGTATGTTACAAATACTTTAGCCAAACAACCATAATGTAAGAAAAAAACGGTGCATTTCAAAAGAAACACACCGTTTTTACATCTTTACCTATAAGTTTTGCCCGAAATAGCTGTATCTGTTGTTATCTGGATTGATAACCACCTGCTCCAAGACAATCTCAGGGTCTATCATCACGACATGAAGCGTATGCTTGACAGCAGATGATAACGTAGCTGCCAACCATTCGTACGCCTAAAGAGGTTATAGATTTACGACAACAAGGTGTTCCCACTTGGCTCGACAGAGGTGCCGACTGCAGTCAGCAGACCTGCTGACTAGGCTCAGCAGGTCTGCTGAGCCTAGTGGCAACAATGGAGAAGTTACTTCCTAGCACCCGGAATGATACTTTCTCCAACCCGAGAAGATATTCTTTCCGACATGGAGTATAGAGAGCGCCCTTACTTCACGTAAGGACTCTCTAGCATTCCTAGATGAGTAGGTTTATACCCACCAAGATTTATGAGTATTTTCTCAAATACAATACCAGGCTGCATAGGACGAAGCCTCAAGGTATGTTCAGCCTTCCCCGTGTTTTCTACAGCCATCCTCACCTTCTTCTCAATGATGCGCGATGCGGCTGTAGGATACATCAAGTCGTACTTATGCTCCCAGTTCAGATTCTGATTCAGCCCTACAATCTCTTCCTTGCCACCATCCAGCGACACTGCCACATAATGACCACCCAGCACAAATGGCATTACTGCATCGGTAATAAGATGTACATCCACCGAATCCATATCTGCCTTAAATCTCATCTTATAGGTAAGATACGCTCCTGCTGTTGGCTGGGTATATGGGAAGAGAGCTATACCCGACTTCGTCCGTCCTAAACCAGGGATGAGTCTCCACTGCGACTTCTCTGATTCAGCAGGTGTCAGTGAGAAGAGATGCTCTGCCTCCATCACCACCATGCCGCCATCTTGCTCGAACACGTAGCCTGTACTAGGCTGCGTAACGGCAAAAGGGGTACTCTGCTGAATGCGATATACCATAGGCATAACTTGATGCTGCGGGGCATGCCAGTTTTGATAGCCGATATGCACTTGATCCATCATGTGATTCCACTTGCCATTGGCGATATGGTGATTATAATTGTCGCAGAGCAAGGAGTCTCTCTTGTAACATTCCTCCACCCTATCTGCCCATGTATTAGCCTCAATACGTCCCTCACGATAGAGTTGCTTGTTCATCGCCAAAGAGTAATACATATCATAAAGATTAGCCATGCCCTGTATTGGGAAGAGAACCAACTCTTGATAGGCATCCTTCGCAGTCTCATCCAGGGTGATATACTGACGCAGGGCTCGTGCCTCCAAGGCCAGGAATTCATCCCGTACGCCCTTAAACTCTCCCATCTGCAAATTGTATGTCTTGTCATCCAGCAATTCGGCTTGCACCCTAGACGCATATCTTCCATAACTCATCAAGAGACGAGCAGCCTCTTTCGCCTCTTTATCACCAAACTGCTGGGCACAGAATCCCTGTGCATATTGCTCCAGGTTGCTGGCATCGAAGGCATCGGGATTCCATGCCATGTTCATAAAAAAGTCGATGGCAAACTCATGGGGCTTGATATCACCGACATTGAGCATCCAGAGTTTATCCACACCATGTTGATAAGTGGCTTGCAACTGCTCCCACATCTCGGCGATATGCGACATGGTGAGCCACTTGCTGGCTCTCGGCGCACCATAATAGCCTACATGATAATACATACCATAGCCGCCCTTGTGGAAATTTTTCTTTCTATCAGGAAGTCGGCGCACATGACCGAAGTTGTCATCGCAAAGCATCACGATGACATCATCGGGCACCTTGAGTCCCTGGTCATAATAATCGAGCACCTCACTGTAGAGTGTCCAGACCTGTGGGGTCTCGGAGGCTGGTTTCCTGGTGACATCAGCTATGATTTTTCGCTGTTCCGAAATGATTTGTTCCATCAGCCGGAAGTTAGCCTCTCTACTACCTGCATCGGTCATCGGACGGTCTTCGTCACCTCTCATACCGATGGTCACGAGCTTGTCGTAACCCTTGCTATTCTCGATTCCCTCTCGGAAGAAACGTTTGATGGCATTCTTGTTGGTCAACCAGTTCCATTCACCGTTGCCATAGTTCTTCTTATGTCGAATCCACTCTTGCTGCGAGCGTTGCATCGGCTCATGATGCGAGGTACCCATCACGATGCCATACTCATCAGCCAGTCGGGCATTCTCCTGATCATCCTCATTGAAGCAGTTGCCCTCATACAGTCCGTTCTCATCCTTCAGGATAGGTACCAAAGGCTTGTATTCCTTGAACGAGCCCCACATGGCAGGCCAGAGGCAGTTTGCCTTGAGGCGAAGAAGGAGTTCGAAGACATGGGCATACATCTGGCCGTTCATGCCCCCAAACTTATTTCTAGCCCAGGTGGTCATACAAGGGAACTCATCATTGATGAAGAAACCACGATATTTCACCTTCGGCTCTCCACTCTCCACGGAGCATGGCTTGGCAAAGACTTCCTCATGCCTGGCTATCGGCGCATCCGCCCACCAATACCAAGGCGACACCCCCATCTGTCGGGAAATCTCGTAAATGCCATAGATGGTGCCACGCATATCGCTACCTGCCACCACCAAGGCACGCTCCATGCCCTTGGCAGGATGATCAATGGTCTTGATGACAAAGCTCTCCCACTTGCCCTTGAGCGAACGCTCTGGCAAGATGCCTTTCTTGGCAAGGCGAGTAATAGCTTCACTCACTCCGTATGTACCAATGAGGATGGGATAACGCACCACATCCTCGCCCTGGCAGCACACTCTGGGTGAACGACCCGACACGGTATAGATATCCTTACGCAGGTCTTCCGCTGCTCTTTTCACACCTTGTTTTTCGTGAGCATCCATGCAGATACCAGACATCTGAGAGGCGGTGGAAATAGGAAATGCTCCCCCTTGCTGTCGGAAGCTGATAAAGGAATCAGCCATTGCAGTGAGGGCAAACATCACAAAACAACAGGCCAAGAGAGGCCTTGACCATGGAAAGTTGATTTTCATTTGAAATTTCATACTGTAATTTTATTGTAAATAGAGAAATTATGAAAAATAGAGAAGAAGGGGATAAATTTTAGTATATCACATCCACACACTTTTGCAGGTGCCCCACCTATTCTCTTTCTTTTCTGATGCAAAGGTACAACTTTGCTCCAAGAACAACTTTTCTCCATGTTCCAAACACTTTGGCATACATTTCCACATCAATAAAAATATGATAAAACGATTATGTGATGACAGCCACAAAGCCACCTTTTTTCCCCGATGGATATAGATACCCTTGGATGGATGTCTAAAACAGAAAAGCTGACCTCGTAACATGCGAAATCAGCTTTTCTGATATAAACGTTCCTTATCAATTAATTCTTCACAAGTCGAACTCCATAAATCTGACCAACCTGTTTTCCCTTATGGGCCACAAACTTCACTCTTACTTCCTCCTTGCCCTTAACAAACTCAGAAGGAATGGCATAATCAACGGTCTTAAACTGGGTGGTGCGCCAACGATGACTGTTGTTTACACTTGTCAGAAGTTGATTGTCAATGTAGATATCAAACTCACTAGTGCGCCACTCATCCTGCCCCCAGAACTTAAGTTGGAGACTAAGATTACTCTCTCCTTTAGTCTGCATCAGATAGCTGAAGAAATGTCCATCCTTCGCATCGCGGAAGAAGACACCTTCTGTATTGCCATGCTCAGTAGCATCAGCCTCCATGCGATGGTCAGTCTCAGGCTGCTGCTCTCCCGGACTTACCTTATCCACAGTTCGAGCCTCCAATTCCTGACTTTCCCTCTCCTCTGCAGCCAACTTCTGCATATAATTCCTATATTCATTCTCACCCAGAGCCAACCAATACATCATGTAGCGAGAATCATGAATCTCGAAGAAAGGCTGTAATTCACCTTCGATGGCATTCTCCATATGGGTACCAAGTTTAAAGTGTAATGGCTTGCCAGAAATAGGCTTCAAGTCCTTCGCAATATCGCTGAGATGTTTTGGCAAAAGGATTGGAGCCTTGTTTAGAGGCAACTTTTTTCCACCGGCATACTGTCCGAAACGACTGTCATCTGCTATGAGCGAACGCATATCCTCCGTTCCAGTCTTCATGCCGAGCAGGATAGGACCATACATGATTGCCACATACTGAGGCACATTGACCATCGGTTTGATGGAAGCGTGCATAGGCATAGAGATTTTTAACTTATCTCCTTTCTTCCATTTTCTTTTGATACAAACAAAACCATTCTCCTCATAACTGTTGATATCGAAGCCAACACCTGTCACGGTGAAGTTGTCACACCAGGATGGCTTGCGAACTTTCAGGATAAAAGTCCCTTTACCCTTGGTTACTTCTATGACAGATGTTTCTGCATAAGGAAAGGCAGTCTGCTGGCGAAGAATCATTTTTCGATCCTTCCAATTCAATTCGGAAGCCACGAAGAGATTCACATAGAGCGCATCATCCTCCGCCTTCACACCCTTATCGTGCGTCCAGACAAACTGTCCGTACTTTCCGTGATTTTCCATACCTGTTCCCACACAACACCACATTGCCTTATTAGGAGCAGAATAATTGCGGTAATGACGAGGACGGGCAGAAGTGAAATAGACATAGCCACCATGTTGCGGATGCTGGGCAGAGAGGATATGGTTGAACATCGCAGTCTCATAAAAGTCACCATACATTCCATCAGGTTTCACTCGATTCAAGTCCTCTGTCAGTTTCAACATATTATAGGTATTGCAAGACTCCGGACCATCGATGTCGTTGATATAGTCTATGCATGTTTCCTTAGTAGGAAAATGCTCACGTCGACTGTTTCCTCCCAAAGCCAGCGAACGCTGACGTGTCACAATTTCCCAGAAATACTCGCTGGCATTGTGATATTGCACATCATGAGCCAACTCAGCGATGCGCTGATATCCGATAACCTTCGGAATCTGTGTATTGGCATGCATATTGTCTAGACAATCCTTGCCTTCTTCCATTGGCACCAGCAACAGCTTGTGAGAGAATCGGCGAGCACAATTCAGATATTTCTGCTCTCCGGTAATAGCGTATGCATCAGCAAGCACTTCGTTCATGCCTCCATGCTCATTGCCTAACATTTTCTCCATCTGTCCGTCGCTCAAATCATGCGTTATGTCCACAGCCCAATCGCAGAACTTCAGAAACAGATTCTTTGCCTGTTCATTTCCACAATAGACCCATGCATCACGAAGTCCTGCATACATCTTATGAATGTTATAGAAAGGTGCCCATGTTCCGAAGTAAGGTCCGAAATCTCCTTTACTGAAAGCCGTCCACATCTTGGCACTATTCGGAACACCACCTATATAGTTATGACACCAGGCGTCATGGCGCTGATTGTTGGCATCAAGCACCAGCTGGAGTTCGGATATCATATATTCCATGCGCTTGCGGCACTCCTCATTACCTGTGGCCGCATTGATGGCAAGAGCCGACAGATAATGTCCGCCCACATGTCCGTCCAGTCCATCCCAGTTGGGATAAGAAGGTTTACGAGGCTGCAAGCCAGCCTCCTTGCGGTAAGGGGCCAGCATGCGGTCGCAATCATATTTCAGGAGCACCTGCACGTTCAAGTCGCGAGCATGCTTCAATGGTCCGTCAAGAAGGGTGATGTCGCCCAGCGGGAACTCATCCTTATAAAGTTTATCTTGCGCCACAACACCCAAGGCAGGCGCAATGCTCAGCAGAGCGATCATCAGTAACGGCTTTCTGAAAGCCAAGATTTTCGTTGTATTCATCATTATGATTATTTATTCGTTTAACGCTGCAAAATTACGAATAAACAATCATAATGACTTATTTTAGTGTTTCAAAAACTTTACTCAGAGTATCTTGCCGCATATTCTGTAGGCGACATACCGAAATATTTCTTAAATGCAGTGGAGAAATGACTGTTATTGGCAAATCCCACCATATATGAAACCTGCGTAATGTTGATTTTATGCTCTCTTATCAATCGGGCAGCCTCATTGAGACGGATGTTTCTCAAGAACTCGCTAGTAGGAACACCGGTCATTTCCTTCAACTTACGATGCAGCTGAGTACGGCTTACGCCCACCTCATCACACATCTTCTCTACATTGAAGTCAGAATCGCTCAAGTTCTCGTTCACTACCTTCATGATACGCTCCATCAGCTCCTCATCGTAGCCTTTCACCTCTACCTTCTCCACCTTGTCATCCTGCTTCAGAGCTCCAGTGAACTTACCCTTCAGGCGACGTACATTGTCGATGAGATTGTCTATCGTGAGATGAAGTTCCTCCAGACTGAATGGTTTTGCCAGATAAGCATCAGCTCCTAGCTTAATACCCTCTAGCCTATCGCTGATTTCCGATTTGGAAGTAAGCATGATTACTGGCACGTGGCTGATATTGGCATTGCCCTTGATATTTCTAAGCAGCGTGATACCATCCATCTCCGGCATCACCACATCGCTTACCACCAAGTCGAAATCACCAGAAAGCAGCTGCTTCAGCGCCTCCTTGCCATTGTTGCAGATTACAAAGCGATACCAGTCACTCAGTTCCGACTTGAGATAACGGCAGATTTCGATATCATCATCCACTAGCAGGATTTTACTGTTTCTGCTAGCCGCACCTCGCTGCTGTTTCTTTTTGGTATCCCTGTTGTCCGAATAAATCTGATTATTCTTGAGATGCTCTTTACCCAAAGGCAATTCTATGATGAAACAGGCACCGCTCTTCCCGTCTTCACGATTATGCGCATATACATCACCTCCATGAAGCCTTACAATGGATCGGCATAGATTCAAGCCGATGCCCGAACCTCCCAGATGCATATCAGCAGAATTCTTTCCCTGATAGAAGCGTTCAAACAGGGTTTTGGCATCATCGTTCTTTCCCAATCCCTTGCCGCTATCAATCACATACAGGAGCACCTTCTTATCCTGCTTCTCAATGCGGAAGATGATTTCGCCGCCATTAGGCGTATATTTAAAGGCATTAGACAGCAGATTGGCTATCGCCTTATCCAGTTTATTACGATCTATCCATGCATTCACAGGCGTCTCTGGCATCTCCAGCTTTATCTGAATACCACGCAGATTGGCATTGTAAGTGAAGAGTGAAACCAATCCCCTCGAAAACTCCACCAGGTTGGTTTCCCTGCACGAAAGGTTCATCTGATGCTTGTCCAGGCGTCGCTTGTCGAGAATCTGATTCACCAGGGTGAGCAGACGCTGTGCGTTTCGGTCCATGGTATCAATATCTTCATGATACTCCTCAGCATTTCCCAATCGCTCCTTCAATTTCTTCAGAGGCTCCATAATCAGAGTAAGCGGCGAACGGATATCGTGGGTGGCATTGATGAGGAACTGCATCTTAGCCTCTTCAAGATCTCTTTTTTTCTTGTGCAGATAGATAAAGATGACAGCAGCCATAAAGCCGAGAACCAGGATCAGATAGATAAGCTTAGCCCAAACTGTGAGATACCAAGGTGCCAACACGTTCAGTTTTATCACCTTATTATATATAGAGTACTTGCCGTTGCAATAGGTACGCACTTCTATACGATAATGTCCATACGACAAACCTGTGAAGTTGAAGCTATTGTCGCCAGCCGCATTGCTGATCCATTTGCCGCCGTTGATGCGATACTGAAACACGATGTTGCCCACGCTCTGATAATCAAGCAGGGAAAAATTGAGCACTATCGACTTGAAATCAGACGGAACACTCAGATTATCTCCGATAAAGGGAGCCATCTTTCCATCAAGCAACACCTCCGACAGATAAATGGCAGACATTTTCTCATTATAATCCTTTACCTCAGAAGGCCTAAAATAAGTCAATCCTTCGGAGTTTCCATAACAGATAACCCCATCCGGTGTAGAACCTGCTACTCCTGCCAGATATTCCTTGGTCAAGAGTCCGTTACCCTTTTCAAAAGAGAAAAACAACTTAGCTTTACTAGAATAACACCAGATACCCTGCGCAGTACTCATCCATAGGTTTCCCCAGGCATCCTTCTTCAGCGAATAAATTCTCAATCCGCTAATACTCTCGGAATGAGGCCAAGGGGTAGTCTGCTGATTTTTCCTGTCATAGAGATAAAGCCCCATCTCTGTGGCAATAGCAATCTTACCATCCGACAGTTCTAATGTAGAATAGCACGTTTTACCCTCTAACAAAGGCCGAGAAAGAATGACATCAAAATATCCGGTTTTGGTATCCATGCACGACACACCATTGGTTGTAGCACACCAGAGCCATCCCCGGGAATCTAACCTGATCTCCGATATCCAGTTATTGCAAATGGTTTTGTGTGGACGCTTATCATCCATCAGATATTGCGTCATCTTGCCACTCTTTCTATTCCATACATAAAGTCCGTTGCCCGGGCTCGTAAAATAAATATTACCAGCAGCATCTACCTGCATACCATCTAGAGAAAGTCCATTGGCTGGCAGCAACAACCGGTAAGTCTGATGCTTCCAATCATACTCATAAATGCCATCACGGCCATATACATAAACTTTCTTCCGAAAATCCGAGTACACTTTGATTGGTCCTGCAGGACTTTGTAGTAGCTTGGTATTGCCCGTCTTCTCATCCAAGAGATACAACCCATGATTTTTGACCACAAAAAGCATCAATCCGTCAGCAACTCCCACTACAGACGAAATGGTTTCCATACCAGCCCCCAATTCATCCAAAGAAACCGGATGGAACACATTCTTATCATTATTCGACAAGAAAAGTCCTTTCATATAGCATCCATACCACTGATTACCATCTCTATCTATCAGCAAATCGCTGATATGCGCATTATCAAAGATAAACGATTGATTATTCAACTCCACCCGATAAGCCTTTCTGCTTCCATGCGGTATCTTGAAAGTTCCATCTCCCGAAGTACCCAACCATAAATTGCCATACTTATCCAAGGTAACAGCGCTGATAAATCCTGCCCCCTGATGAGCTGAAAAATCGAAATCGTAGCGTGAGAAACGATGCGAGGCATAATCATAGCGCATAATGCCGCCCGTATGCGCCACAAAGAACCCCTTCTTGTCTGTGGCATATAATTTACGGATGCCAAACAGTTCTTTAGGTTCATATACACTTACCAGTTTGATAGACTTGCCATCGTATTTATATTTTCTCAACACCTTTGTATGATTAGCCTGCCACAGATATCCCTCAGCATCGAAGAACAGCATAGCAAAGAAATTATCCACTGAATTTGCAGATTTCCTTGAAAGGCGAGTAACTTTACCTGTAGTCATATCCAACCTATAGGCACCATACCCGGATGTACCTATCAGGAGATTATGCTTTCCATCCTCAATAAGAGAACTTACTCTTATCTTCTCATCTTTCTTTTCCAATACGATATGCTGGAAACTATTGGTAAGATAGGAATATTTATAGAGTCCACGATTTGTTGCCACAAAGAGGAACTCTTTGCTGTAAGGATGGAGCTTTACGATTTCATTATCCTGGATGGTGGTGATATCAGCAGGATTGCAAAGATAGGTACTGAAATTATAGCCGTCAAAACGGTTCAATCCATAATTGGTACCCACCCAAATGAAACCATACTTATCTTGTATGATACATCGAATCAGGCTACTCGACAGGTCGTTTGATGTATAAAGTCGTCCAGAGTTGGCATAAGAAAAGGTTGCCAACATTTGCACGAGACAAAGAACTCCAAAAAGTAAAAAACGCTTCATAGGTTTATGATTGAATATATATAATTGTTATTTACATGATGAATGATGCAAAATTATATAATTTTTGCTAGAAAAAAGAAAGAAAGCCCAAGAATTTGCATTCTTTACCTGTTTTTTTACTCAAAAGTTACAAGAGATAAAGTTTATTATACGATATACTCAAAAAGAGGATGCGTCATAAGTTTATGATTCACCCTCTTCTTGTCGTTGGAAGAGACAGGATATGTCGTTGGAAGAGATAGGATATGTTGTTGAGACAATCAGTATCTCCGGTCGCACAACAGCTGTTGTGCGCTTGCATAACAGCTGATATGCGCATGCACAACAGCTGTTGTGCATGCGGTGACCAACTGTTATGCACCAACTATTACCCAGTTTACTATTTTTTGATTACCTTTCTGGAAACCTTCTTACCATTGGCAAACTGAATCTGCTCTATAACCAAGCCCTTAGTCTGACCACTGATGCGCTGACCCGCCAGATTATAAGTCGTGACAACACCTTTTCCGAAGGCATCGGTTGTACAATCAGTGATACCCGTACCGGTATCCGCCTTTCTTATCTTCACATTGCCAAGGATAACGGCAGCCCAACCAGAAGACATGGAGAAATAAAGTTCATAGTCACCTTCTTTCTCTATCGTGAAGTTCAAGAAGTGAGCCAGAGAGCCTTTCACCACCTGGTTGGAATTTTCCTTCAAGTTGCCTTCCGAGTCCAGGTTCTGTTCCAACAAGACTGATTTATTGTCGCCAATGCCGACGATGCCTGCATCGTAAGCGACGGCACCATTCTCGGAACCATCATTCCAATAAGAAGAATTGAAAGAAAGCTGGTATTTGCCAGGAATCAAGTGCAGACGATGCCCATCATACAAGCCATAAGAGAGTTTGCACTGGTCGAAATCACGGGCACTGAGATAGAATCCTGTATTGAAATCACCACCAGCCACGAAATCCTTGATACGAGCACCACCCGTATTGGCAGCGCCGTTCGCTTTCTCATCGCTGCGGCTCCCATCATTCATGCTATTGATGCGCTTCCACCCAGCAGGCACGCCTTCACCTACGTTGATGACCTCGTCTTCCCAATTGTCAGAGAACAACACCTCACCCTTAGCCTCGCTAGAATCTTCATTATCAGGAAGATCGAGCTTATACTGCTTGAAGAAGTTCCAAAGCTCGCGGGTAGAATAGACTGCATTAGGATCGTCAGAGTGCCAATGTCCCTTACCATCAATGGCGATGAGCGTAACCTCCGTACCATCCACCTTATTAATATAGCGAGTACGAGTGGCAGCAGCATAACTCATGGATGCAGGATAAGGGCGAATCACCTCCGGATTATCCACATCACAACCTTCATAAGTAGCCCACTTCTTCACATAATCATCTATTCTGCCATAGCCTCCAGCAGCATGGTTAGGATCGCCTCCCCATTTCACGACATCATCTCCCGTGCCATGGATGTGCATAATAGGCACATGGCGTGGAGCCACAGGCTCACGATAATCGACAGGGATACCACTCACAGGACCAAAGGCTGCAACTACAGTTCCCAATTTGGTCATACAATGATAAGTCATCATTCCGCCCATGGAGAAGCCAGAGATATAGATGCGATTCTTGTCTACCTTATATTTCTTCTGCATCGTCTTCATGATGGTTTCTATAAACTTGACATCGCCAGAGCCTGAGATGTCCCAGGAATTATTGTTTCCCTGAGGATAAACCACCAAGATCTTAGCCGTGTCCGCCACCTCGTTCCAATGGGTCTGCCCCATCTGATAATCAGGATTTTGGCTGAATCCATGCATGGAGATGACCATTGGAGCCTTCTCGGGCAAATCGGCAGGCACATACACCAGCATCTCTCGTGTAGCAGTACCCACTTTTACTGTCTGCTTCACTGCCTTCTGCGTATAGGTATGATCGGCAGCTACCACTTGCATGCACAAGGTAAAAAGCAAGCACAGCAAGAAAGTTGTTCTTTTCATTTTAAGTTATAATTATCAGTTATACGATTATCTGTTGTTATAATTGTCTGTTGTTATGACACAAAAAAAATCGGCAAAGTATCTGCTGGATTCAACAAATACCTTGCCGAACATCTGAACTAGGGACTACTCCCTAGTTACACAAAAGGAGTAGAAATTCTGCCATTACTTATTCATTACCTTAACAACCTTACCACTCTGGTACTTCTTGATAACAAGACCCTTGGCGTTAGCTGCAACCTTAGCACCAGCAGCGTTGAATGTTGCTACAGCTGCATCACCAGCTACATGAACGTTCTTGATGCCAGTAGCATCACCTCCGAGTTCCGCTGGAAGAACATTGTAAAGCATGATAGTAGAAATAAGGCAAGGACCGCCCCATCCAGACTTGATAGTAACCAAGTGAGCAAAATCATCAATTGTAGGCTCTTCGCCAGGAACAGTGCGAACCAAATCTTTCTTCAAATCAATAACAATAGCATTTGTATTTTCATCAAAAGCTCTGTTCTCTATGGCAATCATACCACCATCAGCCTGCTGACCTCCCTTAACGGTACGGTTGAACATGAAACGAGGATTGACACCTTCACCATAAACTACCATGTAATGATAGGCAGACAAGTCGGCATACAATGTTTCCGTAACATTGCCATCACCACAAATAACTCCACTAACTGGCTCCGCTGCACCCACATTCCAGTCCACATAAACATGATCTTCAGTTGGCATTGCATCTTTTGTGACACCATCCCATACGTGGTACATGTCCTTAGTCAATTCAACACCCTCATCTGTACTCTCTTCCTGTGCAGAAGCAGAACCGAAACCAGCGAACAATGCAATGGCAACCATTGCTAAACTCTTAATTGTTGTGTTCATAATCGTAAAAAATTAAAATTGTTATTAATAACTAGTTATTTATAAATCTTCTCCGTATAGGTCTTACCGCTACGAAGATAAACTTTCTTGATACTGATACCCTGCTTGGCTGCAGATAAGCGCATGCCCTGCAAGTCGTAATACTCTACATGGTCTACCTGGTCGGCATCAGTGGTTACACCGGCGATACCCGTCAAGGCACCCTTGTAGTTCAAGCGGACGCAATCGAGCACAGCTCTCTTTCCGCTCACATAGTTAACCGTCATATTTCCCTTGACATCAGCGATGTCCATGTCAAACTCCACTTCCGACCATTCCTTGTTGGAAGAAGCATTCTTTGGCAGTGTAACCTGCTTGGCCTGATTGCCGCAGATAACCTTGACAACGGCATCACCTGCAGAAGCCTGATAACGGATAGCCACCTTGTAATTACCTGGCTTGGTAACAGGAATGTAGCCACGAACGGAAGCACCCTTCTGGGTACCCAGGTTCAAGCAGCCCTGACCATAGTATCCACGGAAACCGTTGTTCCAAGCGTTGCCATAGCAACCACCCACATTCTTGTAATCGAAGTTTTCAAACTCATACTGCATCTCTCCCTCATACGCCTCTGGCATGGCAGGAATTTCAATGACAGCGGCAGTCACATCAGAATCCTTCAACTTTCCTGTAGTCTTAGTGCCCTTACAGTTATCGATGGTCAACTCCAACGGACCATTATGCTTTACATAAACCGTAAACTGACCACTCTTCCATTCTGTGGTAACAGTACTTGCTGAATGCTCTGAATTATCCTTCCACGAGATAGTAGGCTGAGCACTGGCTCCCACTACAATGATGGTATCAGTCTGCTGGGCATATTCAGGGAGATTCTTGTCATCCTGCAATCTACCATCACCCACACCATAGCGGAGTCCATCCTTGATACGGTAGTTCTGCATGTAGAGACTCAACTTGTCTGAATACTCACGCATGTGAACCAAAGAATATGGAGCGAGGTTCATCTTAATCTGGCTACAGGTATTGTAGGCAGGTTTCAATGTACCCTTGGCACTGCGTCCATTGTTTACCCAGTACTTACGGATATATTTCATACCACGATTTTCTGCAGCCAACTGAACATGCTCCTCATTATACTGATAAGGGTTGTAGCAAACCCAGGTATTCTCCAGACGCGAAGCATAGATATCACCCGTATATTCCTGCTTGAAGAGCTTGTTCATATAAGCCTTCTTGCTGGTCACGTTACTCCAAGTAGGGTTGCTGGCATACTCGCTGCTCTTGATAGCCACCTGCAGTTTCTTGGCTTCTTCGTCGATGAGATCATACACCACAGGGATGGCAGGATAACGTCCTGAAACCTTCAACCACCATTTGTTGTTCAAGGTGGAGTTAGGCCATTGTGTGCCATTGTCATCCTGCTCGCTCCGATAGAGGCCATCATACAGTCCGCTAGGCGAAACGTATGGTTCCATCTCGTTCTGGCTGGAATAGATATTCTTTGGCTTGATATCATTCTTCACGCAAATCTTGGTACGCTCAATCACCTCGCTGCGAGATGGAATTCTGATGGTTCCATCCAGAATCTTACGGAACATATCGATGTTGATATTTTTAAAGTGATTGAACCAAGCCCAGTTGCGACGGGTATAGCCATCGGCAGTCTTGGAAGTCGCAATCTCACGCAGGTTATCAGTCGTCACCAACTCAGGACCGTCAATCACCGTCTCACCTGTCAATGCCACATGCTCCAAGATAGGAATGGCACCACAAGCCTTAGGGAAATCATTGTAATACTCCTTCAGAAATTTTGAAGCATCCGAAGGGTCCTTGATGGCATTGCCATTCTCATCCAGTTTATCTTGTTCTTCCATCCAGCCGCAGATATCGAAACGAATACCATACTGGCCGGCATATCCACCCAGATAAGCACCCAGACAGTTGCTCTCGATATCATAGAAACCATTCTTCATGGTGTACTTCTCGCAGCAGATGAAATGTTCCTTGTCTGTAGAAAGCAGTCGGTTCATCTCGGCATTACGCTTCATGTATGCCACAGGCATCATATTGGCAGAATAGCATGCCTGCGTAAAGCTCACACAAAGGTAGCCGCCATACTGATGAGCAAACTTCATGAGATGGGTGAAGAGCTCCAGTCGCTTCAGGAAAGATGGCGTATGAATGGTTCCGTTCTCGCGCTTACGATCCTCATCAAATCCCCAGAACTGCTCGGCATAGTTCCATCCCAGAAAGTTAGGATAGTTCTTGTAGTAGCTCTCATAGAGTTCCAGGTCATCGTCATCAAAAGCGCTGCATCCGCCACTGGCAGGCTGGATCATGGTCCAGACGCGGTTCTCTGCACATACCTTCATCCATGAATCCACCACCTTCTTACCATCCGCACAGATACTCTCCGTAGCAGAGAGCGAGAGGTTGAACACCACGTAAGGCTTGATGTCTTCAGGTACCATATTGATGATGGCCTGCGGATTCGGAGAATTCCAGGTGTCGATGTGGATAATCCATACCGGCTGGGATGGCGAGATAACTCTTCGCAGGGCAGGCCCGTCATGAGCCTGCGCCACTGCGAATGTCAGTATCCCAAAAATAAATATAAATAATCTTCTTACCATTTTATTTCTGTTTTCTGAAGTCCATTAACCACACCCACGTAAGTAGGTAGGCGATTGAAATGATTCCACAATCCTACACCCGTAGCACCCTGATTGATAGTAGAGAAAGATACCCCATAGAGTTTGTCGCCCAACACATCCTGTGCCTTGTTCAGAATATAGGCATAGAGTTCAGCCATTCCCTTGTAATCCTCGAATGTAGCCTTGCTCTGATCGGCTACAGTTCCACCAGCATCAGCCAGATATACATTCATATCTGAAAGACGTACCTGCAAGCCTGAAGCTTTCAACTTAGCAAGAAGAATGTCGATATTCGCCTTAGTTTCTGCCAAAGAACTGCTGTTGTATGGCACGTCGAGCTTCGCATCGATGCCTTCAATCTTTGCACCTGCTTCATTCCACTGATTGATATAGTTAATGGCAGCCTCGGTCTTCTCGGCATTAGCCAGCAGATTTTCTTCACTGTAGAACAGTTTGGCATCAGCCTTCTTTGAATGGATTTCCTTGCATACATCAGCCACCCAGTTCTCATCCATGTAGTCGTTAGGATAGAACTCACCATCAGCTACCATGTTCTCAGAAGACTTCAAGGTATAGAAGAGATCTTCTATCAGGTTGGAAGCCACATTCCATGCCTGCACCTTGTCTCCATAGTTCTGCATAACGGAATCAACGTAAGCAAACATAGCCTTCTTTACATCAGCAGCCTTCTCGTCTGCTGGACGAGGGTCGAAATGACCCGGCTTCTGATATGGAGAGTAAACATCAATATTGTCAACGTAAACCTGCTGAGGTACAGCTGCCTGACCAATTACCAGAGTAATGTTGGAAGATTTCAGAGCATCTGCATCAAATGTTTCTGTGAGGTTAACCTTTGACAAATCCACCTTGAATGTTTCCCAAGTCTTTGCCTTGGTAGGAATACCGAAGTTTCTCAACTGCAGGGTTTTGTCACCCACCTTTACTCTGATAACCACATCCTTCTTGACATTTGAAGAATAATAATCGAAGGAGATGGTTTTGATTGTTGACAGGGAAGCACCCTCAGGCAGATTCACAGGAAACTCGATGAACTTGGCTGCCTTCTTGATGCATAGCGACTTTCCGTTCTTTCCTTTTGGATCCTTTGCCACTTTGGAATCCTTGTCTGTTCCGAAGACATCACCGATGGCACTGCTTTCGAAATCATACTTCTGATGGAGATCCACATTCTCACCATCTACCCAAGTATCCTTGGTAGCCTCCTTCATCACAGTCATGTTCCATGCGTTAGGTGCAAAAAGGGAAGCTGTAGGAGCGAGTCCTGCGGCAATAGCAGCATCAACTGCATCTTTTGATGCATCGGCACTGACCGTACCATCATCAGCAACCACAGCAGCATGAGAGAAGCCATCTGCGATATTCACTTCATTGAAGTTCGCCAAAACGGTACTAAAGCTAGTATTGGCAGCTTTCAAATCTGCAATGGTCAAGTTTGCTCCCAACTTCATGCCTGTATAGTTCTTCAGGACTTCATAACCTCTGGTAAGGTCGTCCATCGCTACGTTCTCAGGCTTTTCGCCTGCAGCATAGCTTGTATCGAAGTCCTCCACACAACCAGTGAGCAGCAAGGTTGCTGCTGCACTGGCCAAGAGGATATTATGTATTTTTTTCATAATTCTGATATCAAATTAAAAATGTTCTTACTTTTCAGGAGTGAAAGTCTGGAAACCAATGCCACGATTGCGGACCACCATGGTATCTGTGGTTTCAACCGTACCCAAGGCATCGCTCTTGATATTGTAGTTCAAATAGAGCGTGTTGCGCTTAAACTCGCCCAAGAGCTGGTCGTTCTTGACAAACTTACCACTACCCGAAACCTGAACTCCGTCACTACCGGAAGAGATGGTGCAGTCATCACCGTTGAAGGTCATCAGCACGTTCACCTGATGGTCTATACCACTTGCATCCTTCACAGCCACAGTCATCTGTGCCTTGTACAAGCCTTTGGTCACCACCTTGATTACCTCAGCCTTCTCAATATATGGATAAGCACGGTGAGATTCCTTACCGTTGATCACATCCTTACCCTGGCGAAGATAAGTGGCAGTCCAAGGATTGACGAACTTCACAAGGCAGAATGTAGTATTCTTCGACTCCAGCACCTTGTCAACACCCTGGGCACCTGTCAGCTTCACCGGAATTACATAGCCCTGCTCATAGCTCTTGTCATCGTTGAAGAACGCATCAGTAAGCTTCACTCTTACGCCTCCCATCTGCTGTCCCTTGGCAATGACAAACTGGTTAGGGTTCTCTATCTGATAGTAACTGGATGGCATCACCTGGATGGCAGCGCCATTGATTTTATAGCCATCACAAAGACTGGCATCAGAAATATAGTCCACGGTAACGTTATTATTGTTGCCATAGCCACCTGCACAATATGCCTTGATGTTGATGATGTGGTTGTTATCGTCGGTAAGGTCAGCTTCCTGATCCTCACCCAGCTCCACGGTGCGCACATAACCAGCATTGGCAAAATAGACAGTAGTTTCTCCGTCATATCCAAATTCCTTGTCACCGCTCTCGCAGGAAGCGGCCATCAACAAAGTCATGGCAGCAATGCCTATTGTATTCAATAACTTAAAACTTTTCATTTTCATTATCATTTTTAACTGGTTTATTTCCATCCCTTGTTCTGATGGAGATTAGAGTACTTCAAAGCTTCTGAATATGGAATATAACCATAGTTCATATAGCTATCGAAATGGCGCTCTTCTACATTTGGCAAGATGGTAAACGTATCGTTGTTCCAATCGATGCCCTGAACAGATGTCAACTTGTCCAACTGGTTCCAGCGACGCAAATCCCAGAAGCGGAATCCCTCGAAGCAAAGCTCCAGGCGGCGCTCGTTGCGAATCAGCTCACGCATCTTAGCCTGGTTGCCGGCACACTCGTCGAGATAAGTGTCGTCTGTCAAACCTGCACGGTGGCGGATTGCCTTGATCACATCGTATGCTGAGTAAGCATGTGTGCCAGGGTTCTTAGGACCCCAAGCCTCATTGGCAGCCTCAGCATAGTCGAGGAAGAACTCGGTGAAACGTGCCTTGCAGCTATACTTGGTTACCTTAGATGTGTTGCTAGGATTGCAGTTGGCAGTCATGCGCAACATCTTCTTCATATAGTAACCGGTGCGGGTAGAAGCATCACGGCGGCCGATACCGTCATCGCCAGAAGAGCTACCCGTCTTGATTACCTTGTTATCAACGCCCGCTGTGGCTCCATTATAGATAATGTATTTAGCCAGACGAGGGTCACGGTTGGCGTATGGATTACTCTTATCATATTCACTGCGTGCATCGGTGATAGGATAACCCTTGGCATCAGGGAAGGCATCTACCAGATTCTGGGTAGGATTGGTTCTGCCGCTTCCGTAGAGTGATGGAGGGAAATTGTTCTTCTCGTCATCAATCTCTTCTGCATTCTTGGTACTGCGCCAGATGATTTCAGGAGGATTGGAACCAGTCTGCAAGGCTTTCATCTCTGCATCGTTGTCGTAGTAGGTAAGACCTGTAGAAGGCAAACCTGATGGACCGCCTACATAGTCAACCACCTCGGCAGCTGCATCAGCAGCCTGTGCCCAGGTTACATTGTTCTGGGCAGGATCCTGGAAGGCAGGGCTTGCAGCAAGCAGCAAGGTACGAGCCTTGATGGCACGCAGAATCAGTCCGTTGATCAGCTGGCGTGCATTCTCGCCCATCACCTTATTATATATACCCATCTTGCCATCCTTGACAGATGCCACCTCAGGCACATTCAGGATATCGTCATACTTGGCTGGCACCTTGTCGTCACTTGTCACTGGCTCATAATCCATAGGCAGCAGCTTGTCAGCCTTCTCGATGTTCGCCAGGATGAAATCTACATGCTCCTGGAATGTCTTGCGAGGCTGGTTGAAATCAGCATCCGTTCCTACAAATCCGTCAAAGAGCTGTGTGCCGAGCAACTTTCCTTCATTGTCAAATCCGGCATGGGCACGAAGCAGATAATAGGCATGGGTAGCCAGAAGTCCGTATGCCTCACCTGTCAGGCGTCGCTGCATCAGCTTGTTCTCATTGACATTCTTCAGGAACCCGATGTTCGAAACGTTTGAGTTCAGGAAGATATACAAATACTGCATGGAAGACAGGTCGCTGTTCCAGCGACCCGTAGGGTCCCAACTCTGAACGGTCCATGAGCCCGTGGCATACTTAGACCAGTTGGCTCCCTTCTCATTCGTCACGGCATCATCCGTCGCTACATCCGTTCCTGTGCCCACCTCGTAATTTGGCAAGTTACGGTAAGCGGTGAGCACGAAGCCCCTGGCCATGGTAGGATCATTCTCCATCTCGTTGATGTCCTTCATGTTTTCTGCAGCAGGAGTAAAGACATCATCACATGCTGTCAACAATGCCGCAGAAGCCAATATCATGAATATATTTCTTAATTTCATAATTCTTTATTGTCTAATTTTTCAATATCTAAGATATGATTTCATCAGCCTTTAGAACATCATCTTCAAGCCCAGGTTGTAGAAACGGCACTGTGGTGAACCATAGCTGGTTTCCATATACTTGCGATGCTTGCTGATGGTGAGAAGGCTCTCGCCCAATACGTAAACACTCATACCCTTTACTACCTTGTTCTCAAACCACTCTTTTGGCATATCGTAGGTCAGCTGCACCTTGTTGAGGTTGAAGCAGTCTGTGCTGTAAATCCAGAAGTTTGAGTTGCGGAAGTTGTTGGTATTGTCCTTGGCTGTCAAACGTGGATAGGTAGCGGTAGCGGCTGTCTCAGGTGTCCAGCGTCCACGAACCACAGAGGTATATTTCTTCTGGTTGTAAATCCAGTCGTTGCTCTTGAAAGCCTTGGCACCCATCTGACCTGTACCGGCGATGAAGAGGGTAAACTGCTTCCAGTTCAAGGTGATGTTTACACCATAGAAGAAAGGAGTTGCACCCCATCCATACTTACCCATCACCTGCTGGTCGTTGCTGTCAATCTTGCCGTCACCGTTGATATCCTTGTACTTCAGGTCACCAGCCTTGATTTCACCGAAGGTATGGTTTGGCACAAAATTAGGATCGTCCTTATCGAGGTTTGCCTTCATGTGGTCAACATCTTCCTGTGTGAAGAAGCCTTCGCAGACATAACCGCGCATCACGTCGAGAGCCTGACCCTGTGCGTTCATGTAGCTATATTCGTTTTTCTCCTCACGCTTGTTAACCTTTGAGTCGAACACCATACCTGTGAGTCCGAGCTGTGCCTTCACCTTGCCGATGTTCTTCTTGAAGTTTACGGCGAAGTCGAAGCCCTGTCGCATATCCTCGTTGTAGTTCAGGGAGGTGATGAAAGAACCGTCACTCTTCATCCATTCAGGATAGATGGTTGCAGTTCCCGCAGTAAGCAAGCCCGAAGTAAGCTGATGGAAATAGTTCATGTCGAAACTTACGGTACCATTGAGGAGTGAACCCTCCAGACCTACTCTCCATTCCTTACGCTTCACGAAATCGAGACCATAGTTGCTACCACGCTTAGAGAGTGTGGTGTGAGTTCCGTTGCCACCGCCTTCGTTCCAGGTGTAGTAACCTCCCTTCACTTCATAGTATCCCTGGTAGAGATAATAATCAGAGATATCGATATCCTGGTTGAGCACAGAGTAAGAAGCGTTCAGCTTCAAATCGTCGAAGCAAGGAAGTGCATTCTTGAACCATTTTTCCTGACCGATTCTCCAACCCAGTGTTCCTGATGGAGAAAGAGCATTGCGATGACCCTCTGCCAGCTTGGATGAATGAACCAGGGCACCACCAAACTCTGCATAGTACTTCTGAGCATAATTGTAAGCTGCTCGAAGGGCAAGGTTGGCATTGGTGGTGCGGTGGTAAGAAGAACCCTTTACACCAGATGAACTCTCATGATTCTCGTCCACGGAATTCGACTTGGAGTAACCCCAGCCAGCCAAAGTGGCATTTACGTTGTGAACTCCGCCAAAGGTATTCTTATAGTCAAACTGAGCACGGAAGGTGGTGTTCTGGTAATATTTCGATGCACCGATATACTCGCTCGTACTGCTTGATTCCTTACCATATTTCTTCAGGTCGATAATCATGTCCTGTCCGTTCACATTTGCCCAGGTAGGCTCATAAACGGCATAGTCGAGCTTGTAAGCCTCAGAGTAGTTGTTCCAGTAGTCGATGCTGAAAGCAGTCTCGAAGCTCAATCCCTTGACCCACTGATCGAAGTCGGCTTTCACACCCACATCAAAGTTGAAGGTACGGGAGTGATTCTTCACGTAGCCGGCAGCAAGCGCATCACCAAAGAAAGTAGACTGGTTATCGTTGTTGCCACCCAGCAGATACTGGCCATCGAGCACGTGGAATTTAGAGCCTGCTATCATCTGCTGCAAGGCTGAATTGTTGGCATCCATCATGGAGATTGGCAACAGACCGGAGTACCAGTTAGGACGCATGTTGGTAGCTGTTGACCAGTAGTCCTCAGGACGTCCGCGATAGTTGTCCGTGATGTTGATGCCTACATTCACGTAAGCACCCAGCCAGTCGGTGATGGTAGCATCAATGTTAGAACGCACGCGGAAGGAATTATCTTTGTCCTTCTTATGCTCGCCAAACTTCACCAGACTGTTGTTGTAGGTCATGCCCAGGTTGGCATAGTATCTGGCAAATTGGCTACCGCCCTTCACCTCCATCGTAGCATCCGTACGGTTGTTGAACTTGCGCAGGTAGTCGCTGCTGTAGAAATCCATATCAGGATAGCGGTAAGGATTGGTACCTGCAGCCGTATTGTAAATCTGCTCCTTAGAGTATTTCAGCGGCTGTGTAGGGTCATCATTGGTCATCGCCTCGTTATAGAGCGTCATATACTCAGCCGCACCCAGATATTCAGGATAAGCCTTAGGTGTATAGATGCCCGTATTGACGGTGGCGGCGATGCTCAATGGCTGCACCTTACCACGCTTGGTAGTGATGAGGATTACGCCCTTGGCAGCCTTGGCACCATAGAGTACTACGGCAGAAGCGCCCTTGAGCACGGTAACCTTCTCCACCTCGGTGGCATTGATGGTGCTAGCCTCACGGGGAACTCCATCTACGAGAACAAGTGCACCCTGTCCCCAAACATTTCCGTTATAACCACCAATGAGCGACTGAAGATCATTGAGTGCATTGGCGCTGTAGTCCTTTTTCAGCAGCTCTTCGACATTCACCTCGCTGACACCGCCCATCAGGTCAGCCTTGGAAACCTGACCGAAAGCCACGTTTACCTTGGTAGTGTCGGCCATTTCCTGGGCGCTTGCCACACCACTGGCAACTAGCATGGAAGCTAGCGCCAATGACATTCTCTTATTAAATATATTATGTTTCATAATAAATTCTCGAATTGTTTAATTATTCCCAACCAGGGTTCTGAGAGAACTCAGGATACATCTTGACATCCTTTCTCAGGAATGGGAACCAGTAATGCTTTGAAGTAAACTTACGGGTAATCAATGGCTCCTCCTTCAGGTTGAGCACGTGATTTTTCTTTGGATCGTCGTAGCGGTCAACATCCTTCTGGTCGGCTGCACGGTCGAAGTAAACAGCCATCTTCTGGGTGTAAGGAGCCTTGTCTATCAGGAGCCAGCGGCGAAGGTCAGTGAAACGGTGTCCCTCGAAAGCCAACTCTACGGCACGCTCACGGCGAAGCTCGCTCATAAAGCCATCCAGATTGGTAAGATACTCATCAGCAATATTATCCACATGCGCACGGTTGCGGACGATGTTCACGGCATCCACGGCACTCAGATTGAATGCCTGGCTTGATGCCTTGTAGCCATAACCCTGAGCCACCGACTCGGAATACATCAGATAAACATCTGCCAGACGAATCATGCTCAAGAGTACGCGCATAAACTTAGCACGTGCACCACTATCATCAAAATCATTACGGTATGGATCACAGAACTTCTTCAGGCAATATCCCGTAAAGCAGTCCTTGGCAGATGTTGCCGTACGATACTTTCCCCCCGTATAAAGAGAAGCATACTGCACATCTGCATCTTTTCCTGCACTCTTCACACACTTCACACCATCATAGATGAAGAGGTCGTAGAAGCGAGGGTCACGGTTCTTGAACGGATATTCCGGATCATAGCCGCTGTCGGGATCCTTCTTCGTGATGTCCTTGATAGGCTTACCGTTTGCCATACCGAAGTAATCCACATAGTTGGCAGTAGGATAAACCTTGATACCAGCCTGAATAAGGCAGGTAGGACGGTAGTCTGTCACCTGATTCCAGATCCAGTTGTTGTTACTTGAATTCTCGTAGAAGATAGCCTCTTTCTCACCAGGAATCTTTTGACCCTGATCATAGGTATAGAAGATATTCATGTAATTTTCATAAGAAGACAGCTGGTAAAGTCCTGTTTCCTTGTTGATCTTCAAAGCCTCGCCGAATGCCTCAGCAGCCTTCTGGCAATACTCCTTATTATATCCGTTAACATTCTTGAAGTCAGGATTCTCCTTGCTTACTTCATTCATCAGCGGCGAACCTGCCCACAAGTAGTTCTTGCCCAGGAAGCAGAGAGCTGCTATCTTGTTAGGACGGAACTTGTTCTTGCCCACGTTCTGCTTACCCACGGTTGTTTTATCCCAATCTACAGGCAGCAGCTCAACAGCCTTCTTGAAGTCTTCGGCTGCCTTGTCGGCACATGCCTGATAGGTGAGGCGTGGATAGTTGAACACGGCAACAGATGGAATCAGGAAGTCGATGTATGGAATACCGCCCCAATACTGCATAATCTGGAAGTGGAAGAATGCACGGAAGAAATAGAGCTGACCTGCAATCAGGTTCTTCTCTTCCTGGGTAGCATCTACCAGGTTGCCCAGATTTTCCAAGCCCAGGTTGGTGGCATAGATTCCCTGCCAGCACATACCCCAGAGGCGCCCCTTGAAATCGCGGTTCACATCATGATTGCCGTCCAGGTCGATACCCGAATGGAATGGAGAATACTGCACCTCGTCCCATGCCCAATAGTTTCCCTGGTCGATGGCATTAGTGAGCATACGGGTCTCTGATGGCTGCCAGTATTCATCCTCGCCATAGTTCCAGCAGCCATGATACCAGGATGTAGATGCGAGACCAGGGATGTCGTTGTAGCACTGCTCCAAGAAACCCTGAAAGTTGGTATAATTCTTATATGGCTCCGTTGGGGCAATATCACTGCCCGGTGCCTTGTCAAGGTAATCAGTACATGATACTGAAGAGAGAGACAGGGCTGCCGCAAACAGCAATGTATATATTTTATAAAACTTTTTCATATTTACGATTCATTTAAAATGTCAGGTCGAAACCTAAGTTAAATCTGCGTACGGTTGGATAAGCACCATTTGCCGAGTTGCCGCTGAAGTTATTCTCACGGTCATCAGGCATATTGGTCCAGAGCAGCAGGTTGTCACCATTCAGATATACACGGAGTGAATTCAAGTGCATTCGCTTCACCCAAGCACCCCTGAAGGTATAAGCTATCTCGGCATTCTTCAAGCGCAGGAAAGCACCGTCATAGAAGTAACGGGTACCGGCATTTCCCTCGTCTGCCACTGTGGTCCAGCGTGGCAAAGACAACTCTCCACCCGGATTGGATGGCGTGAAGTAAGAACCCTCCTTAAAGGCAATGTGGGTTTCACGCTCAAAGGTTGGGAAGTTCACCTCGCGGGTAACATTGGTTACACCATAGAACTGTACCGTTACGCTCAAGCCCTTCCACTCTGCTCCCAATGTAGTACTGAAGGTATTCTCAGGAATAGAGGTATACTGATAAGGCGCCATGTCATCTTTTGTAATCTGACCGTCACCATTGAAGTCTGAAATAATGGCATCACCCGTATATTTCTCTGAATCATGGCTACCCCAGGTAGGTACGGCATAGAGATCATCCCAGTTGCGGATAAAACCATGATCAATGTAACTATGGTTCTGACCGATGGCATAACCCGCCTTGTTCAGATAACTTGCCTGAAGCTTTGGATCATCGGCAAACTTAATCTCGTTGGTAGCATGGGTCATATTGAAGTTTGCCCATGTACGCAGATTCTTGTTCCATGCCTTGTTCACCTTCAGGCTCAACTCGTAACCCTTGGCATCCACCGAACCCACATTGGCAACCGTGTAGTTCATACCATAGTAAGAAGGGATGGAACGGTCGGTTAAGAGCACATCGGTACGCTTGTCGCTAAATACATCCAGCGAACCGGTAATCAGTCCGCCCAGGAATCCGAAGTCGAAACCCAGGTTGCGCTTCTCTGATGTCTCCCAACGCACGTTAGGGTTTCCGATACGGGTAAGGCGATATATAGTATAAGGTGAATCATAAGTGGCATCACCACCCAGATAGGTCTTACCACCATAAGAATACTGGTCGGTATAGAGATAAGAACCTCCGGTAGAATCATCACCGATGCGACCCCAGGATGCACGCACCTTAAACATATCTACATATTTCCTGATGTTCTTCATGAATGGCTCCTCGGTGATAGTCCAACCGAGAGAAGCTGATGGGAAGAACTTGAAGCGATAGTCGGGACCAAACTTCTCAGAACCGTTGTAGCATCCGTTCAACTCGAGCATGTAGCGCATCGCATAGTTGTATGTGGCACGGAACACCCAGTCTTCACGATAATGCTTGAAAGAAGAACCGTTGGCATATTCGTTGCGGTTGAATACACCCATTGCACCCACTTCATGATTGCCGAACTTGCGGTTCCAGTCGAGCTGAGCCAGATAATAGAGACGGCGATAAGTTGCATCCGTTTTTACCTTACCGCCATTGATGGTCCATGCCACAGACTCATGGTAATCCACGCTCTGGTCATAGGAAACTGAGCCATCATCAGGGTTAATCCACTTCAGCTGCGGATCCATATACTGGTCGCTGATACCACGCTTCTCCTCTACCATTGTATTGTCAAGAGAAACCTTGGCAACAAACTTCAGACCCTTGGTCAGGAAATCGAGTTTCTGGGTAAGAATAAAGTCGGTGGTAATCTGTGTATTGGTACGGTTCTCCACACCGCTTCGGGCAAGGCTCATCACAGAGTTAGGACAGTCGGCCTTACGTGGACCATAGTATCCATAAGTTCCGTCAGAATAAATAGGACGCATGGCATCTGGAGCTGCATGATAGACAGAAGCCCAATAAGCACTGGAATCACTCGCCTTGTCCCAAGGGAAATGGCGGACACCGTTACTACCGAAAAGGTTGGTAGAGAACAGAGTAGTCTTGGTCAGATTGAAGTCCAGGTTGGCACGCATGTTAACACGGTTATAGCCGAAACCAGACTTATAGCCACGACCGCTGGTGAAGTCCTTGAACAGGTCACCTTCATGAGAGAAGTCAATAGCTGCAAAATATTTCACGAGTTTGGTACCTCCCGAAACATCCACGCTGGCATTGTAAGACATGGCTGTGTTGTTGAACAGTTCCTTCTGCCAATCCACGTTAGGATAGCGGTCCCATTCCTCAGCATTAGCAGGGTTACGATACTTGTCAATAATAGCCATTGGCTTGTAAGAACCCCAGGATTTTTCGTCGCTGATGTTCAGCTCGCGCTCTACCACTCTATTCAGAAGACGGAAAGTATCGTAAGAATCATATTTCTCAGGCAACTTGGAAACCACCTTCATGGTAGCATTCGCCTTCACGTGTACGGCAGCCTTACCTTCCTTACCACGCTTGGTAGTAATGAGGATGACACCATTACCACCCTTCACACCATAAACGGCAGTGGCAGAAGCATCCTTCAATACGGAAATGCTCTCTACTGAAGAAAGGTCAACGGTGTTCATGGCACGCTCCACACCATCCACGAGGACGAGAGGGTCATTGGAACCGTTGATAGAAGTCTGGGTACGGATTACGATCTTAGGATCTTCCTCACCTGGCATACCCGTAGAAGAGAAAGTAACGACACCTGGAAGATTACCTGTCAGAGCTTGACCCAAAGAAGAAACTCCGGCATGACGATTCAAGGTTTTCGCATCTGTCTGTGCAATAGAGCCGACAACAGAGGCTTTCTTCTGCTGGCCATAACCAACCACTACTACCTCGCCCAATGTATTGTCATCAGTCAAGGTAATTTTAAACTGTCTTTTCTTACCTACTTTAATCGTTTTAGATTCCATACCGATATAGGTAATGACAAGGGATGAATTTTCAGAAGGTACTGCAATCTGAAAGTTACCATCCATGTCGGAGATGACACCCGAAGTGGCATCACCCTTCACTTTCACAGTAGCACCAATCAGTGGCTCTCCTGTGCCGTCAACAATACTACCCTTCACGGTAATCTTCTGGGCTTGTGCGTTCAAGCTGCAGAAGGCTCCCACGAGGCATAGAGCTGCTGTCCGTTTAAATGTAAACACTTGTTCAATCATGTTGTATCATTTTAATTAAGTTTGTTTCTAGGTGTTATTACTTCTTGGTTAAAGAACACGGCTGCAAAGGTAGAAAACTGTCATGAGAACGTGTTTTCTTGATGTTCCAATTGTTTCATCTCTTGTTACAGCACACCGTAACTAACACATTTTCTGTATTTTATGATAAACTAAAAAAAAGAAACATGTTATAGCACAAAAAATGGCGCATATCACTATGCACCACTTCCGAAAACAATTAAACCTGTTTCACAACAGTCTTGCAGTTCATCAATATGAACTGTTTTCTTTTTATAAAAGCATAAATCTAAAAATAAATATCTTATTATTGTATATACTGCAAAATTACTACAAAACTCAAAAATACTGTTTGGCAGATGTTCCAAAATATTTGCATGATAACACATAATAAAGAAAAAGACAAAAAAATAAAAAGATGACCTCACGTTTTGCGAGGCCATCTTTCACATTTAACAATCTATCTCACATATTTTATCTCAAAACCACCTTCTTGCCATTATGGATATAGATACCCTTGGTTGGGTGTTCTACTCGCTGACCCTGAAGCGTGTACCAGCCAGAGTTCTGTCTGGTCTCCTGACCGCTGATATTCTCAGCACTCTCGACCTGCCCGATGCCCGTAGTGCCATCGTTCCAACCGCCATCGATGCTTCTTGAACGGAAAGCACTGGTCATGGAAATCTTCAGATGACCTACCACTACCTCAAGCCATGAACCACTGCCACCCCAGCTGTTTGCTACAGGAGTGAAGCGGAAGTGATAGTAACCCGTGCGGGAAGCGGTGAATCGTACCTGACCACTATTGCTGCCATAAGTATTTGCACCGGTGTTCTTGTTCACATTCTTGGTACACTGGATAATCTGAGAACCCAGCACGTTGTTGCTCTCGTCGAGAACCTCACACTTCAGATAAGGAGACCCCGACCACGCCACGGCATTATAAGAGAATACATAGCTGCCCTGCTTCAACGAGAAGCCATAGCCCCAAGTAGAACCAAACTCAGCGTAGCCTGCCTTGCCGGCATCGCTCTGACGGATGTAAAGACCCGTAGAAAAATCACCACCGGCAAACTTGAAGATGCGTGGACCAATGCCAGCAGCACCAGCAGCCTTCTGCTCTCCGGCATCAACAATCTTCCATCCGGCAGGAACCTGTCCCACGGCATTCAGTGCCAGCGGATTTCCCTTGAAGTAAAGAGCCACATTGCCTACCAGAGCCTCAACCCAGGCACCACCTGTGCCCTTGGCATCTGCCACAGGGGTGAAACGTACACGGTAATTGCCCTTAATCATGGAATAGAACGAGAGAAATACCTTGTTGGTACCCGAGAGATAAGCACCCGCCTTGCCATTCGCATTGCCATTTGCCTTGACGATGGTAGAAGCAAGAACAGCATTCTGAGGGTCGAACACCTCCACCTTCATATATGGAGCACCCTTCCAGGCTGCCACATTGCAGCTCAGCTCATACTCGCCATATACCAGAGGCAGGGTATAACCATTTGTATTACCATATTCTATATAGCCAGCCTTATCGGCAGAAACAGTTCTCACATAGAAAGCATTCTTGAAATCACCAGAGAAATTCATGATGCGTGGACCGCTCGATTTATTGCCGGCATAAACCTGAGTGCCATTATCTGCCACCGTCCATCCCGAAGGAACGAATCCGCTGCCATTGCCCCACGACTTGATGATGTTCTCGCCCTGGGTATTGGCAGAAGTAGAAGGCTGAGTATTCTGGTTAGAAGAAGACGTACCAGCAGACTTATGAGCATAGTCTTTCTTAGAATACTCATAATACCAGTAGAAACAGGTCAGACCGCATGCCTCAGGGTTAGCCTCCAAGCCTGCCTTGATTTGACCAGTTTTCAGGAAGTTGTCGATATCAAGATAATCATCAGTACTGGTCAGCGTCATGCTGATGTTTCCGAAATGATCCATCACCTTCTTCCAGGCATTACCCCATTTGCTGGTAGTAGCAGTTCCCCATGAACCCAGGTTGCTGGCCACCCACTGTCCAAACTCATTATACTTACCGGCACCTGGTTTCTCCGGGCTCCAGTCTATCTCAGAAACAAGAATCGGTTTATTTTTTACAACAGGCACCTGCTTCTGGAAATTATAGATGAAAGCGTTGGAATCATAGTTGGTATCACTTGCCCCATACCATCCCGGATATACATGCACGGCATAGCCGAAGTTGCTGTCGGAAACAGGATAAGAGGCATAATTCTCATACTGGCTCTGGTAGCCCGTGCCAGGAATCCAGATAATACCCTTGAAGCCATTCTTACGAATCACATCAACCACTGGTTGGAAATAATCTCGCATGGCTGTGGCAGAACTCTGACCATACCTATTATATATATGAACAGGCTCGTTGGCAAGTTCCAGGGATACGATGCCTGAATTATTCTTCACCCAACTGTTGCTGGAAACAATGTTCCACACCGTTTTAAGATAATTCTGATAAGCATCTCCTACCTTCAAATCCTTAGGACATACGCCTGGAGGACGAATCACCACATACAAGCCATGATTGATGGCCTTCTGCGCAATAGGCAGATAAAGGGCATCAAGATACTTCTGCAAACGGGTAGCACTGAAACGCGATATATTAGCCTCTCCAGTATCAGAACCCGTTGACTTCTTGTTGGGATCATTGGTCCAGCCTGGTTCGAGATGAAGACGGAAGATATTACAATAGGTACCTTTGGCAGGATTCTGGAGTGCTCCAAAAATCTTGTCATAATAGCTTATGCATGCCGAGATGTTATTGTCGGTACAGCTATACCCCCAACGATATTTGTTGAAGTAAGGACTCGGTGTATCCATCACACCATGCAAAACCACTTTGTTGCCATAGGCATCATTCAACTGATTGCCATTCACATGAAGCGGCGAAACCACTCCAAACTGGGCGAACAGACATGACGGTAGCAACACAGCCGCCAATATCGCCAAAAATCTCTTTTTCATTTGTTTTTAGGTTGAAATATAAAAGTTTATAATTGTTATAATGCCGACAGTTTCACCGGCTTTTCTGATTTACACAGTTAAAACGCTGCAAAAATAGCGATTTTTTCGAATCATAACTTTATTTCATGTAACAAATGCTTTATGATTGGTTTCATAGTCTAATGATTATCCAAGAGTGTCTATTTCATAATACAGAAAAGATGACACCGCATATGGCGATGTCATCTTTTTGTTTACTCCCCAAACTTCCACCAATCCAGGAAGAAGAGGTTCTGCTTCTGGATGTCGCCTCCCTTAAAGACGAAGTAGAGATCATGAACACCCTTTACCTTCTTCACCTGGGTTGAGAAGGTTTTGTATTCATCCTTGGTGTTCTTGATATCCACCTTGCCGATGCACTGGCCGTTTACCCCATCAAGACGGATTTCAATGCTGCCGCCAAACATGTGGCAGGAGGCAGAAACCTCAAACTTACTTGCACCCTTCCTAAAGTCAACACCCTTCACGAGGATATACTTTCCCTCATCAATATTCGTAACCACCTGGTTCCATCTGTCCTTCTGTGCCCATTCGTTCTTAGGCTGCGTCTTCAATCCATAGCCCCAAGCCATCGTCTCAGCCTCAACCTGGCGATAAGGGTTGAACCATTCTATCTGCTCCAACTTGCAGTCCTGGAAGTATGGCAACTCCTGGATGGTTCCGTCAGGATTGTAAGTCATTTCGGCCGCAGAAACAGAACGCTGCTCGGCATGACGCCCCGTCTTCAAACGGAAGATATCATAATTCAAGCCGAAGCAATAGCTCTTGCCCTTATAGTCGATGATGCCCGGATGATTGCCACGAGTACGAGGCGTATGGTTCATGATATGTCCCTTATATTCCCACGGTCCGAGCGGATTCTTGCTCATCGCATAACCGATGCCCTCAGGACAGCAGGTAGAAGCATAAGCCAGATAATAATTGCCATTGCGCTTCCAGAACCAAGGACCTTCCTGATAATCCTGAATCTTCGGGAAGTGCATGATGGAATCAGAATAAGAAATCATGTCCTCGTTCAGTTTCACTGCCTTCAACTCCGGGTTGCCCCAATACATGTAAGCCTGGTTATCATCATCTACCCATACAGTAGGGTCGATGTCGAACCAGTCGCCCTCCCATGCCAGAGGCTTTCCGATAGGATCCTTAAACGGTCCGTATGGATTATCTGCTACCAGCACTCCGATGCCATGACCGTGGATAGGGCAATACATATACCATTTGCCATTGCGCTCGATGACCTGTTCTGCCCAGGCACCATTCTCGCCCTTGAACCACTTGAAGTCTTTCAATGAAGCCACGGCACCGCGGTCTTGCCAGTTTACCATATCCGTTGAGGTATAGAGCAGCCAGTCTTTCATCAGGAACCCTTCAGCCCCATCCTCATCGTGGGTGGTATAGAGATAAACCGTATCGTTGTGCACATAAGGTGCAGGATCGGCGGTGTACTTGGTCTGGATGATAGGCAAGTTGATGTTCTGTGCAGTTGCTGCAGTTCCCATGCCAGCCAAAAGCAGGGATAAAATCATTCTGTATCTAGTCATTTTATGATTTAAATTAATTATTAGTTGATTAAATTGTTATTTGTGGATGCAAAGGTAAGCAAAAAAGCAGAATTCTACTTTTTCATAATTATCAAATACTTTATTTTATGTAACACTTACATCTGTACCTTTACTGCCTTTCCGACATATTCCACCCTCTTGCTTGCCAGCATAGGCTGATAGCCTGCACTGCTATCAGTACTCAACAAGAAAAATAAAACACGGACAAATTGAATTTGTCCGGATTGCCTGTCCGGACGCTCATAACCGCCCAATAATCAACGCATTACAAACCACCGGACAATTTGTCCGGACAAATTCAATTTGTCCGTGTTATTTTTTTAGCATGAAATCATAAAGAAATACAAGGATTTCCATCCTGTCAATGAGTTCCCAAATAGAAAACGCAGACTTCAGCCCCAAGAAACGGTGAGTTTTAGAGGAGAAAGCTATGAGTTAGTTTTTTTAACATAAAGCTCTAAAGCAGCCAAAGGAGAATAAGAGAGGTTGGAACGTAAACAGTTGGGAATGAGTAGATTTGCACAAAGTTGCCAAATCGGCATAAAGCAAGCGAGTGAGGAATATTGAAGTAGTTCAGTTACTAAATCGTGAGCCACAGTTACCTATGCAAAGCAGGTAACAATGCGGAAAGGCAACTTTGTGCATCAACGGATTTCATTGCGCTGATTCTCAATGTTTTGCGTATCAATGAACGCTTACAAAATGATTATATTTGCACACTCAAAATGTAAGCGTTATGAAAATCGAAAAATTCAAGGTGTTGCTCTACCTAAAAAAGAGCGGAATGGACAAGAATGGAAAAGCTCCCATCATGGGACGCATCACGGTGAACAGGACTATGGCGCAGTTCTCCTGCAAGTTGTCTTGCACTCCATCGCTTTGGAATCCTCGTGCCAGCCGATTGGAGGGCAAGAGCAAGGAAGCCGTGGAAACCAACAAGGACATCGAGCAGTTGTTGCTTTCCATCCAAAAGGCTTTCGATGTGCTTGTGGAAAAGAGAACGGACTTCGAGGCTAAGGATGTCAAGGAGGCTTTGCAGGGCAGCGTCAAGACACAGACCACCCTTCTCTCCTTCGTGGACGAGCATATCAGTGAACTCAGCACCCATGAGGGCATCGATATGTCGAAGAGCAGTGTCTGGACTTACAGAAAGATTCGCAAGAATCTCGCTGAGTTCATCGGGGAGAAGTATAGGTTGACTGATTTGGCTTTCGGACAGCTGACCGAGCCTTTCATCAGTGACTTTCACCATTACTTGCTTGACGAGAAAGGCTTTTCATCAGGAACCATCACCATCTATGTGTCGCTCTTCAAGAAGATGTGCCGCATTGCCTTTGAGCGAGGCTTGTGCAAGAACCTGCTGTTCGCCCATTATCGGGTTGGCACTCCAAGGGTTACGACACCCAAGGCTCTCAGCATGTCTGATTTCATAAAAATCCGTGATGTGGAACTGCCCGAAGACAAGCCGAGACTATCCGTTAGCCGTGACCTGTTTCTTTTCGCCTGCTATGCAGGAACAGCCTTCATAGACACCGTTTCCATCACGAAAGCCAATGTCAAGGTGTTGGAGGATGGTGACAAATGGCTCATCTATAACCGCAAGAAGACCGGAACACTTGCCAGGGTGAAACTCCTGCCCGAGGCGTTGGAGCTGATGGCGAAATACGAGGACGGGGCAAGAGATACCCTTTTCCCATTGCTGAGCACGAATCGTGTTCGTATTGATCTCATCACCATCTGCAAGTTGGCGGAAACGAGCAAGACCTATTCCTACCATTCGGGACGACACTCGTTCGCCAGCCTCATTACGCTGGAGGCTGGTGTGCCGATGGAGACCATCTGCAAGATGCTCGGTCACAAGGATGTGAAGATGACGCAGCGGTATGCGAGAGTAACCCAAAAGAAGCTGTTTGAGGACATGGACAAGTTCATCGCTGCAACCGAGAAGGACTTTATTCTCGCATTATGAACAAGGCTTTCAACTTTTCTTTTTACAGTTTCAACTACATTATTATATTATAAGGACAACAACTATGAGCAGAAGTACATTTTCAATTTTGCCTTACATCAACAGACAGAAGGTGAAGGCAGACGGAACAGCCAACATACTTTGCCGCATCACCGTTGACGGCAAAAGTGCAGCCATTTCCACAGGCATATCCTGTACCCCACAGGAGTGGAACGCCAAGAAGGGAGAGGTACGGAACGCAAGGGACAACGGACGATTGGCAAGTTTCCTTGCTGAGGTCAAGGATAAATACAACTCACTTCTTACCACCAACGGCATCATCACCGTGGAAATGCTGAAGGCTGTGTTGAAGGACAAGGACACGACAGGAAGGTTCTTGCTGAACTTTGGTGATACCATCGTGGAATGGTATCGAACCTCAAAAGCCAGACAAACCTTTCTGCACAAGCGGACATGGCAGAAGAACCTGAGAGCCTTTGTCCATTCGTTGGATAAGGACGACATCGCCTTTGAGGACATAGACGAGAATTTCGGGGAGGAATACAAGCTATTCCTGAAACGAGACCAGGGACGTATCGACAGCTACGTGAACCATTGCCTTCTCTGGCTGAACATGTTGATGTACAAGGCAGTGGACAGGAGCATTATCCGCTTCAATCCCATAGCCAAGATAGGGTATGAGAAGAAGGCAGCCCCGAAGATGACCCATATCAGCAAGGCAGACTTCATCAAGATGCTCTCTACCCCGATGGCTGACGAGCGAACGGAGCTTGCACGCAGATGTTTCATTTTTGCCTCGCTCACCTCCTTATCCTATATAGATGTAAAGAAACTGTACCCTCACCATATCAGTGAGAACTCCGAGTGTAGGAAGTTCATCCGCAAGGAAAGAGAGAAGACAGGCGTGGAGTTCTTCGTGCCGCTCCATCCGATAGCCGAGAAGATTCTTTCGCTCTACAATACCACGGACGACAGCAAGCCTGTTTTTCCACTGGGTGAGAAGAAAGACATCTATCTTGATGTGCATACCCTTGGAATGGTGCTTGGCATAAGTAATAAGTTGGGATTCCACGCCAGCCGCCATACATTCGGAGTCTTGATGCTCAACGAGGACATTCCCATCGGCAGCATAGCCAAGATGATGGGACACGCAGACATTACAAGCACACAGGTCTATGCGCAGGTGACGGAGCAGAAGATTTCAAATGACATGGATAAGCTTATTGCCAAGCGAGAAAGGAACAGATTATCGAACGAAAAAACTATTGGAAAATGAACAGAGGAGTTATAACTATCAGCGAGAGCGGAACGGTATCCATGCCGACCGATACTGTATGGATGACCATGCAGGAGATTGCCGACATGTATAATATATTCGGCTGTTATGTGCGCAAGGCTGTCAAGGCTGTATTCAAGGACGGCATTCTGAAAGAGCAGGGTGTACGCCGTCATGTCAGGAAGAACGACCGCATCAGCTATGATGTGTATAGCCTTGAACTCGTCATTGCGGTAGCCTTCCGTATTGACAGCATTGAGAGCCGAGCCTTTCGGGAGTTCATCATGCAGTCCGTCATCGGCAGACAGACAAGCCGCACTAAACTGGTCTGTATCTTTACAGAGAATGCAATGGCATAGACCTGCCATAAAGCAACGTTCCTTGGAGGCTTTGCGCCTCCAGCCACTTGGGCGAACCACCGCAGTGTGTTTTAGCATGGTATTAGATTTATACAGGTAACACAAATGATACCCGGCAAACACGAACAACTCGGTATAGCCAATAAAACGAGGCGACAACCTATAACAACCACGCTCGGTAAGTTATACGTTGTCGCCTTGTTCATTTCACCCCACTCATCAAGGACATGTATTTCTCCTACAAGCCCTTCATTCTGTACGCCTCACGATAGTTAGCCATCAGAATCTTCTGAATGTCGGACTCGCGGTAGAGTATCTTTCCGCCAAGCTGGATATACGGGATGACACCGTTGTTTCGGTAGTCCTGCAGGGTTCTTCGGCTCAGTTGCAGCCTGGCACAAAGCTCCTTGTCCGTCATGAAGCGCTCACCGCCAAGCATGGGGCGGTAGTTCATCACGGCACGTTCAAAATTGTCAACCATTCGGTTGAGGTGGTTCACGATGTGGTTCATCCACTCGCTGTTTCTTGTCATTACTTCATTGCTCATAGTTGTCTCGTTTTATTGTTGATACTTACGTTACTCGGTTTACTTGCTGCATTGGATAAAGTGGCTGTTGTATATTGACAGCCTAACCTGTGCGCTTGCGAAAGCGCATGTCCTTTTTCCTGTCCTCCACTACTGCTACGATAGCCATCACGTCCTCCGGCTTGTAGTAGGTCTTGTGGCTGATTTGCGTATAAGCCAAAGTTCCGTTGTCCCGAAGCGTCTGCACTGTCCGTGGGCAGATGTTGAGCGTCTGACACACGTCCTGCGTGTCGAGCCACTTGTTCATGGTCTTGTCCTCACTGCGCTCACGGATTCTGTCCATGCGCTTCACGAAGTTCTCCAACTGGGCATCAAGATAGTTGAATGCCTCTTCCTCGAATACGATGAATCCCATACTTTTCTTTTTTCTAAGTTAATACTATGTTATATGTCGCAAAGCTCCACGCATATGCTGTGCTCCACGTTTGTGAGTGCAAAGATAAGGCACGGCAATCTAAAAACAAGCGTTTTCAATTTCTGTGGCAGTATGTTGCCGGGGTTTGCCGACTTCAACGCCAAAAACAACAAGAAAAACTTGCACGGCTGCAACGAATGCATGAACAATGATGAGTTGAGAAATACGTTGAAGTTCTCACAACTATCTCGGTATGCAAATAAGCAAGCCACAACTAAATTGCCATGTTACACCCAATCAGTTGCATGGCTGCACTCAGTAAACTTACTTTGCACCCGACAATCGGTCAATGGTGCAAACCGTGACCACTATACTAACAAATAAAACAGCATAAGCTATGGCAAGAACAAAAGATGCAGTCTTGGCTCCTGAGCAAAAGGAGCTGATGGAAAAAGAGTATTTGGATTTTGTTAAACCATCTACGTATGGCAACAAAGCCAATCCAAGTAGTTATAATTCTCTCTATGATGATGTAGAGAACCCAGAGTTGAGAGCAATTGTAGAGAAAGTTGCTGCAACAACTCCCTATAGAGAGGAAACATCAACGAACGAGGCTCAATCGCCACCGAATCCGCAGAAGCGCATCAGCGGCAAGCAGCGCAAGGCGACATTAGAGGAGTATCAGCAGACCTTCCTCCAAGTTCCAAGGATTGACGACCGCAAGCCAGTCTTCGTCAGTTCCGATGTACGAGACCGTCTTGATCGTGTCGTCCGCATCCTCGGAGGAAGGCGCATGAGCGTATCGGGCATCATCGAGAACATCGTGCGCCACCACCTAAGCCTTTATGAAGAGGACTTCGAGGCTTGGCGCAAATTGTGAGAATTAAGGTCTGCGACCTTGGACATGGATAGCCGAAAGGCTGTAGTTCCAACTAACGTGTTCTGAGAGGTAGCGAGGTTATGTTTTGGGAACCCCAAAACGCCTCGCTCCACCATGAGGGCGGAGGAACTTTGCTCCCGATGGTCGCAGAAAGTGGGTGTACCAACTGTAAACAGTATATCGAATGACAAGCATACAGAAACAGAACAGTAAAAAGGGTGGAAGACCGCCTACGGGCAGGGTTCGCAAGCTGTCGAAGTCTGTCACGGTGAAGTTCTCTAAGCCAAGCTACGAGGCTTTGAGACTGAGGGCGAGAAAAGCCAACCGCAAGTTGGCGGAGTACATCCGTGAGTCCGCCTTGAACGGCGTGGTGGTCAGCGGACACAATGCAGAGACGGTAGCCATCGCCAAGAACCTCATTGGCATGGCGAACAACCTCAACCAACTTACCAAGCTGTCGCATCAGAGAGGTTTCCAGGAAACCCATGTGTATGTGGTGGACTTGTTAAAGAGATTGAAAACCGTCCTTGTCGAGTATCGGCAAGGAAATTCCAAACCTAATCCAAGCGGAATGAACAGAAGGGAGGATACACCATGATAGGCAAGCTAAAGAAAGGTGCATCCTTTGGTGGTTGCGTCCGCTACGTGACAGGCAAGGACGAGGCGAAAATCCTTGCATCCGATGGAGTGTTACTCGGCACGAATGCCGAGATCGTACAAAGTTTTGAGCTGCAAAGACAGCTAAATCCAAGGATTAAGAAGACTGTGGGGCACATAGCTTTGAGCTTCAAGCCCGAGGACAAGCCACGTTTGACGGATGAATTCATGGCTAAGATAGCCCTTGAATACATGCAGATGATGGGGATAAAAGATACTCAATTCATCATCGTAAGGCATCACAACACCGACAATCCACATTGTCATATCGTGTATAACCGCATCAATAACGAGGGCAAGCTCATATCAGACAGGAATGATTACAGGCGTAATGAGCAAGTGACCAAGGCTTTTAAATCCAAGTATGGGTTGACCTACGGAACTGACAAGAGCAAGACTAGCACTCGCAAGTTACGCAATGCTGAGCGTGCCAAATACGAGATTCACAATGTTGTCAAGGATGTCTTGAAAACCGCAGGTAGCTGGCAGAAGTTCAAGAATGAGCTTGCAAAGCGAGGTGTTCTCTTGGAGTTTGTCTATAAGGACAAGGAGCAAACCAAGGTTCAAGGCATCCGTTTCTGCAAGGATGGATATAGCTTCAAGGGTACGCAGATTAGCCGAGAATACAGCTTTGTCAAGTTGGATGCAAGACTTGGCACAGAGTATAATCGTGTATCGCCAAGAGTCGAATCTATGCAGGGAGGACAACCAAGTTGTCACCAAGTAGAACAGACTCAACCAACGGCAGAACATACCCAAGACCCTTGGAGTGGTATTTCTTCCATCGGCTTGTTCGCTCCGTCTAATGCCCAAACTTATGAGCCATTCCCAGAGGATGAATCCGCCAAGAAGAAAAAGAGAAAACGCAGAAAGGGCTTCAGCCTTTGATGCAAGTTACAAACTTAAAATTAGAATCGAACATGAAAGAAGAACTATTGGAAGCCATCTACGGCACAGTTGAGAGATTGGAGCAGAAAGTTGATGAACTTTCTGTCTCCACAAAGAACGCAGGAGCGGAAACCGTTCCTGCAAGTAATGACATAACCAAGTTGGATAAGTCAATCAATGCGATGTTTACCAAGGAAGAGGAAGTCAGAGGTAAAATATCCAAATTAAGAGATGCCATTGTCGTTTTTGCAGACCTTATTAAGGTTGAACTTGGCAAAAATGAGCAGCGAAGCAAGTTCTTGGTTGATGCAGTCAAGCAGATGAGACAAGAGAATGATGTTTTCTCGAAGGTATTGCAGGACAAACTTGAAGTGTTGAACAAATCACCTCAAAAGAAGGTTGTAACCCATCGCTTCGAGCCAACCTCAAAGAATGTTCTTCTTTTTATTGGTGGCTTGGTCTTATCTCTTGTCATTTCCATTTGGGGCAATCTCACCCAATGGCGAGAGCACCAAGATTGGGAGGAGGCAGACTTGAAGTATAGGGCATTGAAGATGGTACTTCCTGCTGATGACCCGAACATTCGCTACATTGAGAAACATTTCAATGTGCAACGAGATGAAAATGTTATAAACGACGTAAGAAATCGTGTTACTGCTTATGAGGATTCTGTTCGTCATAGTTATGAGATGTATAAATTAGCATTGTACAAAGATAGTATTGCAAATCATTTGCTGCATGAGTCTAAGATTATAAGACGAAATTATAACTTTGCAAAATAGAGACCACCGCAAGCGTAATTTTGTTACCATAATCGCAAAAAGCATAACATGTCACGCTAATGTACGGCGAAAACATAATAATAATGATGCATTTTCGACAAGAATACAGACATTTTGTTTAAACTTTATTAAATAGTAATGATAAGTTGGTTAACGTATTAGTTTTTATAGTATATTTGCACAAGAATTCATGTCTAAGTCTTGAAAGTAACCTTTTGGGACGAAGACAAATTGTAGTACATTAAAAGTAATTTGCTATGGATTTAAAATTTGAAATATTAAAGTATTCACAAAAATCAACTTGCAAAGATATGCAAGAGCGAAAGGGATTCTTTATGTTTCCTTATTACAATTATATCTATGATGCAATAGCCAAAATCATAGATAAATATCCATTTGTGCAAATGAATGACATTGTTGGGCAACTTTCGTATCAAGTCGTGTCTTATGCTTACAATAATTATTTGAAGTTTGTATATCCATTTGAATATAATTTAGCAAAAGAAAATAACTTCTTGAAAGGTTATACCGAAGAAGAGCAAAGTCAATTCTTTCGTGACAAATTATCTTCCAATGATGAGTGGATAATATATTTCTTTGAAAAATACCCAAAGTTACTTTCTATACTTGAGAGTTATACAGTCAATATCATGCTTCATATTGACAGGCTTCTTTTTGCCTTAAAAGCAGATATAGAAAGTTTTGCAATGAAAGAATCAAAGATTGATGAAATTAGTCTTTTTGAAGGGGATTTGCATGCAGGTAATTG
Source organism: Segatella copri (assembly GCF_026015295.1). NCBI lineage: Bacteria > Pseudomonadati > Bacteroidota > Bacteroidia > Bacteroidales > Prevotellaceae > Segatella > Segatella copri. The sequence goes on along the minus strand of NZ_JAPDUW010000001.1, from coordinate 3,624,313 downwards.
TGTCTCGTCAGTATTGTTTCTCAATGGTACTAAATTATATTACAAGCCAAGAGGAGCTGCTAATGAAAAGTTCATCATGAGCATAATATCAGCCCTTGATAAGATGGGATTGTCTATACAATTTGGAATACCTGCATTCATAGACAGAGAAAACTATTCTTGGCATTTTCAAGTGAAACCTTGTGACATGAAGAATAGTGATTCTATCAATGAGTACTATTATAATTTTGGAAAAATACAGGCTTTATTATATCTGTTAGGTGCACAAGATATAATTCCAGATAACTTGATAGTAATTGGAAATTGCCCATATATAATTGACTGCGAATCAGTTGTATCAAAGAAGTTTAAACATTTGGATAGCACTAAAATCAGTGCGTACTTACAGTCTTCTGTCCTTGAAACAGGTATCTTGCCAGATTGGATGTTTAATGGAGCAAATGATAGGTCGCAAATCTCATCAGTGTTATTTGAATTTGATGATTCTAATTTTCATTTGCCTAAAAAAGAAGGAAAATCTTATCCTATCACGGCAGAAACTCTTCAAGATTTAGAAAAAGGGTTTACTGATGCATGTAACTTCATGAGAGCTCATAAACTTGACTTATTAAGCTATATCTACTCTTATGATTTCAACTTTATGCGTTCAAGGGTTTTATTGCATCCAACGGTTATATATTCTTACATTTTAACCGAGATGGTAACTCCCCCATATCTGCACGGAGGCAAGAATATAGAGGAACTTATAGAGCCTATTATAAGAAAAGAATCTTATGGTTTGTTAAGTATTCCTCTTATACACTCTGTTGCAAGTCAGATAGAAAAGGGAGATATACCCTACTATTTCATGTATTTAAACAAGAATTCTCTATATACTTTGCCGAATGACATCGTTGTAGATGATTGGATTCCTGTTGAGTCCAAAGGAGCTACTATCATAGCTGAAAAGTTATCTGCACTTTCCTCAAAAGTGCAGGAAGAACAATTGTGCATGATAGATGAGTCTGTAAATTTCTTTTTAGATGTTATAGGAGTCTCCGATACAAATAAAAAGCGCATTTTACCTGTTGGGAAAGATTCTATAGATAGAAATGTTCTATGGCAAGCAATTGAACGAATAGAGAAAGAGATTCGTAAACGAATGATACAAATCGATAATGAAATAGGATTTGTATGTAGAACAAGAAATGTCTATGATGGAAAATTTCAAGTATGTTTGATGAATGACTCTTTATATGATGGACTTTTGGGAGTATGTCTGTTTTATCTAACGTTGTTCACATATAGTCATGAGCAGCAACATGAAAAAATTGCTCTTGGAATTTTTAGGCAATTGTGTGAAAATAGAGATGTTGCTCATATTGGTGTAAAGAAGAACGAAATTGCCATATCCCCATTGTCCGGTATTATGGGATTATTATATATTATGGAAACGTTTCCTAAATTATACAATACTTCTATATATCAGTCAATAGTCAAAGAGGTGAAGGAATTGATACCAATTACAACTCAATTTGATTATATGTCAGGATTAGCTGGCGTAATCCTTTTTACGACTCAATGCAAATTAATGAAGGAAACCGATAAATTGATTATTTTGAAAGCGAGTGGTGAAAGGTTGTTGCAACTTGCCAAAAATATAAACGGAAAAATGTATTGGACATACACTGATGGCAATAAGATTGTTGGTGAGAAAGAATTGAATTTAGGAGGTTTTGCTCATGGTAGTTCTTCTATGGCAACTGCAATGTTTTTGCTATATAAGCAATTTGGTGAAATTCGATATTTGGAAGCATTTAAACATTCCCTACTTCATGACCGCTCTTTTTACTCAGATAAAATCCAAGGATGGATTGATGGACGCAACACTTCATATGAAGAAGATAGCGGAAGTTGGTGTCACGGTGCAACAGGAATAGCATTATCAAGACTAATCTTAGCGTCAGAAGGTTTTTCCGACAAGATAATGATGAAAGAACTAAATGTTGCAATCAAGCAGGTTGAAAAAAGAATTGGCTACAATCTTTCTGTTTGCCATGGTTCTATGGGAAATTTAGAAATACTACACTTGTTGTCCATGCGAAATGATACAAAAGCCTTGAAATGGGTTAATTCAATAGCAACAGAGATAAGTAAGGGGCAAGATGTTATTTGTGGAGATGACAACCGAAATAGTCAAGTAGGTTTGTTTATGGGATTTGCAGGGATAGGATACCAACTTCTAAAATTTTATGATTGGAATAAGGTTCCTAGTATTTTATGTCTTGAAATCTCTCGCTCCACATTATTGCACTAAGGAATAAAGCAGTTGCCGAAAAGCTTATAGAGTAGGCTAATTTAAATATATTTAATCAATGAAAAAGTTTAATCAGTTGAAATCAGTTCTGACAGACGAATTTTCTGTTTTGAACAAGGAGTCACTAATGCTTGTGCTTGGAGGACAAGCACACACTGTTGCCGCTCAAGGTTCTTGCGGCTCATCAAGAAGCAGCCAAAGCTGTGTTTCTACTTCAACTTGCAATTGCGTATGTCCAATAGTAAAACCAAAGCCACGACCTAGTTTACCAACAATAAAGAAATAAGAACTAGAGTAACGAGGCTACGTTTAGTATTCTGTGTGGATGGGAGTGTCAAGCATATATTGACACGCCCATCCATGATTTTATCATCTTTAAATATATATATATAAATTACTCCATAATATCTTAAATGTATAAATACTTAATTATTTTTTGCTCATTGCTTGTTTTTTTAACAGATGTTAAAGCACAAACAGATAGTCTTAAAAATGAAAAATTGCCAGAGGTTGTTGTGACCGCAGAAGGTCAGATAGAAATGAGCAACAAGACATTGTTGATACCAACTCAACTCGAGAAAAAACATTCTGCTAACGGTTTTAATTTACTGTATCTTATGCAGACTCCTGACTTGGAAGTATCGGCACGTACTCGTAGTATTACTACTCATAGTGGAGGAGAGGTCGTTTTGTGCATTAATGGTATGGAGGCATTACCTGAAGATGTAGCATCTCTTAGCGCAAAGAACATTCGTACAATAGAATATATAAGAACTCCAAGCGGCAAATATGCGGGTAAAGCAGGATTGGTTAATTTTGTTACGATAAAAATGAATTATGGAGGCAATGTGTATTTGTCTGCAAACGAAGGATTTGCTTACAAATCGGGAGAATATCTAGCTTTTGCTGATTTCAATAAGAAACGATACTCACTTTCGCTAACAGCCATAGGTGACTGGCATAGAGACCATAGCTATACAGGAGGAAATGATATGTTTACCTTTTCGGACAAATCCGTTCTGGAACGTAATTATAATGATGAAAGCTCGTTGAAAAAAAACAACGGGCAAGCCATACGATTGCGTTTAACCTCAATGGGTAACAGCCATAGATTAAATACTTATGTGGGCTTTACTCGCCAAGCTACGCCAAATACCAACACCATACAGAGTATTTCCTACACAGAACCATATGGCACAACGAGACGGACTATAGCCAATAATAGCCAATCTATAGCACCATCTGCATATGCAAATTATACATTATGGTTGCCGAAAGAGCAGGCTTTTGACATTACAGCATCTGCTTCTATGGGGCACAATAAATACTACAGTCTGTATGCAGAAACAGAACAATCATCCCTAAGTTCTAAAGTAATAGAAGACAACTTTGTGCTGAATGGAAATATACGTTATTCTAAAACTTTGAAAAATAGTCTTACCCTAACAGGGGTGTTGAGTAATGATTATAAACATTATACTGATGATTATGCTGGAACTGCAATGGGTAAACAGCAACTGACTTCCAATGTTACTGTTGGATTACTTCAACTTAGCAAATACAGTGAGAAATACTATTATTATGTCTCTGCAGGTTTGTCTAATACTGCCGTATCTTTAAACTCCGTACATGACAATTACTGTATACCAGTCGCATTTTATGGAGGAAATTATGCCATTAATAGCAAGCATTCTTTTTCGTTAAATGGTCTTTTTACGCATACCCTATTTGAGCCGTCAGAAAAGAATTCTATGGTTGTTCCGACATCTTTTTTTGAGGCAACTTGTGGTAATCCAGATATTGTCCCAATGAAAGTGTTAGGAAACACTCTTTCATATAATGGACAGATAGGTAAATTGCATTTATCTTTATCCTATGATAGCAACATTTATTTTGATAACATAGTACATCAGTATACAGCTAACACGAATACGATTTTTGATACTCGTATAAATGGGGGAACTTTCTACGGCAATATGTTTAGTGTAAGTTGCACCTATAATTTATTGAATGAACATTTACGTTTGAATGCCACGACAATTGAAGAATGTAATACATTAAGGGGCTCAGCCTATAATATGTCGCACAACAGTTTACGCATAAAAAGTGGCTTGGTTTATCTTGCAGGGGAATGGATGTTTAGTTTTGATTATCTTACCCCTTATAAATCGCTTGATATTCGCCAACCCTGGCTCATAAACCGTCGCCCCACCTATGAATGGAAAGCGAATTGGGCTCATAAGTCATTGACAATTGAGGCTTTAGCACGTAACCCATTTTCACGTTACGACAAGCAACATATAACAATGGAGTATGGATGCTATAATAGAAATTCGTGGAATTTTAGCGATGCTGATGGGCGTAATATTAATTTAACTCTGACTTACAACTTTAACTATGGCAAGAAATCAGAACGTGGAGAAATAGAAGTTAATAAGAATATTGATAGTGCTATCATGAAAATGTATTAATCAATGACCAAAACGATAGAAAGTTTTCATCAACATGATTCCATGCAATGTGGCATAGCCAGTTTGCAAATGGTATGTAAATATTTCGGCAGGGAATATACATTAGATTCTCTGTCGAAACTTTGCTTTGCCACAACGGAAGGTGTTTCAATGTTAGGAATCAATGAAGCAGCTAATACTCTTGGATTACATACGGCATGTGCGAGAATTTCTATCGCCATGTTAAACGAAGCTCCATTGCCCTGTATTCTCCATTGGAATCAGAATCACTTTGTGGTCTTATATAAGATTAAGAAATCCAAGAAGTTCTATGTAGCAGACCCAGGGAAGGGATTGGTTGCTTATACCTTAGACGAGTTCAAACAACATTGGATAAGCACGAACTCCAATGGTGAGGACAAGGGCATTGCTATGTTCTTGGAAACCACTCCTGCGTTCTTTACTTATAAGATGCAAGGTGAAGAGAAAATCAAAGAAAAGAGGTCTTTCCGCTTTCTCTTTGGGTATGTGAAGAAATACCGCAAGTATTTCGGACAAATCATCTTGGGTCTGGTAGTCGGAAGCCTCCTGCAGCTTGTCCTGCCATTCCTTACCCAATCTATCGTGGATGTCGGTATCAAGGACCAAGATATAGGTTTTGTTTGGCTGATACTCTTGGGGCAGTTGATGCTTACAATCAGCCGGACGGCAATAGACTTTATCCGCAGATGGTTGTTGCTTCACATATCCTTACGCATCAACATATCATTAGTAAGTGACTTCTTCATCAAGCTATTGAAACTGCCTATGTCTTTCTTTGATACGAAACTCATGGGCGACTTGATGCAAAGAATGAACGACCATAGCCGAGTAAATACTTTCTTGACGCAGCAGACGCTCAACATCACGTTTGCCATGCTCACCTTCGTGGTATTCTCGGTGGTACTGTTCTTCTATAATAAATTGGTGTTTGTCATTTTCCTGTTGGGAAGTATCCTCTATGGCGGATGGATGACCTTGTTCTTGAAACGGAGAAAGGTGCTCGACTATGAATTGTTTGAGCAGCAAGCTATCAACAATAACAAAACTTATGAGTTTATCACCTCCATGCAGGAAATCAAGTTGCAGGATTGTGAACAACGTAGAAGATGGGAATGGGAGGACACGCAAGCAGACTTGTTTGGGGTGCAGATGAAATCACTCAAACTCCAACAGACACAGGAGGCAGGAAGTATCTTTATCAACGAGGTGAAGAACATCATCATCACGGTAGTGGCTGCAACCGCCGTGATACATGGGCAAATGACACTTGGTATGATGCTTGCCGTGCAATACATCATCGGACAGCTCAACTCACCAGTGGAGCAACTGATGAACTTCTTCTATTCTCTGCAAGATGTGAAGATTAGCTTGGAGCGAATCAACGAGATTCACCAGATGGATGATGAAAATGGAAAGGAAGGTTTGCTAACTTCTATTGAAGATAAGAATGAGGGCATTGACATCAAGAACATCATGTTCAAGTACGACCCACATGCTTTGCGCAAGACCATAGACGATGTGAGCATTCACATTCCGCAAGGTAAGGTGACAGCCATCGTTGGCGCATCTGGCAGTGGAAAGACCACCCTCATCCGTTTGATGCTCGGCTATTATTCTGTCTTGGAGGGGCAAATCAACATAGGAAATACCAACATCAATAAGCTCAACAAGAAATGGTGGCGCAGACAATGTGGCGTTGTCATGCAGGATGGTGTTATCTTCTCGGAGAGTATCGCACGAAACATTGCTGTTGATGATGGTGACATAGACAAGGAGCGGTTGTTGAAAGCAGCCGAGATAGCTTGCATCAAGGATTATGTGATGGCCTTGCCGCTGAAGTTCAATACCAAGATTGGACGTGATGGAGTGGGACTGAGCCAGGGACAGAAACAGCGTATCTTGATAGCAAGAGCGGTGTATAAGAATCCCGACTACATCTTCCTTGACGAGGCGACCAACTCGCTCGATGCCAACAATGAGAGAAACATTGTGGAGAACTTGGATAAATTCTATAAGGGTAAGACTGTCGTGATTGTGGCTCATCGACTGAGTACGGTGAAGAATGCCGACCAAATCGTAGTCATAGACCATGGTAAGGTCGTTGAGGTTGGCAACCATGAGTCTTTGACCGCCAAGCGAGGGGCATACTATAATCTTGTGAAGAATCAGTTGGAATTGGGAAACTAAAATGTTTTTGACATGGAACAGAAAGAAAGAGAATCAGATAATATCGAGTTGAGAAGTGAGAAGGTGAGGAACGTGATAGGCAAGGTTCCTCCTCGCCTCGTCAGCTTGGGGACTATAATCATTACCATCATAGTCCTCGCCTTCGCAGTCGCTTTTTATAAGATACCTTATCCTATATCCATAGAGGCTAATGGTGAGGTTCTCAATCAAAGAACAGTGCAAGTGTTTGTACCATATAAGTATTTGCATCTTTTCGATGAGCCAAGGACAGCTCATGTTTCTTTCGAGGGCAACGACAATGCATCTTATCACTGCAACATCATAAGCCATAATGCCAAACTCATACATAGGGAAGATGGCAACTATTTTATGGCTACAGCCACTGTGAGCACACAGGGACAAAATATTCCTATACTGCAAAAGTATATGAAAGCCGATGTCAGGATCATCGTAAGCAACAAAACGTTGTGGCAGCAGGTATTTGGATAATTCTAGTAAGCAAATATAAAAAATGACACTTTGTGGTTATTCTTTACAAGAATTGCCACAAAGTGTCTTCATTGTTGTTGTAAAATCAAGGAGAACCACTATAATGTATATCCCAATGTCAGATGATAGCTGTGGTTCTTGAATTTAAACTGAGGTGACTTGTCAAGAAAACCACGAGAATAGCCTAATGTTACAGCATAACGATTGGCATAAACAAACTTTCCTTCAATTAAGCCTCCAACATCCCATCGCTTATAACCATCAAGGCGATTGGTATTATGTTGATAGTTGTTGAAGCTGTTCCATTTGAAGCTATTACCAGACTTTCCATCTGTATTCTCGGTTACATTCTCCTTGATAGATACCATGGAAAATCTTCCATACGCACCAACAGAAGGAATGAAATGCAACTTCTCACCCAGAGTGAAGTCATATCCAAACTTGACAGGAATTTGGATGGATAGTTCTCTTGAATTTACCGCAGGAAATGCAGCTGTAAGTCCACCATTATAGTAGTCTGACATGGCGGTATAGCTACCTGCCGTCATTAAGAAATCAATTCCCGAGGAATAGACAAAGTTCTTGCTTGTTTCATAGGATACCCCAACACCTACACTTGCACCCATTTTCATTTTTTGATCTTGGGCTACATAGGAATTTCCACCAACAAAACCTGACAAGTTTGTACCAGTATGTAAATCCACCTTGACTCCCTGTTGTGCCATGCTGCACAAAGGTAAGAGACTTGCCATGATAAGCATAGCTAAAAATACTTTCTTCATCGTCTTATAATTTTATAGAATGTCTATTTTTACAATTTGGGCTTTGCTTTCCAAGCATTTAGGCATGACAAAATTTCCAACTTTCTCTGTTATGTCATTTCCATCTTTGTCATGTTCTGAAGTTAAGTCTGACCAGACATGGAATTCTCCAGTAAACTTAGCAGCGGTCTGTCTCTTTCCTAAAATGATGTCAAAGCCATTCTTTACTGCCTTCTCGTTATTGAAGATATATCTAGGAAGTCTATTGACAATGGCTTCTTGTCCATATTTTCCTTGTCCGAGATAGACAAAGTTGTTGTCAAGATAGGAATCAAAGAAATATTGACGGTGTGGGTCATTTTTCCACCCATACCACATATGTTTCTTAGCACTCATCTTTACTCGAAGATAATACCCTTGAGCATACGCTTCAAAATATATCTTGGTGTTGCTGCGTGGTCTGAGTTCCACTTTGTTAGTGCCAGCAACTGTACCTTCCTGTGATGGTGCTTTCTGACCAGGGATAGATGGGAGGGATGGATAATTTGGATAGTTTTCAGAATTTACACTAATTTTTCTGACTTCATTTCCAACAACGAAATAGCCATCCTTATTCGCAATATATGATTCTGGTGAATCAGCATTAGGTACATACAATGATACATCAGAATTGTCCGAAGCATCAGTTATCAACAGTCCCTCATACTTCTTTTTATACTCTGAGTATTTAGCGTTGAAATCAGATAATGATGTTGCCTCATTACCAATCTTTTCAAGCTCTGCGTCTGCATCATCTGCTAAATCATAAAGATTCTTGATGCCATATTTGCTAATAGTCTCGGTTCTTGCGAAACTAGACTCGTTAAGTAACTCGTTCTTGAACTTCTGGAAACTAGCCTCTGAATCAAATTTCAGCGCAAGTTCTCCATCCCCCAATGTTCGTGTACCTTGTACAACATTTCCATTGGATACTTCTACAACCTCAATTCCATTATTGTCTGCTACTGGGGCTGAGTTTGTACTTAGGCTATCATCATCTGTACATGAGAACAGAAGTGAAGCTGTACACATTGCTAAAATTAACTTTTTCATTTACCTTATTTTTGATTTAACCTAAATTTTTCGAGTGCAAAAGTATTAAGATATTTCAGACTATGCAAGTACAATCATCGTGATTCGGAGAAATTGAGGTGTGAATCACTCAAAACCACAGATGAACCTTATCTTACTATGCTATGAATGGTTCATAAGCGAAAATAGCGGATTCATGAGTGTTTTTTCGTCATTCATGGTTCTTACTATTGTCTATCTCGAAAAAAAAAACTAAATTTGCAAGCAAAAATGAGTAATATGAAGAAATATCATGGTTTTATAAAGAGTTGGTTCATCATATCCATCACCACATGCATCTTTTCCTACTTGCTATGGGCACTGATGGACTTTGATACGTTTGTGGGTACAGGTGTCACTTTCGAGGACTTGTGCTTCGACATAGTATATTGTTCCTTTTACACATTATTCTCTTTGTGGGTTTCTATTTCCTTGGGTGACATTTTTGTAAAAAACAAGATAAGCAATCCTCGTTTTGTCACCCATATCCTATTGTTGTTGCTAGCCAATTCTGTTTGGGCTGTTGCATTTGAAAACATATTTGATAGCCTTTGGCATGCTGGGAACGATGTATATTGGGACAGATTATATGTTTTTGGATTAATCGCCACATTGCTGACCATGGTGAATGCGTGCCTATATTATTGCTCCATCCTCATCAGAAAAGAGAAGGAAAACGTAGTGCTTACCAATAATCTCTTGCGTCTGCAGATGAATCCGCATTTCATATTCAACAGCATCAACACGTTGGCAGACTTGATTGAGGAGAATCCTGTACAGGCAGAAAGTTTCACTCTGAAATTCTCTGAAATCTATAGATATGTAGTCACACATCTGGATGATGAGACGGTGCCAGTACATGAAGAGATTCATTTCGTGAAGAACTATTGTGAGCTTCAAGAGATAAGTTCTCCTCATACCATACATGTGGAAATTGCCGAAGAACTGGAAATATGCAAGAATGAGACCTTGCCATTGGCGATACAAATGATGGTAGAGAATGCGATAAAGCATAACTGTCATACCAAGGAAAGACCGCTTTTTATCTCAGTGTATTGTCATGGCGAATATATTATCGTTAGAAATGTAGTGAATCCGATAAAGAGCACTTTACCTACAACACAAAAGGGATTGTCAAACTTGCGTCTGCGCTATAGTCTATTAGGAAAGGAACTAGTCGTTAGTAACGACAATAAATATTTTGAAGTTAAACTTCCAATCTTATCAAAATCATGAAAGTTTTAATCATAGAAGACGAAGAACGTGGTTTTTCAAGACTGAAACGCCTCTTGCAAAACATAGACAACTCTATGGAAATACAAGGACCGTTAACAACAATGAGAGCGGTCATCGACTATCTGCAAAATCCGCATGACGAGGATGTAATCTTTGCGGATATAAGACTGGGCGATGGTGATGTGTTCGAGGCTTTCTTGGAGATAGCCCCAACTTCTCCTGTGATATTTACCACGGCTTATAATGAATATGCCTTGGAAGCATTCAAGAGCAATGGCATCGCCTATCTTCAGAAACCGATATTGACAGAAGAATTGGCGAAAGCTCTAACAAAGGCTAAAGCCCTGTGCAATAAAGTCATAGATTACTCAGCTCTGATGGAGAAAATGGGGATGGCAACAGGTAAGAAATGGAGAGACTATTTCCTTGTGCATATCTATGATGGCTTCAAACTTGTCAAGACAACTGACATTAGTTATTTTTTATCAGAAAATGGTGTCGTTAGGGCATACCTTAGTGATGGTAATTCTGTACCCATCAACCAATCTTTGAATGACTTGGAGCTGCAATTAAATCCCAATTTGTTCTTCCGTGTCAGCCGCCAATATATGGTAAATATCGAGCGCATTGACAAACTCACCAATTTCTTCAAATACAAAATGACCATTAGCCTTCATGGATTTCCTGAGTTGCGAATTGTGGTCAGCAAAGACAAAATCATGAAATTGAAGAATTGGCTCGACAGATGATGACAAGAATTGACTTGATGTTTTTTCGCACAACTATATAAAAAAAGAAGTTTCACTGTGGTACATATTGTTGGGAGTCGTACCACAGTGAAAATTGTGGAAACAGACAATATACATTAAATTTGGATTCACTGATGTTTCTAATCTCAAATTACTTGCGAAGCAAGGTTTTACTATAAAAAGTTCTAATTTCCATAAAATTCCTCTTGTAAATCATTGGATATTTAGAAAAATATCGTATCTTTGCCCCCAAATTGAGGTGTTCTTTGCATATTGCAAAATACAGAAACGAGCAGAAGTCCGCTCGTTTCCATATTGTTACCTATATAATATAGGCAAACGCCCAACTTCTTGATTTTCAATCAAAGTCCAAATTAGAGCGAGTTAACCCCATTAACATAAAGCCTATTTTGCCCAATCCAATACAATCGTCTTATCTTCATCAATCATAAAGTTCATACCAATCTTTTCCACGGTTTTGCCCCTTAGGGCAAAAGCATCAGTATAATGCTTGTTGTTGATTTGGTCAAGAGCCTCTTGTGCCGACTTATTAAATTTCAGTTCTATCACATAGATGGTATCCTTTGTTTCCATCGTAATGTCTGTTCTTATACCGAGACTTAAAATCTCTTTTATGAAATATAGGAGTAGAAAAAGAATACTGAAAAAAAGAAAGTCGCTGATTATTAGTTCAATACATGATTTTTAACAGTTTTTTCTTTTTCAGACCTTTTTTTTTATGCCATTACTTTATATAATATTTACTATCAAATCGAGTGCCCTCTTTTTCTATCTCCTTCCCAACCATAGAATAGAGCATCTTTCGAATCTCTTTCATATCTATATCAGGAATGCGCTCTGCTATATCAGATATTTTACTCAAAGGATGCACACGGAGATCTTCCATAATTAGTGCCTTAAGAACATGTGGTTCTATAGTCTTCAAACTAGTAACAATGTTAGATTTTGCATTTTTCAGCAAAGTTGTATTGATTTGGAAAAATGATCCTTTCTTGACGCCACCTTTCGTTATCAGATTGCTTTTGTCTAAGTTATCAATATAGCTTCTCAATCGTTCTTCTGCAGATAGCTGGAGGATTTTAGATAAATCGGTTGCGGCAATGCGTTTCTCTCTGGCTATGATACCGAAAGCAATCTTGTTCTTTTGGGAAAGCTGATAATTATGGTCAACATAATCCATCAGGCGAACAACTTCTTTATCCGTAATCTCTGCACTTTGATATACTGTGACTGTGTTGAATGTTGATTCTATCTCAGGTTGTTTCTTTGCTTCAACGGCATCCAACTCATAAATCAAGTCATAGCCAGAGCCCTCACCTTCCATCAATCCAAGTGCAGTCAGTATCTCAATCATATTCGGATTACGTCTGTGCTTAGTATGAAGGATGTTGTCTTTGGTTACACCCAAAGGGAGACCACCAGGATTGGAGATGCTGATATAACCTGGATACACCTTGATTGTGATGTCGTTAGAGATGGTTCTTGAACTATGAGCCAAACTGTTAACAAGCAGCTCTCTGATTAAGTTCTCGTTATAATAGCGTACTGTCTTACGGAAGAGTCCATTAGGCATCTCATAGCTATAGGTCAACTCTACAGCCTTGTCCATAATATCTTCCAAAAGTTCTTTCGGATTACGTGTATTGTCACGCCATTCCAATTTGTTGGTTTTGTTCTCCAAGTCATCATATACGATATATTGCACAGTGATAGGATAGCAAATACGGCTACGCTGTTTGGCTGTACCAATCCATAAGACACCAAGATTAGTCATCTTGTTGCCGTCAAGAAGATGGTACTGTTCGCCAATTTCCATATCATCGAGCTGCTTGACATGCTGCTTCACTCTATCAGATTGGCGTATATCATTAGCGAATTTAGAGAGATTCGTCTTATTCTCATCTTCCAATTCAAATCGTGTTGGCACAAGTTCCCATTGGAAAGCTCCTTTCTCTTCTCCTACACGTTGAATATCTTCACTACGCACAGGCTCGCATTTGTCTGCGACACGGATGTACATTTTGCCATCAGAAGTGGTGGCATATGAATGGAGTGAAGGGAATACTGTGATGGCAAAGTACTGGCTGCCAGTTTCGTCTGCACAAACGTCGCCTACAGCAAGACCTACGTTGAAACAGAGTCCACGCAATCTTGTAACAGCACTATTTGCCTCTTCTTGCGGTATAACCTGATTGGGAGCAGGCTTCTTTGTCTTGTCTTCTACGCCAATCATAATTTGTCCACCTTGTGCATTGGCTAAAGCCACACAAGTAGTGGAGAGCTCTTTGAATCCTTTCTCTCCTGTTCGAATCTTTTGCAGACTCTTGTATTCTATCTTTTGTTGCTCTGTATTCATGTTTACTTGTTAATCTTTAAACAGATACAAAGATAAGCAAAAATCCCGAAACCGCCAAGCGATTTCGGGATTTATTATGTATTCAACTGTGCACCCAATACCTTGAAGGGGATTTTATCAGTATTCTTACTATCTGTTCAGTTCCTTGATGATTTTCTCCAGATTGTCAAGCTGGCGAGCATCCACTTTCACATCTACCAGATTTCCTTCCTTGTCGAAGAGGCGATAGGATGGGAAGGAGCGAATGTTGAGATAGTTCTCGATGGCACTCTGCTGAGGCGCTGGCAAATTGTAGTGGGCGATATTGTCGCCAACCAGATTATTCAGTCTGATGATATTTTTCCATGACTCTTCCGGACTTCTGCTTGCCATGTATAGATATACCACATCGTATGGTGCCAAGCGTTCGAACTCTTCCTTCGAATGGGCTAGAGCCTCCTTGCAAGGGGCACACCAGGTTCCCCAGACATCCAGCAATACAAGCTTTCCCTTATAAGGCTCCAATATATGGCGAAGAAGCTTCTCCCCATCGCTCATATCCTGCGGAGCTGTCTTGATACTAATTGTAATATCCTTGTTCTGCAAAGACAGGTACTTACGGTGTTCTGCCAATACTTTCTCCCTGAGAACTTCAGAACTGATGCTGTGTTCTGCCAGGTCAAGACCATAACTATTGAGTGGCATGGCTAGTCTTTCCAACATCTGAAGAAAGGCCTTGGAGATGATGACATCTTTCTGCTGCTGGTTGCATCCCATGCTATCAGCTATATGCTGGGCATAATATACATCGATGAGAGGAGTCTCATCCTTAAGCATCTTGGCAATATCTTCTCTACCAATGATAGCCGTAGCGCGCTTGTCAAGGACTGAGTTGGAAAAAGCTTTTACTATTTTCTCCTGCTCCTTGGCATCTGTCGTCTGATATTGCTTGATAGTTATGGCATCCAGATTCTTAGCCCATTGTTCCACCGTAGCAATTTCTGAATCGGTTATCGCAATATCCCCCAGAGCCTTGTGCTTTCTCAACAGTTCCGGATAAGAATTGGTGGATAAGAATCCATAGGTCCTTCCCATGGGGGTACTGTACTTTAACCTTCTTTCCTGGCCGATGAGATCATTAGTCAGCATACTATAGTCACGAAACTGAGTATAAGGCTGCGGAATCTCCTTCCATATTTTTTCCACTTGGCTCACATATTCCTGAGGGAAAACATTGTCTTTTACGCTATATGCTCCTTGCAAGATATCCGTAGCATAAATGCAGAGAAGGTATTGAGCCGCATACTCCTGATAACATCTGGAAATAGATGCCGATTTTTCTATCTGTTTTCGTAAGTTCCCTTCAGCCTCCTTATATCTGGATTCAAGAATCTGCATCATCTCCTGGGCTGGAACCTTATTCTCATCCTTACCTGCATAGTCTGCGTTAATCATTGGGATAGGATGCGCCAGCAGTTCGTTTTGCAAGCGACAGTTCTTGCCCATGAAGATGGAATGTCCAGACTTGAAGTCATAGAGCAGATAATAGGTCTCACCTGGCTCCAATACCGTGTTGATATAAGTATGTTTCCAGTCCATGAAAACCTCGGTAGAGTTGATGAGAGGCACTTTGATCTCAAATCTGCCAAGAGAATCGAGCTTGCTACAATTGCTCAATTCCGTGAATGTGGAAAAGAGATCATAATACTGCACACTATACTCCTGCCCTCTATCCCAAAATTCCTTAGGCATATTTCTGAGCCATCCCACAACAATAGCCGTATCGGGCTTGTTATGAGTATCCTTCAGACTTGTGGTCTCATCTTTCTGCGGATAATCCGGAAGGGTGGAAGTGGTAATGAGCGAATATTCGGCTTTCTTGCCGTTGATGGTCATCGTGCGCTTGCCATGTTGAGGTTTGTCGATGTTGACAGCCAGGTCGCTCTTGCCATCGGTAAGGATGAAAGAGTACTTGTCGCCCTTCTGATTCTTCTGCTTGTATTGCCAGTAACGGCAGTCGTAGATGGCGAAATCTTCATAGAATCCTATCTCCCAATCGCCGGTCGCATCGTTGCGCCAAAGCGAGGAGAAGAGCTGTTTGATGCGGGTATCGATATTCTCGATGCCAAATATCTTGAAGTTCTTCTTGCCGTCACCTTCCAGGAAGTCAAACTTTCGGGTCTTCTTGGGGAGCGGTGCGAAGTGGAAGACCACATCCTCCTTGCCTGAGCTTGGCATATAGTGTTCTTCGTCAAGTTTCAGTCCATCACAGCTCTTGACGAGATATTTCTTGCCATCAGCAAGGAGATAGGTTTCCTTCACAAACTTTACCCAATAGTGTGGGGGAAAAGTGATGTGCATGAACACTCGTGTTTCATCATCTGCGAATTCCACACGATAGATGTTGAGTTGAGATTGAAAAGGATCATAAAATAGCTGATTCGATTCAGCTACCGGCTGTTCCCAGACAATAGGTTTCTTGCCATTCCCTGCCCAGCAAGTACAGAGCCAGATGGCTGCAATAAGTACACAAAGGATTCTTTTCATAATTCGATTATTTTATTGGATTGATACTATTGAAAGCAGTATATATTAATTAGTATACCGTTACTTAATATTCAATAGAAACATCCAGTTTCTTCAAATCCTTATCAGCCGAACTGCTGCCGTAATAAACCTCATACTTTCCTGCCTTGGCACGGACGGTATTGGTTGCAGCATCGAAGAGTTCGAAGTTCTTGCTGTCCAGGGTGATGACGGCTTGAGCTGTTGCACCGGCTTTTACCTCCACTCTCTCGAAAGCCTTCAAGCTTTTCAATGGTCCTTCGATATCGGCAGGATCCTTCACATACACCTGCACCACCTCGGTTCCATCTTTCTTGCCAACATTACTTACAGGCACCTTCAAGGTAATCTTCTCACCCTTCTTCAGGATAGAGTTGGAAAGTGTAGCATCGCCAATACGGAAAGAAGTGTAGCTCAAGCCGTAACCGAATGGGAAGAGCGCATCGTTCATATAACGATAGGTTCTGCCCTTCATGCTGTAATCCTTGAAATCAGGCAACTGATTGGAATTGCGATAGAAAGTGATTGGCAACTTGCCGGCAGGATTGTACTCTCCGAAGAGTACACGAGCCACTGCCTCACCACCTTCCTGACCAGGATACCAGGCCTGGAGAATGGCATCGCAACTCTCTGTCTCTGGAGTCAAAGCGATAGCCGAACCCGAACAGTTGACAAAGACAACCTTTTTGCCCGCCTCCTTCAAAGCCTTCAGGAAATTGCGCTGAACCTTAGGCAATTCGATGTTGGTGCGGTCACCACCCTTGAAGCCAGAAATCTCGATAGGCATTTCCTCACCTTCCAACTGTGGAGAGATGCCACCTACGAAGACTACTGTCTCGCAATCCTTCAACTGCTTGAGCGAAGCCTGATAGTCGATAGGATTCTCATGACCGATATTGATCTTCATATCCGCATTATAGGTTGGCATCTCAGCATATCGTATTTCTATCTGATACTCCTTACCTTTCTCGCCCTCAAACTCGATGCGGGATTCTACAGTACGCCAATCACTCTTCTCTGACTTTTTCTCACCATTCAGATAAACCTCATAATGACCGCAGGCAGCCACATCGAGTAATACCTTGGCGTTTTGCTTAGGACGGAATACGGTTTCATACTTGGCAGAAAAGCCCGTCAACTTCACATTAGGTGCAAACGAATGCTGGCCATAGGTAGTTACCTGCACAGGATTCTTTTCCTGGGTGATGGTAACAGGCTTACCGTTCATTTCACGATTGTTCCAGAAAGTGCCCTTAAAGCCCATCTTGCCATCCATGCTACACTGGTCGAAGTAAGAATCCAAAGTCTGATCGTTCACCAGGTCGCACCCTTTAAAAGTGACGACCTGGTTTTTCTTCAAACGATTCTTGATACCATCCAGGATGGTAATTGTCTGTCGTGGAGTACCATTATAGTTTCCCCACATCATCGGTTCGTTATCCACATTTGGTCCGATGAAAGCAATCTTCTTTACCTTTTTATCGAGAGGTAATACCTCATTCTTGTTTTGGAGCAGCGTCATGGTCTGCAGAGCCATATCGAGCGAGAGCTGGCGATGCGCCTTGCTGCAAAGCACAGATACAGGAATCTTCGACCATGAAACTATCTTGTTGTCATCCATCTCACCCAAGTCGAAACGACCTTCGAGCAGACGAATCACATGCTTATCAACTTCTTCTTCAGTCAGGGCACCATACTTCACAGCCTCAGGCACCGATTTATATACATAATTAAATCCACATTCTACATCGGTTCCAGCCAATACGCCCTTAGCTGCCGCATTTCTGGCATTGCTCGAAACCTTATGATTCTCCCAGAAATCAGTAACAGCGCCACAGTCGGAAACTACCAGGTACTTGAATCCCCACTCATTCCTGAGAATCTGCTGCAGAAGGCGGGTGTTGCCGCAGCATGGTTCATCATCCCAACGCTGATAGGCACACATCACCTCACGCACCTTGGCATCCTGCACCAGTGATTTGAAGGCAGGCATATAAGTTTCCCAAAGGTCGCGCGGTGTAACATCGGTAATATTGTCTGTATGGCGAGCCCATTCTGGTCCGCTATGAATTGCATAGTGCTTGGCACAAGCCCAGAGTTTGCGGTATTTCGTATCTTCAGGTCCCTGCAATCCGCGCACCACGGCACATCCCATCCTACTGGTAAGATAAGGATCCTCACCATAGGTTTCCTGTCCACGTCCCCAGCGAGGATCACGGAAGATATTCACGTTTGGAGTCCAGACAGATAAAGCATGGAAACGGGTTACATCTCCTCCCTTCTGCTGCAGTTCATTCCATTTGGCACGCATCTCATCAGATGTTGCATCAAAGACTCTATACACCATTCTGTCGTTAAACGAAGCTGCCATTCCGATAGGTTCCGGAAAGACGGTTACATCTCCCATGTTCGCCACACCATGCAGTGCCTCGCTCCACCACTGGAATCTCTTGATTCCCAATCGTGGGATAGCCGGCGAATCATCCAGCATCAGAGAAGCTTTCTCTTCCAAAGTGAGACGACCACATAAATCTACCGCTCTCTCATGAGCCGAGAGGGCTGGATTCTGATAAGGCAACTGCTGCGCTGAGGCATTGCCGGAAGACATAGTTACCACAAACATCAAAGCTGCGTATATAACATTCTTGTTCATTGTAATTACTATTAAGCTATTGGTATATTAAATTGTTATTTGCGCTGCAAAGATAAACAAAAAAGCAGAATACTACTTTATCACAAGTATCAAATACTTTATATGATGTAACACTTACATCTGTATCTTTACAGCCTTTCCGTCATATTCCACACTCTTGCTTGCCTGCATAGGCTGATCGCCCGCTCCACTATTGGCATCCACCAATACGATATGGAATCTGCGATGCTGGAGCATTCCCTTATAACTGCCCTTGCGTGGAGCGATGTTCAGGGTTCTGTCTGCTTCATTCCAAACAAACTGGATTTCCGAGAATTTACCCTTCTCGTAATTATAGTTGTCACCCTCATCCTCATAGAGCGTAAATTTACCATCAGCACCAGGATAGACACGAATTTCCAGTTCATCCCAAGGCTTCTCTGAACTATACTGCACTTCAGGACCGAATGGCAGGA
This sequence comes from Segatella copri, assembly GCF_026015295.1. Lineage (NCBI taxonomy): Bacteria > Pseudomonadati > Bacteroidota > Bacteroidia > Bacteroidales > Prevotellaceae > Segatella > Segatella copri. Next base: position 3,604,964 of record NZ_JAPDUW010000001.1, on the reverse strand, counting down.
TGGTACCTGCCTTGATGAATACAGGCATGATGTCGACAGGACAAAGGCGCTGGATATCCTGACCGCCCTCATACTGGGTGTTGCTCCAGAAATCATACCATTTATTACCCTTTGGCAAGTAAACATTCACAGGCGCAGCTGCCTTCCTTACATCAGGATAGATGGTATGGCCCTTCTTCTCCTTATCCTTCCAGGTGTATAAAGGATCGGTTACCGGCTTCACCAGGATGTTGCGGCCAAAGAGATACTCATCGTTCAGACGGGAAGCCTTCTTGTCTGCCGCATAATCCATTACCAGGGCACGCATCATGCTTCCGCTATTCTGTACACAGTCGCCAGCCGTACTGTAGATATAAGGCAAAAGGCGATAGCGCAGCTTGATGGCCTTAATCATAGCATCATAAGCCCAGTCGCCCTGCTTTCCGAATTCATACAGTTCGCTTACCATCGGCGAAGAACAGTGGTTACGCATCAATGGCATAAAGGTTCCCCACTGCATCCAGCGGGTCTGCAATTCCTGAATGGCTGGGTTCTTTGGATTCTGTTCAAACTCCCAGTAGAAGAAACCACCTAGGTCGGTGTTCCAGAATGGGATACCGCAGAGCGAGAAGTTCAAGCCCGATGGAATCTGATTCTTCATCTCGTTCCAGGAAGCCAGCACATCACCGCTCCAGCAGATGGTGCCATAATGCTGAATACCGAGACTGCCGCTTCGGGTCATCTGGAGCGAACGCTTTGTGTTGCCCTTCATCGCTCTCTGGTGCTCGTAGATGCTCTTGTTGTGCAACAATGGGAAGGCGTTCTTCACGCCCAACCATGAACCATCGAAGGTCTGATAGTTCTCATCGCCCGGCTTCTCAAAATGGTCTGGCTCCGTAGAATCGGTCCACCAGGCATCAAAGCCCATCTGGTAGAGATGAGTAAGATACTTCCAGTAGAGGTTGCGAGCCTTCGGATTGAAGACATCGTATGGCATCACGCCACTGTTTCTTGGCCAGGTATCGAAAGGAAGGAGGGCATTCATCTTCTTCAGTTCACGATACTGCTCTGTCCAAGGACCGAAACTTGCCCAGATGGAAATCATCAGATGGGCATCGTTCTTGTGAACATACTTCACCATCTCTTCCGGACTCTTCAGGCGGGGTTCTTCCTGTGCCTTCATCTGCTTCATATCGGTAGGAAGATACTTGGCATAGGCTGGGTCGCCCACCTTATTTATATAATATGGATTCTGGAATTTCATCGCATTCCAGTTGGAGTCGCATCCCCAATACTGCCAGTCCTGCACAATGGCATCAGTAGGAATCTTCAGTTCGCGATACTTATCCAATACGCCCGCCAGTTCATCGCTGGTCTTATAGCGCTCACGGCATTGCCAGAAGCCCATCGCCCATTTCGGGAACATCGTAGCCTGTCCGGTCAGTTCACGGATGCTGGCGATGACTCCATCCTGTGTACCATCCTTGTACATGAAATAGTAGTCGGCACAGGTTCCTACTTCACTGGTGAAGGAAGTGCATGATGGCTGGTTGCCATTATCCCTGGATGCTACAATATCATTGAAATAGGTTTTTCCGGCATTGTCCCAGTAAAGACCATAGCCCTTCTCACTGGTGAAATAAGGGATGGCGATATAAGTATTATTATTCCAGAGTACGATATTCTGTCGACCACGCTGATTCATGTAAACATCGCGCAACTGTCCCAGACCATAGATTGCCTCGTCATCAGCAAGACGGAAGTCTTGCTCTATGCGGTACTTGCCCTTGTTGGCTTCATCCTTGCGGGCTTCCAGACGGGTCTTCGTATCAGTAAGCAGCAACTTTCCATCCTTCGAAAGGAAGCGGATTTCGCCAGTCTGCTGATTCAGTTCAACGGAAATAAAACTAGAATTGATTTTTACAATATCTCCGTTTTCCTGTATTTGAACGCCCTTCATCTGTTGAGGTTTCAAGATGACAGAATAGCTTTTCTTCTGAACAGGAGCACCAAGTCCGGCATCAGATTTCAAGATGCGGACGATGGATGGAGAATAGAATTCGATGGTTACATTCTGCTGAGCCACCTGACGGGTGATAGACTTGGCAGCCGTACCTTTCTGGGTGCCTGCCACCTTTACGCTCTTGGCGCTGAGTTCACTTGGAACACCAACGACAGCGATGCCCAAAAGGGCAATGAAAGATAAATTCTTTAGCATACTTCTGTTTATTTTATTAGAGGGTTTATGATTGGGACGCTTCTCGATTGTCAATTCATCATGAATTTATTGTTGCCTGAAATTCCATTTAGAATTATCGCTATTGAAATCGAAGGGAGCCAAGCCTGGGGTACAATCGCCGAGTGAAACCAATGCAAGTTTCTCTTCAGTGCCTGGCACAGCCTTAGGCATGATGCGATAGGTGCCATCGGTAAGCTGTTCGATGCGCCAAAGCTGGGCATCTTCACCCGTAAATTCAGGTTTGGCGATGACATCATGCTGAGCGGTTGCGGTAAGATAGCGAGTAGTGCCTTCTATGCAGATCTTATAATAAGGACCACCCAGATAACCACCCTTTCCGGCAGGCATGATACTCCACTTCTGATGAGGACGGAACATATAATCATTCATTCTCACCTTCACCTCGCCCTTAGGCCATTCTGCCTCTACCTCCTTCAAGGTCTGAGGTTCGATATTCTTCAGAGGCTTGGTCGGCTTGATCCAGAAAGGTTCGATATCCCGCTGCATTCTCACGAAATCTACGGCAATCTCCAGGGCATAGCCTCTTCGTTCCGATTCTATCTCGTAGGTTCCGGCATGAAATTCATCACCAGCCACAGGCCAATCGTTCTTCCACAACAAAGGACGGATAGCCAACACGCTTCGTCCTCCCTGTCTGAAATCAGACTCATAGTGGAACGACATTTTTTCTACACCCTCTTCCTCAATATAGCGTCCGAAGTGACCGGGACCCGTCTTCAGATTGTTGGCTGCAATCACCATCTTTCCACCGCCCTGCAACATCTCTCTGCCCACATTATCCACGTATGGACCGGTTATCTTTCGCGAACGTCCCACCACGATATTGTAGGTAGAATTAGGACCATCGCAACAGGTGCCATGAGTGCCGAGAAGATAATACCAGCCGTTGCGGTAAATCAAATCAGTAGCTTCGCAGTCGATGGCGATATTGACGGGTTCGTTGCCTTCCATCCGCTTACCCGTCTTTGGGTCGAGTTCTACCAGACGGATAAATCCGAAATAGGTACCATAGCTGAGCCAGAGTCTGCCGGTAGTAGGGTCGAGCAACAAGCCCGCATCAATGGCATCACAGTCTTCATCATCTAAGGATGAGGCGACCACCACCGGTTCAGTATATTTGAAATCAGACGATTTCGGATCGAGCGTTTTGTTCCACATCGTCAGGACATCACCGCGATGACTGCCTCCCAATCCACCACCCGTAGCACTGTAGGCTACAAGATAACGGTCGCCAATCTTCAACACATCAGGAGCCGCTCCTCTTCCGGGACGAACAGCACCACCCTGCCAGGTCCAGCCATCCTCCGACCAGATTCCGCCTTCACCCGTTCCAAAGGTATAATACTTTCCATCACACAGGGCAATGGTAGAAGGGTCATGAATGAAAGGTTCGCCCACCTGGGCTTCTGCCTCGTAAGCAGAAGAAGACAACAAGGCAACCAAAGCAGCGGCATAAAGTTTCTGCTGAGCAGCAACCGGGCTAAAATATCTGAAAAATATATTGTTCTGTTTCATAACTTTCTTTATTGATTGCACTACTTCACGTGAATAGACAGGTTTCTGACAGGCTTGCCCTGTCCGTCGATGAATCGGACACAGAAGTCACTCATACCAGGTCCATTGATTACTGCACCACGAAGGATATTCCTACCTTTCTTCAAGGTAAGTTTCTTAGAAACCACATCATCGCGAACCATTCTTCGGTCGCCTTCGAGCATCACCGCCTCCTCGCCATTGAGCCACCACATGGAAGCACCATTCGAGCCAACAGACAAGCGGACGTCTTTCATCTCCTCAGGGCAATCGATAATGGTAACCGCCCAGAACAAGACACCATACTTGGGCTTCTTAAACGAAGTAGCGAAACGGAAGAGCTTCACATTAAACAGTTTACTGTCCAGCGCATGCCATTTCAGTTTTTCCTTGCCCACCTTCACGACGGCTCCATCCTTAGGAACTGTTTCCATCTGTTTAGGGAAATACTGCGTATGGAATATCTCCTTCAGATAAGAATCAGTAAAAACGACATTGCTCTTGACCGGCATAGAGATGGGCTCCAGGAGCAACCATCTCTGAATAAAGCCAGCCGCATTAGGCATGACAGCCTGCTTCCCGACTGGTCCGAAATAAGGATTGATGTCTGCAGGTAAATTCCTATTTTGGGCATCCGCAGAGGAATGTCCAAAAAGGAATACACATAAACAAAACAATCTAACTATTTTATTAAAAATGTTGTACATAGACTATTCATTATTATTGATGTTCGATAATCTGATAACGGCCACTCAGATGCATGAAGGCGAAGAGACGCAACAGTCCGTCGTAGTAGCCATCGAAGAAGCCTTCTTTATCCGGTTCATGCTTGGCATTCCAGAAATGACTGACGAATTCCCTGCCCTTCACATGATTGCTGACCAATGAAGCCGCAGCCGAAGTGGCAACAAAACCGATGGAATGGCGGAGTGCCTTAGGAGCCGTACCTGCCGGCAGAATATCTTCTACCATCGTTCCATCTACATTATACTGGTCCAGGAAAGAATCAATGCCCTTACTATACAGGAAGTTCTGCAGCGTATTGGCATATTTCTGCTGCCACTCCTTATCCTTGCAAACCCAGGAATAATCGAGCGCTATGTTCATAGGAACACGCCATGAATCGTAGCGGAATGCATCACCCAGCAACTGACCCGTCTTCATCAGACTGCCATCATAGTTGCAATAGTCGGGGTTCAAGCCCGTCTTCTCATTGATGCACTTATGCAGGAACTCACGGCTTTTCTCAGCACACTCCTTCCAGAACTGGGACCGTCCGTCGTTAGCCCATTTCGCCCAAACCTCGTAAAAGGCAGGGAGATGGTAAGAAGGGTCGGTAAACTTCCCGCCCCAATGATCGGGCGTAAAGGTGATGAGCTGATGTTCGAGATTGATGAGCGGAGCTGTGCGGTCCATTCCCGCCTTCTGCATGCTGCAATCCAGAATATGCTGCGCTTCCTTCAGATAGTTGATGCCCGTATCATTGCCCCATCGGTTGGATGCAAAGATGAGCGAAGTTACGAAATAGAGTTCACCATCCGATGCGGCACCCTGCGCATTTCTCGTTCCATCAGTCTTGCAGCTCCATGCGAAATAGCCCTTATAAGGTCCTTCCTGATGCTGCATGTATTTCTTGCTCCATCGCCAGAGGCGGTCGAAGATGTCCTTCTTGTCAAACTGCACGGCAGCCATCATTCCATACGACATGCCTTCGGTTCTCACATCATTGTTCTTTATATCGCTGACATATCCCATGGAATCGCCCACCTCGAAATAGACCTTGTTCTTACCGTAGAATACATCGTTGAACACTTCGTTCACCTTCCTGTCAATATCAGCCTGCTTATAGCCCATCTCGGCAAAGAGATTACGATACTGGTGAGTTTCGAAAGCACCCTTTTCCCAAGGCAACGCATCAAAGCCCAGCCAGTCTACCTCAACATCGGCTCCACTCTGCAAGGATACATGGAGAGCATGAACGCCCTGAGGAGCATGGAGCACCTGGGCTCGGACATTCTTCCAAGCTGCCGACTTTGGAATCTTCACCTTAGCGATGATATTACCCTTCTTGCCATCGGCTCTTACCACGAGCACACCGCCCTTTGAAGACTTGGCACGAATGGTGATTTCTTCCACCTTCTCATTACCGAAATCCACCTTATTATATATAAGGGCAGTATTCGATTTAAAGAAGAGAGTCTTCCAGCCGGCGAAACAGTTGTTCTTATCCAGATAATCAATACCAATACCCTTGCCTTGCAGCGCAGAATAGCGGTCAATCTGAATACGCGAACGTGCCTTCGTCAATCCCACACCTCTTAGCGTAGGTATCACCTTCTGTATCGTTCCGTCAGGATTGAAGTTCAGAGAGTCGATTCGCACCGAGCGGTTCTTGTCGAACTTAGGCGAATAATCATTATGGTGATAGAAGAGATACCACTGTCCCTGATATTCCACGATGCTATGATGATTGGTCCAGCACTTCGTAGGCGACTCATCCATGATGATGCCCTTGAATGTGAAAGGTCCCATCGGATGGTCAGCCATGGCATAAGCCAGCGTTTCGGTTCCATCCTTTTCACGTACCCAAGGGAAGGTGAAATAATACTTGCCGTTACGCTCGAAGGCAAATGGTCCTTCCTTGAATCCCTCAGGCAATCCCTCTACCAGTTTGGGTTCCGAGGCAAGTTCCGTCATGTTTGGTTTCAGCTTAGCCATGTGCAAACCAGCTCCAGCCCAGTAGATATAAGCCTGTCCGTCCTTATCTATCAGCACACAAGGGTCTATACCATGAACCCCCTCTATGGGTTTCCACATCGGCATAAACGGTCCTTCAGGCTGGTCAGCAACCGCCACACCTATTCCGAATCCCTTCTCCTCCCCTTTCGGAGCGGCAGGGAAATAGAAGTAATATTTCCCGTCTTTCTCTACACAGTCAGGAGCCCACATCGTATAACTGCCGTCCTGTACCCAAGGTACTTTGTCTTGCGAAACGATGACTCCATGATCCTGCCAATCCGTCAGATTGCTGGATGAGAAGACATGATAATCAGGCATACAAAACCAAGTCTTCAGTTTCTCTATCGGACTCGGTATGTCATGAGAAGGATAGAGATATATCTTCCCATTAAACACGCGAGCCGTTGGGTCTGCCGTAAACTGGCTATTGATGATTGGATTCTGCGCCAAGGCTGTGTCATAAGACAATACAGCCAAAGCAATGCATCTCATTATTTTCCGAACATTCATTCTTTTATATTAAAATTATTAGTTGATGCTGCAAAATTACATATTTTCCTTCATATACACTTTGTCTCATGTTGCAAAAACTTTATCTTGTTTTTCCGTACCCTCCGCATAGGTGGATTCCTCCAAGCGGTTCAAGCCATCATAGGCAAAGTCGTAACCACGGAGCACATGGTCCTTGCCTGATTGCCATTGCAAACGACTGATGTTTCCATTGAAGCATGGGTATGCTCCTGTGGTTTCGTACCATAGATTCTGAGAGAATCTATCAGATTTCATCTCTTTCAGCCAATTGCGGATATTGTAGGCATAGTTTATGACACCCACATTGCCGCTTCGCTTCAAGGAGACCAGCCTTCCGATGTCATCATAACTATATGACGCCACCATTCTTGTTACATTTCCGGCACTTAATGTCATTGTCTCTATTTTGTTATTATATTTGTTATACTTTTTTATGTTGAGTAACATTCATACTAATATCAAAATATTGCAAAATTACTCACCTATCAGTTCGTCTTTTTTTACAACAGGCATTACCAATGTATCAGGTTGGTTATTAACATTGACTTTACCATTTTCTTCCTCATACAGCTTTGCTTTCATTGTATAAGTAACAAAAGAATCAGAACTCATCATCACAGTATCCTTACCATCCATTAATGGTATCGTATCTTGCTTACAGTAAACAAAATCAGTTACAAATCCTTCTTGATTGGTACTGTCAAGCATATAAATGTTACGATTACTAAACATTTTATATATATATCTCTTTTTTATAAATTTATCATGAGGCGGAAATAAAAGACCTTTATAAAATGGACCAACCCAATATCCATTGGTTTTTTGTTTCCAAATAGGTATATAGCTAGAATTTATAATTAGATATGATGCATAATTCAGTGAATCTGTTTCTAAATCGCAAAGAATTTTATCAAATACATTGTCCCTACACCCCATTAATAGAACAGAAAGAATAAAGATTACTATTTTTATATACATTCTCATTTTATTATTGGCTTTAATTTAAAAATTTCTTTTGATAATTTAATATTACCTTTTAGTAATTTTCCCAAAGATTTTTGTCCCCAGTTTAAAGGATAAACTTCTACCACATGGTTACTTTTTACTCCTCGAATAAGATAAAGCACATTATCATGCCCCATGACAAAAACAGGCATGCTAAAATGGTTCTTTGATAAACCTGCATCTCCATAGGTATTGCCAACATAATAAGATGGTTCTGCGGAAGTGAAACGGTTCTGATGACTATGTATTTGGGCTTTTACAGTATAACGTCCTAATTTATTTGAAAGGATTCGCCCTTGAAAAGAATATCCTTCATAAGCATTCAGCTTTGTCGTCGTAGCGTCATTTTTATAATCAGGCAATACTAACACTTTGTTGTTTTGCAACAAGAAGCCTCCAACTTCACGCTTCTTATAATTTGCTTTTTGCCATATATAGTTATATGCCTGAGTTTCATTTGCAAACATAACACTACCATCATTATTATAAGTAGCTAAATTACTTCCCTTGCCTGTGGTAAAAGAACTACCCATATATATTTGCCCTTTCTTCAAGTTCTTACCAGAGTGCACGTCTGGCGAATACAAGTAAAGCCCATTTTCTTGATACCAATCCAAGCCATCTATATCGAGATACAATACGGGATTATTTCCACAATACAAATATGGACTTAAAGAATAATATTTACTAAACAAAGGATCCTTTCTATCCCAAAACAAGCCAGCCGCATCATACATTCTTGCACCATGGTCATACCAGTCCAAACCATACATATGGTCGAATTCCTTACCAATGTATTTGCTTTTCTGGATTTCTGCATTGTATGACAAATCACCATATACACCTCCGAATGGATAGTAATGGTTTACCTGCTCTATTGTACCTTTCTCGTTTACAACCATTCTTACGCTGCCAAGATGGTCTTTCTCGTAATAATGGAACGTAGGATTCTGGCTATTGTCGAAGGAACAATAGCCACCATCGAAGAGATACTTGTCAAGCTTACCATTTTCAAATATGAAGTTACCGATGTAGTCGGTCGTGTTTGTCACGACTGACTCATGGGTGGTTCGCAGCTTATTGCCAGCTGCATCATAGACATACTTCGTCTTGAAGCCATTATTGAAGGTGATACACTTCAAGTTGCCCAGGACATCATACTCTATATTGCTGATACCCTTGTTCAAGTCCTTGACCAATGCGCCATTGGCATCATAGAAATACTCCACGTCCGCATCGGCTCCATCCTTGAAATCAAAGGAGCCATCATACAGCAGACTACCTGCTTTGTCTGAAATCGACTTGATCTGATTGCCATTATACGCATACGTCAAGTCGTCAATGAGACCAAACGACCCATTGTTCTTCTTGCCATATCGCTGCAATCGCTCGATGGAGCCATTCGGAGAATATGACAACACATGCTCGGAGTAATGGCTCTTGCTCTGGCTCAAGTCCGCCCCCTCTCCATAGGCAGATTCCTCCAAGCGGTTCAAGCCATCATAGATGAAGTCATAGCCACGGAGCACATTGTCCTTGCTTGATTGCCATTGCATACGGCTGATGTTGCCATTGAAGCATGGATTTTCCTTTGTGGACTCATAATACAGATTCTGCTTGAATCTGTCTGACTTCGTCTCCTTAAGCCAGTTGCGGATATTGTAGGCGTAATGCACGCTGCCAGCGTTGCCGCTTCGATTGACAGAGACGAGCCTTCCGATGTCATCATAGCTATACGATGCCACTGTCCTTGTTACATTTCCAACTTGTATTGTCATTGTCTCGATTTTATCATTGTTTGGATTATAAACATACAGCTGAGTAACATTCTTTGTCATGTCGCCTTTCGTCAATTCCGCCTTGACTTCAATTGGTTTTCTTGTAAAACTATACTTGATGGATTGCCTCAAAAATACTTCATCAGGCTTGATCTGCATTGACTCAACGACCAACCCACGCAAGTCATGGTAGGACACGGAAGCCAAGAGGTCACCATCCGTGTTTCGTGTCACAATACCTGTTTGTGAGCCAATATTGTAGGATTCCTGCAAACCAGAAGTCTTCGCTGACAAACTTTTCGAGGTCAGCTTCTTGACCATCTGACGATTCAAAAAACTATAGCTGTCATAATACTTGGCGCTTAGAAGCTGTTCATTCCTAAGACCTAAGTTTCCTAATGGGGTGTAGCCACTGTTGCACAAGCCCGAGGACAGCTCTCCATAAGTAGCCAAAGCAGAAGTGCATGAGGCATTCATGCTGGTTGTCGTACCCATGAGAACCTCGCGTTTCATTTTGTCATAGAGGTAGAACACGAACAACCCCTTCTTGCGTTGTTCGCCATCTTGAGAGAACATCAAGTTGTCGGCCGCATCATACCACATTTGTTGATATTCACAACCTGGCAGACGTTTCCACACACATCTGCCATATTTGTCATAACGATACTCATAGCCAAACTTTTGCAAATCTGAATATTCCTGATAAGACGGAGAAAGCACATAGCGAAGCCGACCGATATTGTCATATATATAATAGGTGTCGTTGTTTCCATCCCTACGTTCCAACACCTTATGACCAAATAAATCGCTAAAGGTCTGCTTAGTTTTTCCATCTTCATCTGTCTCTTCCAACATAGAAAGGGATTTGGCTGCATAATAGCCATTTTCCTCTAAAGTACCCGACCCACTCACTTGATAACGTTTCACGCTATTCGATTCATTCGAACTGTAGCGTTGGTTTACAGACTTCTTCGCCTTGTGCCATGACTCACCTGCCCCTAATGTGGAGATTTGTCTATCCAAGACATCATAACGATTCAATGAGTACGGATTTTGGTCGTTATGAAAAGCTATGAGAGAGGAAGACAGTTCAGAGGGGGACACGAAGGAGCAACCTGACTGCGCTGTTCCAGGAAGCCAGCTCTGCTTTTCCCTGCCAAGCGCATCATGTTCCTGTAATGTATAGGCATACTTTCCTGTACCACCAAGCCCATTGGTTGCAGTCTCCACAGGATTCCCCAAACCATCATAATACGTAACAGTCGTTATGGCGTGAGTTCCGTCCACGTCAAGCACCTCCTTACTCATCACATAGTTTTGAGTAGGACTTTGTGCCTTGGAAGAAATGGTCAAGGCACAAAGAAGAAGCAACATACTTACAATTCTTATTATTCTCATCTTTGTTTGAAATTATATGAATATCCATGCAAAACACCAATATGATCTCTAACGCTTTCCAACCTGCCTTCCGAGTCGTAGGAATAACTCGTTTCGTATCCATTTGGATTGATGACAGACGATATATTCAAACGTTCATCATACACATAAGCTGTCGTTTGGCATCCCTTATTTCGCGCAGCCTCATAAATAGACAGCAGCATACTTTTTGATAAGTAATTCCGACCACCCAATGATGCGACATAACTTGAGAGACCTTTCATTTCTGCATAGGTCACCCCTACGATTTTCATAACAGGACATTGATAATTATAAGACCATAGCAATGTTACAGGCACACCATCCTTTCCCTCATATTGCAATATATTACCATGCTCATCATAAGCATCAACAGTAGCTTCTGTCACCAAAGTTCTGCTAGGTATTATCGAATAGCACTTATTTATTACAGGCAATCCATTTGATTGTGTAAAATCATATCGTCCGCCTCCAGTAAAAGTACCATTACGATAGAACTCTTGCCCTGTGATTTTGCTCATGCAATGCTTGTCAACAAGTAAAGCCGAGCCTGCTGATTTATCATCACACGGATACCAATAATACGTAGCAGCCGTTTGTTTCCCATACTCATCTGCAATATTTTCTAACGATATTTGCATATTTTGTTGATTATACGAATAGTTTATGTCTTTGGCGAGCTTGACATTTCCCTGTTCATAATTGATTTCTTTTGCCCTTGTAAGATAACACCATTCTATAGGTTTCCTCAATATAGCTAAATCAAATTTTCCTACTGTTAGGGATCGACTTGGCAGATGAGTAGGCACACATTTTGGAAACAAGGCATATCCCAACTCTTTCTTATCATACGAATACTCCAACTTACGCAAAGGCATGCCATCTGTAGAAAACACCGTTTCACTTTTTATTTTTCCATTCAAATAACCCTTCGAATTATAAAAGAAAGCATTATTAACCCTCGCATTGATACTATTGTCCAGACTATACCCTTGGTTATAATACTCTGTCAAAGTCTTTTTCAACAACATGCCAGAAGAATCTAAGTCATATTTAGTGACTTTAGAATAGCCAACCATTGCCGGATTACTCAACGAGCATATGTAAGAATAACTTGGTTCAGAACTTGCATAATCGAAAGCAACATTTACGGATTTTTCCACATGATCATTTACACCAATATATGAATAATCCACAAAATGTTTTTCCAATCTTTGTGTAGGTATCAACAACTTGCCGTTTTGATATTCATATCTGGTTTCACCAAGCAATTCATTAGTTGAATCATAATTTTTGATATTCTTAATTCGTAAACCTGCGCCAAGTGACATTCCTCCTTTTTCTCTTCCAGAAGTATCACTTACTTTTACTATCTGATAACTTAAGGAACATTCTGCCACAGGTATCGAAGAACCTTTGCACTCCGGCACCTCAACCTCCAAAGAGTATTTTCCTGGAGCCAATGTCAATCGCATGGTGTTGCCATACGGACTTCCAATCGAAAAATCAGAAGTTGAATAGCTTTTAATAATCTCACCTGTATCCTCATTTTTCAAACAAGCTTTTGCTGTATATCTGTTCAAGTCTGGGGTATACAAAGAAACACGAAAGCTATATTCTGTTGTTTCCGTCACTGTGATTTCCTTCTTTTGATGACTAAATCCTCCAGTACCATAAGCATTGGCACTACACCCAACAACAGAAACAACAAACCTATCGGCTGCATCCGGATAGTAATATTCGTCATCAAAGCGATTAGGCTCATATTCAAAACATGAATAGCCGCCTGTTGGATATGTGAGTTTAGTCAACACTCCTACCTTAGAATATTTTTCCGATGCATAACGATTGGCATTACCCAGATAAGATACGGGGTTCACCAATTCACCTTGTAAGCTATACCTTGGCGAGCCACATAATGTACGACCATTATCAATACCATTAAAATACCCCCAGTAATCCTGAGAAAGGCTTCTAGGAGAAGGCAGTTCTGAATTTTCATAAGCCAGCTCATATATTTTAGAGTTAACCTTTACCCCTGTAAGTTTCAGACGTTTACCAGAAGTTCCATTCTGAGGAGAAGATTCTTTAAAATAATCATAACTAAAAGATATTCTGTCAAGAACATTGCCCCTAACAGTAGATTTTCTTACAATGCCGGCAATTGATTTTGCACCATCTAAATCCATTCTATCTGCTATGCTAAAACTGACAGAATCACGACAAGTGATTATCTTGGAAGGATATACTTTGTAAAAAAATCCAGAAGGATCACCTGTTGTATTAATATACGTTTTATTCTCACCCATAAGCGACATCATTTGGCCTCCTATATCATTGGGATAATTGCTTTTTTCATCAAGCTTTGCTTGTGAATAAAAGGTCTTTACGCTTCCCATACCTTTACTATAATTCATAAAATGCTGAACATACTGGAGTTCTATATGGCTCTTACCGTTTTTTCCATCCAATCCGTATATATGAGTCAAAAAATATGAATCCTTATTCGAATATTCCTTAAAAGCCTCAAACTCATAGGTGACGCCATGTTCATCCGTCAATATAATATTTGCAGGATAATGATATTGAAAATCAGAAATAACAATTTTATACTTGCTAGTGTTCTCATCCAATGGGATTGCCACATTCCTTTCCCTGTCAATATAGAACGATACTGAGTTTCCACAAAAATTACCTTGGAAAACATCTGGAGTATAAAATCCCCTGACTAGATCAGAATACATTAAATACTGCTTTTCATTTCCTGGTGGCAAACAAATATCAACAGATGAGCCCGACACAACCATACCCATATTAGCTATATAATGGGCATAAAAAGGACTATAAGCCGAGTACACATGAAAATTGCTTTCAAAATAACTTTGAGGACTATTAGGTGTTTGCAGAAAATCATCGCGTCCACAAACAATATGTTTTATATAGCCACCACAACTTAAGTTCCATCCTAAGCCTACGAAAGTCGCATTTTGCTCCACTTTTATTCCAGAGGCATCATAATATAGTTCTATTGGATATGATACGTCACCAGACTTCACCTCAAGCAATGGTATTCTAATGTTCGGGGTACCTGTATATTCTGTCATCGCAATCGTTCCATATTTTCCTAATGAAGCTGCCTCTGGAGTCAGATGATTAAAATCTGGTAACAGCTTATCTATGCTCAAAGAGTTTTCTTGGGAAAATGAAAATGGAACATTGCAACAAACAACAAACAACAAACAGAGTATATTTTTACAACTCCTCTGCTGCATTGAATAGAAATCATAGAAAATAAAACTTTTCATAAGAAACGCATTATTATAGTTAAATTACTCAACGGAGACTTTCTCTGAAAGCATCTGATTGTTTACATTAATATATAAGACATATTCACCTCGTGGCAAATTGCCAAAATCTATTACTTGCTCATATCCATCACCTGCTGGTTGATACTGGTTGAATGACTTCAAGAGCATACCTGATGTGTTACTGAGCACGAACCGCAGCTGACTGTCTGAGGACAAGGAATATGCTATGTGCAATTGCTTACCCGAAATCGTTACGTGATAGGTGATATGAGAAGACGTCTTCGGCTCTTGAGTTTCCTTACCTTGCTGCCCAGCTCGCAACTTTACATTTTCAGAATCTTCCAACTTTTCGAAGCACTCAACATTGGCCACGCAAGCATATTTTCTCTGCAAGATTTCTCGATTGGCATTTTTCAAAGATGCCAGCAATATCTTGAACACAGGATAGCGATAACCTTGGGCATACCAATCATAAGAATTAACCTCCAACTGCATCTTTTCGGCATTAGGCATTACTTCCGTGCTATCATTCAAAGGAATAATGACTCCATTAACACTCCTCTTGATTAATAAGGTATTGGACAAAGATTCATTGTCTGGAAGGATGATTTTTCCAATATCAATAGCCTTAGTGTTACTTATTCCCCTCAGAACAAAATTTATCTTTGAACTATAAGTTCCGTGCCCTTTGATGTTACACACTAAGGAGTCATTAGCAACAAAGGGATAGCGAAGATACTCAAAAGTATCAACGAAATCTATCTTCACAAGGGATGTCTGTATCTGAGACAAGTACAAGCCTGCTGTAGTTTGCACGAAATCCAGCATCTCGTCTTGCCCTATCATCCTAACCTTTGCAGAATCCTTACCATAGAAGGACACTTCTCTCTCCTTTCCCAAATACTTAAGATTTGAGAAATCCCATGTCGATTCATCATTCTCTGGGATACAGAGTTTTTCTATATCCACTAAGTCATAACGGATACTATCACCAACTATAAGATTATTGGTGAAGCAAGAAAGTTTGGCTTGTTGTGATATAGCCATTACACTACAGCATAACATCAAGCTTGTAAAAAGCAGGTTTCTATTCATTGTAAACATCATTTTTTGTAATATTTTCTAATCAATAAAATTAAAATAATTGATGACAAAATACTATAATACATACCAAACATAATCTGGTTATATAAGCTCTCCACCGCATCATATCCTATCTTAGTACGACTAAACAATGATTCGCCTATATAGTATAAATCTCCATAGTTTATATCCAGCATCCAATATACCAATTGGGAAAATAACATATAAAAATGTATACATAACAAAAGTATTAAAACATATTTTTTTCATCATTTCGATAATTGTTTTTGCAAATTAAATATAGCAATAACCACCATCAAAGAGATACTTATCCAGTTTGCCATCTTCGAATATAAAATTACTGATGTAGTCAGTCGTATTTGTTACGGCTGATTCATGGGTGGTTCTTAGCTTGTATCCAGCGGCATCATAGATATATTCCGTCTTGAAGCCATTAGAGAAAGTGATGCACTTCAAGTTACCAAGAATATCATACTCTATATTGCTGATGCCCTTGTTCAAGTCCTTGACCAATGCGCCATTGGTATCATAGAAATACTCCACGTCCGCATTTGCTCCATCCTTGAATACTACAAGTATTATAAATCTTTTCATAAGACGATAAACTATATTATTTTTCTATTAATGTATCTCGTTTAATTTTAGGCATTACAAGCGTATCGGGTTGATAATTAACCCAAACACTATCTCGATGTCTTTTATACATCCTTGCTCTTTTGGTATAATTAATAAATGGAGTTTTATTGATAAACATCGTATCACTAGCATTTTCAGAATTAACAATTGGTACAGAATCCCGAACAGCATAACAAATCGAGATAGTATCTTTGCTTTTCATATGTTTATCAAACATATATACATTCTCACTAGCTGCAATTTTGTATACATTTCCACTAGAAAAAGAGAATCCAAAAGGAGATTGTATCAAATCCTCATAAAAAGGACCTACCCAATATGAACCTTTAATGCGATTATACCATATTGGTACATCTTTAGAATTTACAATCAAATAAGAATTCTTACCCATTGGATATCTTTCCAAGTCTTTAACTATAAAAGAAACCATATGTCGTTCTCTTCTCTCCTGTGTACAAGAAAGCATACAAAACAACAGCATAAATACAATTAAATTTTTCATTATTCTAATGATCCATGTTTTCATATGCAAATTCCTTTAAAGAAGAAAAAAAGGGAGTGCTTTTTTTCAAAACACCCCCTAATTGTCAAACAATCTATAGTTCTTTAAACTAAAAACACTATATTAACAAAACAACTTCATGATTACCAACCAGGATTCTGCTTCAGGTTAGGGTTCTTATCCAACACGGTCTGTGGATAAGGGAAGAACTCATGCTTGCCCTCCTTGAAACCTACCTTGAAATTAGTCTCAGGAGTGTTGGTCGTATAGAAACGGCTGTTTGCTTCTGATCCATGCTCCCAAGTTACATCCTGGTCGTCTGCCTTTGGAGCTCTGAAAACCTTATCAAACAAATGTGGCACGACTGTACCAGCCTTAGTCAAACGCTCCTTGGCCTTTGTATCATTCCATCGCATGATATCGAACCAACGACAGCCTTCAAGCCAAAGTTCATATGACTTTTCTTTCATCAACACATCCATATCAACAGTTTCACTGACTGTCTTGGAACCAGCACGTTCCTGAATCTTATTGATATATTTCTTAGCTTCATCCAGATCGCCTGTCTGAATACAAGCCTCTGCATAATTGAGCAAAACCTCAGCGTAACGCATGACAAGATAATTATTCAAGCGAATGTTATCACCATATTTCTTGCCTTGAGTATCAGGAGCTCTCATTATTTGCTTGAACGCCAACCAGGTAGAGTTGCCGTAGAGTCCCTGAACAGGGTCATTGATGCCAATCTTGTCACTGGTTTTCTTCTGCTCGTCAGTCATATTATCGATTTCTTTCTTGCCGTAAGGCATATGATAAACCGCATCATCAATATGCTTTAAAGTAGCATTCAAGCGATAAGAGTGATCACCATCATTTTTATAGAATTCGTCACCAAACCACTGAGGCACGCCAAGGCCACCCCAGCCATCAACGCCGCCACAATAAACCTTGTTAGGAGAAACCACAAAGTGATCAGCACGCCAATCCCAATAGTTGGTCTCCATCCAGCTAGAACGCTGAATCATACCACCCCAATTGGACTTACCTGTATTATACTCGAAGTTGATTTCAAATACCTTCTCCTCGTTGGCATCACCCTCGATATGGAAGTTGTCGGCATATTGCTCACCAGGAACAAGATCATACTTTTCCGAGTCTATAACCTTTTTAAGGGCAATTTTAGCCTCTTCATATTTACCGGCGAAAAGGTAAGCCTTTCCGGCAAGAGCATATGCAAAGCCCTTGGTTACCTTCACTGCTCCATCCTTGTCATCCTTACTTTTACGCTCATCCAAATCGTTGGCAGCATTCTCACATTCCTGCGCAATCCACTCTATCAACTGTTGGTGATTCATAGGATGCTCAGGATCCTTATCACAATTAAAAGGCTGTGCAGAAGGATCCAGAGCTTTAGTTACCAATGGTGGAGTACCCCAAAGATTAGCCAACAGAAAATAATCATAAGCACGAAGCACACGAGCCTCTGCGGCGCAACGTTTCTGCACAGCGGTAGTACCCTTGGCAAAGTGATCGAGTACAAGGTTACAGGTATATACAGAGTGATAGAGGCCTGTGTACATATGCTTTGGCACTTCAGCCTCAGCATCATAATAGAACTGATTGAGCATGATACCAAACGTATTATCACCAGAGTTGGCACCTGCTGCCAACACATCGTCTCCACACTCATTGAGTATCAGTTTCAATGGAGTATAAATACTTGGGCCACCACCATCGTGGTTACGTCCCACCACATTACACATAAAGCCTTCGTATGCAGCAACGAGGGCTGCCTCTGCATCAGCATCGGTCTTATAGAAGTTCTCGGTAAGTATTACACCCTTCTGCTCAATGTCAAGCTGATCCTCACAAGATGTAGTGAGCGTCATTGTTCCTGTAGCAGCAAGAGCCAATATTGTTGAAAATAATATTTTCTTCATTGTTTTTGAATATTAAAGGTTAGAATGTTACATTGATACCAAATACCACCTTCTTGGAAGTTGGATAAGTACCATTATCAAAACCACGAGAAGCACCACTGTTGATAGAAGCAGTCTCCGGATCAGCACCAGGATACTTGGTGATGGTGAAGAAATCATCCAGTGAGCAATATACACGAAGATTGCTGATACCTGCCACGCTAGAGATAGCCTTTGGCAATGTATAACCCAACTGAATCTGCTTGATCTTGAAATACGAGCCACTGAACACAGCAGCATCAGAACTGAAGAACTTCCAGTCTGTAGCAACCTTTTTCATATCAGGATATTTAGCATTGGTGCGGTCTGCTCTCCAAGAATCCTTCCAGTAGGTATCAATTCCATTGATCAACGGACGGTCTGCAGAAACCATCAAGTTGTAAATCTTGTTGCCAGCAGAGCCTGTTCCAAATACGGTGAGGTCAAAGCCCTTATATTCTGCATTAAGAGTAATACCATAAGTAAACTTAGGAATACCTGAGCCCAAATCCTGCTTATCTTCATCGGTTGGAGCTGAAGTTGTTTCGCCATTCTTATTATAATAGAGAGCGCTACCATCTTCGGCTACACCTGCATACTTGTAACCACGGAAATACCATACCTGATGGCCAGCCTCGAATGTAGGCTTAAGCTGGTTATTGAATCCATCGATACCTACTTCGGTCAAACGGCTTACAAGGTTAGAAACCTCCTTCACCTCATTCTTCAGAGTTGAACCATTTACGGTCACACTATACTTAAAGTCCTTGATGTGATCTCTCCAACCCAACTCGAAATCAAGACCAGAGTTAAGTACCTTACCTGTATTAACAACTCTCGTGTTTACACCAATCTCTGGAATAGGAGTGATTTCAATCAAGAGGTCCTTGGTTGTCTTACGATACCAGTCTAAGCCCAAAGTCAAACGGTCGTTAAGGAATCGCGCATCAAGTCCAAGGTCAACCTGCTCTGAAGTTTCCCACTTCAAGTCTGGGTTAGCAAGTCCGGAAGGCTTAGAACCTAAAGTCAGCTTACCATCTCCGATAGAAGGATTATACTGATAGAAACTCTGATTAAGAGCTATGGTAGAAGCATAACGATAATCGCTCAAGATATTGACGTTACCATTCTGACCCCAAGAACCACGAAGTTTCAAGAAAGAAATGGCATCACGGCTTATATTGTCCTTGAAGAACTTCTCATTGCTGATAGCCCATCCTGCTGAAACTGATGGGAAGTTACCCCAACGTGCCTTCTTTGAAAGTTTTGATGTATCGAAAGCATCACGACGGAAGTTAACCTGCATGAAGTAACGGTTGTCATAGCTGTAAGATACACGGCCAAAGTAAGATAACTCTGTTGCATCTGAAGGAGCGTTACCTACATTCTTGGTTGCATCAGCCAACAAGTAGTTGATGTAATGGAAGTTTGGCTCATAAGATGTGAGTATGTTACCTCCTGTAGAACTGATGGAACTGTTATCCCAATGATTCTTGGTAAACGACATACCTGCCATGGCACCAATAGTGTGCTTGCCGATTGTTGTCAAATAGTTGGCAAAGTTCTCCCACTGATAGTACAAACCATTATTGGTATTCGCTTCAATGGTATAGTTTTCACTATGTGCCATAGATGTTAACCAATATGGAGTCTCGTAGTTATGATAGTTACTCTGAGTGATACGATAACCTAAGCGAGAAGTAAATGTAAAGCCCTTGAATGGCTTGATATTGGCAGCAACGGTACCACGTACATTGATACCAGAATTCCATGTATCATGACGGTCGCGCTGATAGAGAGGGTTACCAGTAGCATCTTCTACATATTTAGAAGTACCATAGTAGTCATTGTTATGGCTTGGATCTCTTGGAACAGGGCCACCGGCTTCTACCTGTGCCTTCATGCCAGGAGCCAAATCCTCCACATTACTGATATAAGCTGGAGTCAAAGGATCGATAGAAACCACAGAGTTCAGCAATGAACCATAACCTCTAGTTACACCTTTGGTCTTCCACTTTTCAAAAGATGTATTGGTAGTAATGTTCAACCACTTGTAAACATCATAATCGGCATTGATCTGACCAGTGAAACGCTTATAAGTATCCTTACTACCTTTAACGATACCATCATTGTTCAGGATATTCAAGCTGGCGAGGAAACGGCCCTTGCCATTGCTTGCCTGCACGGTGAGACTATGCTGGTGAGCCAAGGAATTCTCAAATACCTCGTCATACCAGTTGGTATTCTGTCCATTATAACCGTTTTTCTGGAGCAAGGCATCATCAATATCACCCAAGTACTTATGATACTCAATATACTCAGGAGCATCAAAGATTTCAGCCCTCTTTCCCAAAGACTGGATGGTGAACTTGCTGCTGTAAGAAATCTGAGCCTTACCGCCATTGGCTGCACCCGTCTTGGTAGTAATGATAACGACACCATTACCCGCCTGCGCACCATAGATGGCAGCAGAAGCGGCATCCTTCAATACCTCCATGCTCTCGATCATAGATGGATCCAGGTACTGGATGTTATCCACCTTCAGACCATCGACAATGAGCAACGGACCGATATTACCACTATTGGAAGAATAACCACGAATACGGATATCGGCAGCCTCACCCGGACCACCCGAGTTGATAATCTGTACACCGGCAGCCTTACCCTGGAGGGCAGCACCGGCATCGGTAGCAGACAAACCCTTGATGTCATCGCTCTTGATAGATGCAACTGCACCAGTCAGGTCGCTCTTCTTCTGAACGCCATAACCGATGACAACGACATCATTAAGAACTTTAGAATCATCCTTCAAGGTAATGGAAAGGGTTTTACCAGCCTCAGCTTTCACGGTCTTAGGCTCCATACCCACATAGGTAATAGTCAATGTTGCATCAGGAGCAGCATCAACGCTAAACTTACCATCCAAGTCGGTAACAACACCCAGTTTGCTACCTTCTACTTTAACAGTAGCACCAATCACAGGTTCTCCACTTGGATCAGTCACTATACCTTTCACTATGCTCTGAGCCGAAACTCCCAAAGGAAGCAAACAGAGCAGGAATAGCAAAACAAACGGCTTTTCAATCATTTTTAAATTCTTCATCTTAAAAATAGATTAATAGTTTTACTTTACTAGTCAGTTGTTTAATATTACATTATTATATATACATCCTAAATTCTCTAAAATTTCATTAAGGATGCTGAAACACGTCGCAAAAATAGATAAAAACATTAAAACGCATTTTATCTCAAGTAACAAATACTTTATCACAAATAACATCTACCCCAAAAGAAACAAAATGAAACATATTCTGAAACCTGAGACAAAAGAATCACCTTATTATATAACAAAGGGAAAAGTTATTGATATATGAGACAAAGCACGTATGGAAATCTTTTCATAACTTTGCAAACAGAACAGAAGATGAAAATCAATCTAATAATTTAATTAAATATAAACTATGAATAGATTATCAATCTTAGCATCGATGCTCGCGATGGCGTGCCTACCTATGATGGCACAGAAAACGGGCAGTAAGGTTCAGGAAAAGCCTGATCCTAATTTTCAGATTTATCTCTGCTTCGGACAGTCGAACATGGAAGGAAATGCGGCTATCGAAGACATCGACCGAACGGGCGTGAACCCGAGATTCCAGGCTATGTATGCCGTGGATGATGAAAAGGCAGGATGGAAGAAGGGACAATGGCACACCGCTGTGCCGCCACAGGCAAGACCCTCTACAGGACTGACTTCTGTTGACTATTTCGGAAGAAAGATGGTGGATAACCTGCCAGACAGCATCAAGGTGGGAACCATCACCGTGGCCGTGGGCGGAGCCAGCATCGACCTCTTCGATAAGCGTACCTATAAGGCTTATCTCAAGAAACAACCCGACTGGATGAAGAACTTTGCATCCCAGTACAACGGAAATCCATACGCCCGACTGATAGAACTGGCAAAAATAGCCAAGAAGCAGGGTGTTATCAAGGGCATCCTCCTGCATCAGGGCGAAACCAACAACGGCGATGCCAACTGGCCTAACCGAGTAAAGACTGTTTATAACGACATCTTGAAGGATTTGAATCTGAAGGCAGAAGACGTACCTCTGCTCGTAGGCGAAACCGTACAGAAGGATATGGGCGGAAAATGCTGGGCACATATCGCCATCGTTGATGATATTGCCAAGACCATTCCTACAGCCCACGTCATTTCTTCAAAGGGCTGTCCACAGCGTGGCGACGGTCTCCACTTCATCGCAGAAAGCTACCGCACCATGGGCAAGCGCTATGCAAACATGATGCTCGCCCTGCAGGGAATCATTCCAGACAGCAACTATCCGCGTGTAGATAAGGACCGCAGAGCTTATGTAAAGCTCCATGCTCCTGAGGCAAAGAAAGTAATCTTCGACATCTGCGGCAAGCAATATGAGATGAAAAAGGATTTGGATGGCGACTGGTACGGCGTGAGCGATCCGCTGGTAGTAGGATTCCACTACTATTTTCTGAATGTAGATGGCGTGCAGGTAGTTGACCCTGCCAGCGAAACCTACTTCGGCTGCTGCCGTGAAGCAGGCGGTCTGGAAGTTCCAGAAGGAGCAGAAGGCAACTACTATCGTCCTCAGCAGGGCGTAGCCCACGGTCAGGTTCGCTCAGTATCTTACTATGCAGCCTCCCAGAAGCAATTCCGCCGTGCCATGGTTTACACCCCTGCCGAATATGAAACCAACACCACCAAGCGCTATCCTGTGCTCTATCTGCAGCATGGCATGGGCGAAGACGAGACGG
Organism: Segatella copri; assembly: GCF_026015295.1. Taxonomy (NCBI): domain Bacteria; kingdom Pseudomonadati; phylum Bacteroidota; class Bacteroidia; order Bacteroidales; family Prevotellaceae; genus Segatella; species Segatella copri. The sequence goes on along the minus strand of NZ_JAPDUW010000001.1, from coordinate 3,581,430 downwards.
GCTGGAGCAAGCAGGGAATGATGCAGCACATCATGGACAACCTGATAGCAGAAGGCAAGGCAGAGCCTATGATTGTGGTCATGGAGAGTGGCGATGTAAAGAAGCCTTTCGTTGCCCGTCCAGGCAAGAATGTAGATGAAGAGCGCAGCCACTATGGAGCTTCTTTCTATGATGTGATTATCAAGGATCTGATTCCGATGGTTGACAAGACATTCCGCACTTATACCGACCGTGAGCATCGTGCGATGGCTGGATTGTCATGGGGCGGTTGCCAGACATTCAACACGGTATTGCCTCACATGGACAAGTTCTCTGCCCTTGGAACCTTTAGCGGTGCACTCTTTGGCGTGGATGTAAAGACCTGTTTCAATGGAGTTTTTGCCGATGCAGAGAAATACAACAAGAACATTCATTATATGTTTATGGGCTGCGGTTCGGAAGAGAACTTCGGTACCGAGAAGATGGCACAGCAGTTGAAGGAGCTGGGCATCAAGCTCGATGTTTATGTATCACCAGGCACTCATCATGAGTGGCTCACCTGGCGCCGCTGCTTCAAGGAATTTGTTCCTCCCCTCTTTAAGTGGTAAACAAACTATCAGACACAATAAATCCCAGAACTGCTTGGAAGAGCGATTCTGGGATTTATTTATATACTTCTTGCCATTGAATTCCCGCACTGAAATTACGTCACGACGTATCTTTTACTACGTCCGGACGTAACTTTTGCTGCGTCGGGACGTAGCAAATGCTACATCGGGACGCATTTTTTACTGCATCAGGACGTAGCAAATCCCTCAAAAACACCGTTATTTTGCTGATTTTATGCCAAAAGTGGTAATAGGTGGCAATAAGGTGACAATAAAAACACACCTTATTGCCACACGTTATCCCCTAATAATCAAAGAGTTAAGTATAAGTGTGGCAAATGTGGCATTAAATTAGAAAAAAATACACATGTAATACTACAGAATACTGATATAACTCAGTCAGCTAACTCAAGTAGTTCAATCAGCTAACCCAAGTAGTTCAGTAAGCTAACTCAAGTAGTTCAATCAGCTAACTCAAGTGACTCAATCAGCTGACGCAGATATCTCGACAAGCCGAAGGATACGTCTCCGTTAGCCTACGGAGTCGTATCCGTAACCCAACGGAGTCGTATCCGTAACCCAATGCAGTCATATTCTTAACCCCACGCAGCCATATCTGTAGGCAAACGGAAGCACATCATGGCAAACTATCAGACATAAAAAATCCCAGAACCGCTTGGCAGAGCGATTCTGGGATTTTTTTATACCATTTGTTCATTATTTATATTATATAGATTAATTCGTTACTGAAGTTTCGCATGTAAGCCCCATACGCCCTGAAAGGGCAGAAGCTCCTAGCCCAGGGCAACGCCCTGGGTAATTACGGACGCAAACCTGTCGCCCTGTAAGGGCAAAAGCTTTAAAATACAAGACCATTAATAAAGCTTTTGCCCTTACAGGGCGCCTTGCTGATTGTCATTATACCCAGGGCGCTGCCCTGGGCTAGGAGCTTCTGCCCTTTCAGGGCGTGCTGCTTCTGGAGCTTATGGGCTTTACCTTTGCTTTACCCTTCGGCCAGCGATTTTCAATTCCCTTCGGCCGATGACCGTTGGTTCAGGGCGTGTGGGTAATTTCAACCGTACAGGTCGAAAAGTTTTAGAAAAAGTTATCAGATAGTATTGGGGATAGCAAAATCTTTACTTTTTTACCTTTTTACTTTTTTACCTTTAAAAATCCTAGAAAACTCTTGCGGGTTTGAAAATAAAGTCGTAACTTTGCGCTATAGAATTTTAAAACAGATGGTTATGAAGTACTTAGATCCCAAGGCAGACCTTACGTTCAAGAAGATATTCGGCAATCATCCTAAAAGACTGATCAGTCTCCTGAACGCCCTCCTGCCACTCAGCGAAGAAGAGCAGATACACGAGATAAAGTATCTGCCTACAGAACTTGTGCCTCAGCTCGAAGGGGGCAAGAACACCATAGTGGATGTACTCTGCACCGATGTCAGAGGCAGGAAGTTCTGCGTGGAAATGCAGATGGAATGGTCTGACGCTTTCCAGCAGCGAGTACTGTTCAATGCATCTAAGCTCTATGTGAGTCAGGCAAAAAAGGGAGGAAAATACAGCGAACTCCAACCCGTATATTCTCTCAACCTGATAAATGATATCTTTGCGCATGATACTCCGGATTTCATTCACAACTACCGCATCGTGCACGATAAGGACAGCAATAAGGTCATCGAGGGCTTGCATTTCACCTTCATTGAACTCCCTAAGTTCACTCCTCATTCCATTGCCGATAAGCGCATGATGGTCTTGTGGCTCCGTTTCCTCACAGAAATAAATTCCAATACGAAGGATATTCCTGCCGACCTGCTCAATGATCCAGAGATTGGAAAAGCCGTAGAAGATCTTGAAGTTTCCGGCTTTACGGATGCCGAACTCCGTGCCTATGATAAATTCTGGGATTCGGTAAGTGTTGAAAGAACCCTTCTGGATGACAGATATCAGAAAGGAATGGAAGAAGGCATGGAGAAAGGCATGGAGAAAGGTATGGAAAAAGGTATGGAGAAAGGTAGAGCAGAAGGCAAGCATGAGGCCAACACAGAAACAGCACAACGATTGCTGGCAATGGGACTTTCTGCCGAACAGGTTTCCAAAGCTACCCAGCTACCTTTGGAAATCATTAAGAATCTGAGCAATACATAAAAAACTCAAGTTTCGCATGTAAGCTCCACACGCCCCAGGCATCAGAACACCATCATGTCCCCACACGCCCTGAAAGGGCAGAAGCTCCTAGCCCAGGGCAACGCCCTGGGTATTATGATATACAAACCAACGCCCTGTAAGGGCAAAAGCTTTAAAAATATGGCGCAATCCTTATCAAAGATTTACATCCATTTGATTTTCCACATCAAATCAACGAGCCCCCAAATCCGTGAAAATGATTTGGAACGACTCCATTGTTATATCGGCAAACTTGTAAAGACAGCGGGATGTACCGAGATAAAGGCTGGTGGTATAGGCGATCATGTTCATGTATTGTTCATATTATCAAAAGATGTCACGATTTCCGAAATAGTTGAGGAAATCAAGCGAAACAGCAGTAGATGGATAAAGGACCTTGATCCGGGTTATTATCATTTTTTCGCATGGCAGGGTGGTTATGCCGCATATTCCATCAGTCAATCCGTTGTGGACAAAACATCGCAATATATTGATAATCAGAAAGAGCATCACACCAAGCATTCGTTTGCAGAGGAATATAGAGCATTCTTGGAATTATATAATGTGGAATATAATGAAAAATTCGTGTTCCGGGATTAAGGAAGATTGGTGTTGTAAGGCTTTTGCCCTTACAGGGCGCCTTGCTGTTTGCTATCATACCCAGGGCGATGCCCTGGGCTAGGAGCTTCTGCCCTTTCAGGGCGTGCTGCTTGCGTTTAGCCTACGTTCTGCTTCTTCTTTTTCCTTCGACAGAGGAGATAAAGATGCTGAAAGCGGAGATGTAGATTACGAAAATCTCCATATAATCAAGGGTCTATACACCACTTGTCATCGTGGCATATAGACCCTTGTCCTGTCACATAAGAAACGCAATCTCTTACTTTTTCATAAACTTTTCCCAGAAATCCCTTGCAGATATGAAAATAAAACCGTAACTTTGCGCTATAGAATTTTAAAACAGATGGTTATGAAGTACTTAGATCCTAAGGCAGACCTTACGTTCAAGAAGATATTCGGCAATCATCCCGATCGATTGAAAAACCTTCTGAATACCCTTCAGTCACTCAATGAAGATGAACTGATACGACAGCAACAATATCTGCCGACAACAGAAGAACTGGAGATTTCCGGTTTTACAGATGCCGAGCTCAGAGCCTATGACAAGTTTTGGGATTCGGTAAGTGTTGAAAGAACCCTTCTGGATGACAGATATCAGAAAGGAATGGAAGAAGGTATGGAAAAAGGCATGGAGAAAGGCATGGAGAAAGGTATGGAAAAAGGTATGGAGAAAGGTAGAGCAGAAGGCAAGCATGAGGCCAACACAGAAACAGCACAACGATTGCTGGCAATGGGACTTTCTGCCGAACAGGTTTCCAAAGCTACCCAGCTACCTTTGGAAATCATTAAGAATCTGAGCAATACATAAAAAATATAATAGCGGAGATATTGATGACAAATATCACCATAATAAATCCCAGATCCGCTTGGAAAAGCGATTCTGGGATTTTTTATACCATTTGTTTAATATTTATATTATATAGATTAATTCGTTACAGAAGTTTCGCATGTAAGCCCCATACGCCCTGAAAGGGCAGAAGCTCCTAGCCCAGGGCATCGCCCTGGGTAATTACGGACGCAAACCTGTCGCCCTGTAAGGGCAAAAGCTTTAAAACTCCAGACAAAATATAAAGCTTTTGCCCTTACAGGGCGCCTTACTGATTGCCATTATACCCAGGGCGATGCCCTGGGCTAGGAGCTTCTGCCCTTTCAGGGCGTGCTGCTTCTGGAGCTTTTGGACCTTCAGCCCGTACTTAAACCACATGCGAAACTTCAGTTTGTTATTTAATCACGATTTTCTTACCACCATGGATATAGATACCCTTGGTAGGACGAATAACCTTCACACCTTGAAGGGTGTAGTATGCCTTATCCGCAGATTTCATCATGGTTGCCACAGCTGGCTTCTCGATGCCTGTTGATGCATAGGCTTCGTTGTCAAGAAAATAGCTTGGACCTTTCCAGTTGATGCTCCAGCCCTGAATATTGCGGGCTGAGAAATCGGCGTTGGCTATCAGATTCTCTGATGTTCCTTCCTTCACCAACACCATGTCGTCAATATCGAGTGTACCACCGTATTTGCCAAATACAAACTGGAAGGTATCCAAGGTGAAGTTGGCTGTGAAATTCCAGGTCAGCGTCTTCCAGTCGCCAGCCTCTATAGGATAGGCTGCCTCATACTGCACATCATCACTTCCACCCCACTGGTTCTTGTTTTCACTTGCATTCCAGATAGGCCAGAATCCCAGCTCAGCGCAATCTGCTGAAGTTCTCATCTTCATGGTCAGCGAATACTTGGCACCCTTCTCCAAAGCCTTTGGCAAGGTGTAGACAGCCTGACGGTCCCAGAGGTTCTCGCCCACAGTACTCTCGTAACGGATGAAATAGTTGCGGTTTTCCACAGGTACCACACCCAGAAGTTCGAGCATCACATCGGCATAACGCTTACCAAACATACGATAGCCCTCTGCTGTGAAATGGAGTTTATCGCTCTGCAGCGGACAATCCTTGGAAGAAACCACATGAGCAGTAGGAATCGTAGCTGCGATATTGTCGATGATGGCATTATGTCCCCAGCAGGCTGCGCCCTGATCTTTCTGTCCCAACTCGCCCACGAGCAATGGCACATTCTTGGCATCAAGTCCCAGGTCAGCAAGAATATCCTCATAAATCTTCTTTACCTTAGAAGGCCAGGTCTGATCGCAGTTGTTGGTTTCGCCCTGATGCAGCAGGATGCCCTTGATAACACCACTCTTCTGTGCTATCTTAGCCAACTCGATAAGACGGGCGTAAGGATTACCGCCATACTCCTTGGCATAATTGCGGAGCCAGTCGGGTGTATTGGCATCATTGAGATAAGACTGATACTTATCCTTATCGAAGAGATCGATGCTAGCACCGCCTACAGCTACGGTGATGGTTCCCACCTTCACCTCGTCAGACAGATTATCAACCATCTTTCTTCCGAAATAATCTACTACCGACAGACGGGTGTAAGGACGAGCCTGAGGCGGAGTAGCAGTATGCCATTTGCCTTTTGTCCATCCGGCACTGGCATTATCGAGCGTATACATTGCCATGAAACGAGGGTTCACACCCGTCTTATCCTGGGCCTCGATAACGGCATTACCCTCCATGTTCGACTGTCCGAAACAAAGATAAATCTGAAAATTAGGATCTGGAGTAGAATGCTGGTTCAACTGATGACGCTTGAAGAAGTTCCACAGTTTCTGGGTAGAATTTACCCCGTTTGCTTCGTTGGAATGCCAATGTCCCTTACCGTCAATAGAGATAAGGTTCACTTCTACATCATCGTTCACATTATTATATATAGTACGGGTATCATTTGCAGTATTTCTGCCGGCAGGATAAGGACGGATTACCTGCGGATTGCTTGTATCACAACCTTCGTAGGCTGCCCACTTCTTTACATATTCCTCAATACTAGGATAACCGCCAGCCATGTGATGAGGATCGCCCGTATATTTGAACACATCATCAGCGGTTCCGTGAATATGCATGATAGGCACCATGCGGTTAGCTCTAGGCTGCTCACCGATATCCACACCGCTTACTGGTCCGAAGGCAGCAATCTGATCGCCAAGCGTTTCCAGACAATGATACCCCAGCCAGCTACCCATAGAGAAACCCGAGAGATAGATGCGGTTCTTGTCCACATGGTGCTTCAGCTCCATATCCTTCATGACAGCCTCCACAAACATCACATCACCCATACCGCTGGTATCCCACATTCTGTTATTACCCAGCGGATAAGTAACAATAAAACCCTCGGTATCAGCCAGCGCATTCCATTGCGTCTGATTCTGCTGAAACCCAGGGTCCTGATTCATACCATGAAGAGAAATCACCAGAGCTGGTGATTTCTCTACATTCCTTGGTACATAAGTGAGGGTCTTGCGAGTAGAAGTCCCCACTTTTACATCTTCCCAGGTCTGTGCCGCCATTTGTAGGCACAGAACCATGAGGAGAGATGCGAGCATTGTAAAACGTCTCATCTATTACTTGATAACCATCTTTTTACCATTCTTGATCACAATGCCCTTGTAACCCTTACCTACCTGCTGACCAGCGAGGTTGAAGCACTTGCCATCCTTAGCTACATTTGCACTCTCAATTTTAGAAATGCCTGTAGTAGGCTCTTCTACAATTTCAAATGTAGCAGCATTCTGCCAACCTGGATAGTGAACAGTCTTATTAGTATCATACTCACCAACTGTTGCATTATCAAAATTCTCTGTTGAAAGGAGGGTGCCATCTGCATCATACACCTTAATGCTACCAATATAGATGGCTGCATCCTTAGGCATCTTTCCTACATTCAGCAAGAGTGCAGTAGCAGCATACTCATAATTCTCCAAAATTTCCGGATCACAATTTTTGGTATTACCATTTGTATGATCTATCTCCATTCCTGGCTTTGCAGTACAGTGGGAGTGACAAGTAACCGTGGTCTTACCAGGGAAGTTTATTACTGCCTCTGACTTTTGATTAGTCAAGGTAAGTTCCTCAGTATAACTGAACACTGCAGAAGCATTCCACTCCGTCATATGCTCTGTCTGAGTCTCGTCAATAGCCTCTGTTCCGATTTTGAATTCGGTACCAGCTGTAGTGTACACATCAAACTTCACGACATAAGGCTTGCCCTTCTCTAGATTCTTAAGGTTGATAAAACACTGGCTATCCCAAGCATTAGCCTTGTCAGCGGTGCCAGTAATCTTCAGCACCTTGTTAGCTGCACTCACGTTAACTGCCATCAAGGCAGCAGCAATCAAAGTAAAAATCTTTTTCATACGCTTTTAATTTTAAGTTTATTGATAATAATTGTTCATTCGTGGAACGAGAAATGTTTCTCATTTCCGCTTGCAAAAATAACAGAAAAGGCTGAAAAAGACTTTGCGTGGTATAACAAATACTTTGTGAGAAGTACCAAATAGGTTTGATAGCCAACATTATAACGAAAATGATACACCATCAAACCTATTTGAAAAGGAAAAATATACAGATGAGCCTAATACATCACGTCCTTCTCTGGGAATTTGTTATATGTTAAATATCAATTACTGAATTATCTTTTTCTGATAACATTGCCTTTATAGTTATGTTTATCGCTGCCCAGAAAGGTTGAATGTCTCGCCAAGTTTTGGGCGGATGATGACCCTTCTGTAACTGGTCAGCGCCGGAGTCCCATTGTCTGTCACTTCACAGATTATATGCAGTTCTTTTCCTGCTGCATCCTGGGGGATACGTAGAATGGCATTAGCTTTGTCTGCCTCTCTGATACTTACCGTTGAGGTGTAAGTACCCGCTTCCGGCAATATCCACCAGTGGAATGTCAGTTTATCTTTATCCGGATCCACAGATTTTGAAGCGTTTAATTGGAATTCCTCTTCTGTTTCTGGTTCAATTATAATCGGGTTCAATCCCTTTTCACCATTTACGATGACTATCGGGTTACGGTTTCCTTTGCCGTATGCAGCCCAATCCATACGTGCCATGAAGTTGGCGAATATTGCGGGATAGAAGTATTTTTCATATTTCTCCGATATGCATCTGACTGCCGGATCTGCATTTGTGTAGCATGTTGTCAGACTGTCTGGTGACAGTCCCCATCGGAAATAGCCACCCCAACCTGCCTGGCTACATACGGTCGGATCGTTTAATCCATTTGGGGTTACATGTAGGAAAGAAGGAGTGTCGCCTTCCACTCCGTATTTGTTTTTCGGATATATTTTCCCTAGATTCCCGTGATTTTGTATATGAGTTGCGTATTCGTTCCAATTCTGGCTTCCTATGGCGTTCTGCACGATCCAGGCGCTGTCGTCCCAGAAAAAGCGGATATCCTTGCCGCAAGTCTTGCGGATCCATTGATGAGAACTGAAGGCATAATCCACAGGGGACACTATTATAAATTAAACTTTTTAAACACCTAAGCAGCAAAAAGTTCTTGAAAAAGTCAAGCGGCAGAGCCGAGCGGCCCAGGATTTTGCCATGTCGAAGAATTCACTTATCTTAGTGTTGCAAAAACAAACAAGAGAATCCAACGATAGCACAGCTTCCATGCAAAGTCTCCTCAGCGCGGGATACGTACAGGAAGTTAAGGAGAGTGCATCATAATGGGCAATGCACCCTCCTTGTCATCAGTAAGGTATCATTTGAACTTCCATTCGTCGAATGTGATATTGTTTCCTTTCAGGACAAAACAGAGGTCCATTGTGCCTGTCATATTCTTTTGAAGTTGGGATTCTATGAGTTTCATTTGCAGGGTACCGACTTTGATTGAAGCTATGACTTCTCCGTCCGGCCTATCCCGGCGAACTTCTATGATTCCGTTTCCGGATGCCTTAATTTCCAGACTGGAAGGTACTTTGTTGAATTCCACACCTCTGACAGCAATGATGCCAGTCTTGTTGGGAACGGTAACGGCATACATGTCCCCGATGCTTTTTCCATTTGTGAACTTGACACCTTGTGTGGCTGCTGTGGTTTCGGCCTGCTGGATGATGAACGGATTCATAGGCTGTATCTGTTTTACGCCTTTCAGAGTCTGATTACCCATGTGGATATTCACAGTATTCTCGTCAACTTGTATTTCATCGACACAAACATTACGAAAACCAGCTGTTGTATTGAAACTATGTTGCAAACTCATTGTGTGATAGAATACATACCATTTCCCGCGGAATTTGTGTAGATGTGTATGATTGTTGCTGTAGTCAAATCCATAATCTCCAGGGTTTTTCATATAGTTGTGCTGGTATTTCCAACTTTTGGTTACCAGCGGAGTTTTGCTAGTCATGTAACTCATGCAACAGGTGGTTGGTTTCTCTGTCGGGAGAGGCCAGTCGCTAAAATCTTGCCAATCTATGTTATAAGTATAAACGTATGTGCCGTTGATGTAGTTTAATTCGTTAGCTTCGAAATGATGGGGAGCCCTGATGGGCTTTATCGGGCCATCCACACTAATCATGTCTTTTCCCAAACGCATAATGCGAGCACATCCTCCGCCTACTGTCAGCCAACCTTTTCCTTTGTCATCGATGACTACACCCGGATCGAAAGCGGCTTTGCATTCTCCTGCTATGCCGGGAGTGTTTGTGTCTACCAAACTATGATTCAGCGGGCTTGACCACGGTCCTATGGGGGATGTGGATGTCAGCACTGCGGTTCCACCCCCGCTATTGGAGAAATAGAGGTAAAAGTGAGTCTTGCCGTCCGCTTCCTCACGTTTTGCGATCGACGGTGCCCATGATGTTTGTATCCATGGGGCGATGCTGTCTGTTTTAATAATTCCGTGATAGGTCCAGTTTGTCATGTCATCGGAAGACATCATCACCAGAGATTTGATGTATTCGTAGGAGTTTTTTCCGTAACCGCCTATTGAATCATATTGTTGCTGATCGTTTGTTGCGTACACATAAATTCTGCCATTATATTCTACTGCAGTTGGATCCGCTGTAAACATAAAATCCAGCAGGGGATTTCCATCCCCTGTGGTGAGTTTAGGGGAAACATCCGGCATGGTTACATAAGGCACGGAATCATTTTGCAGGGACGGATTTTCTCCGGCCTGCGCATTTTGCTGGTGAGATATCATACATGCAGCAATGGCCATTGATAAAACAGGGGTCTGGATATTTTTCTTTTTCATTCGTATATGATTAAATTGTTTATTCGTTGCAAAATTACAAGAATAATCCGACATAGGCTTTGCGCCATATATCAAATACTTTATCAAACGTATCAAAATGCACTGGGAGGGCAGGTTTGTTACCTGCCCTCACAGTACTGAATGATTACAAGCGTAGGGCTTGATGCCTACAAGTGACGTAAGTAACATTGGGTATAAACTAAAGTTACATGGCACCCTATTAACAAGGTAAAAATAGCTCAAAAATGTCCCTAATCCAAAAAATCAGTACGAATTTTCGGATTATAATCCAAAAAAACAGTGTTATTTTTTGGATTAGCGAATATTTTCATTACCTTTGCAGAAGATTTAAACATAAGAATAAAATGATAAGAAGGAAACTACAAGAAACGATAGAGACCAGAATGTTTGGTGGTAAAGCTATTATTATAATAGGTGCCAGACAAGTAGGAAAAAGTACGCTTTTCAAAATGATACTTGAAAAACGTACGGAACCTATATTGCAATTAAACTGTGATGAGCCAGAAGTAAAAGAAATGCTATCCCAGGTGAATAGCCAAGAACTAAAATTGCTCATTGGCAAACACAAGATTGTCATGATAGACGAGGCACAAAGAGTAGAAAACATAGGGCTAACCCTAAAATTGATTACCGACAACTTCCCTGAAGTACAATTACTGGTAACAGGCTCTTCCTCATTTGAATTACAAAACAAGCTCAATGAGCCACTGACCGGCAGAAAGTTTGAGTATCATCTCTTTCCATTGTCCACTGGTGAATTACTCGAATCTCAAGGCTTACTTACAGTAAAGCAAACACTAGAGAATCGCCTCATCTATGGCTCATACCCAGATGTCATCAATCATACAAAAGATGCAAAAGACATCTTGTACAATCTGTCCAATAGTTATCTCTATAAGGACTTGCTCACCTTAGAGAGTATACGCCGACCTGCATTGCTTAGCAAGCTACTCACTGCTTTAGCACTGCAAGTTACTAGCGAAGTTTCATACAATGAGCTGGCACAGACAGTAGGTACGGACAGCAAAACCGTGGAAAAATATGTAGACTTGCTAGAAAAATGCTATATCATCTTCAAGCTAAATGGTTTTAGCAGAAACCTGCGCACAGAACTGAAACGAGCCAAGAAGTTTTACTTTTACGACAATGGTATCCGAAATGCCATATTGCAAAACTTTGCGCCTTTGGCCCTTCGACAAGATGTTGGTGCCTTGTGGGAGAACTTCGTTATCAGCGAAAGAATAAAAGCTAACCAGTATGAAGGAAGATATGTAAACAGCTATTTCTGGCGAACCAACCAACAGCAAGAGATAGACTACATCGAGGAAAGCGACGGACAGTTTACTCTCTTCGAAATGAAATGGAATCCAAAGAGAGCAAATACTCAGTTTCCTGCTTCCTTCCTAAACACATACGATGTGAAGGATAAAACGATCATCACTCCCGAGAATTGGCTAGAGCACCTATAAGAAACAAAAAAGTCCTTTCACCTTTCATCTATCTGAAATGCAAGAAGATAGATGAAAGGTGAAAGGACATCTAAACAACAAAACTATTTTTATTTTATCACAAAACCTAACTACTTCATCACAATTTTTCTACCCTTGTGAATAAAGATTCCGCTTGTAGGATGGCCTAATACATCACGTCCTTCTCTGGGAAGCCAAATTAAAGATTTTGGCACGAAAACGCACTTTTTCTCGAAAAAAAAGTGAGAAAAAGTGCGTTTTCGTGCCATTTTAAGGAAAATACTCTGTTTGTTCCATATCAGCCAAATACGCAAGGCATTGAATATTGGTGGCGTGGCTAGCGAGGCTTACATTTGGTGTTGCCAATGGCATCCATTCAAGTATAGTAAACAGCGAAGTCACACTAGACAATCTCTTTCAAGAATGACACATAGGAGAAAGAGAATATTTTCATCATTAAAAAAATGCAAAAAGGTTGACCGTGTCATCACAACACAGCCAACCTTAACGACTAACATCTTTTTTCGGTTAATCTTTGTATGATAAAACCTAAAACTAATGTTCTACTTACAAAACTTTATTGACCAACAGGTGGAACAATCGGCTTGTTAAAACCTTCAATAAATACAAAACTAATATCTCTTGACATTATAGGATGACCTGTAGTCTCATCTATTATGCTTATAGAAAACTCAAAAACATCAGTGTGTCCATTCTGGCCTATATATGCAAAATTTGTCCCAGGTTGTACTTGAAGGACCTCATCACCATTACCTTTTAATATTTTCCAAGAATAATGGTAACCATAAGGCAAAGCTTTCATTTGAACGCCTATTGTACATGCTCTTTTAGGAAATCCATTTTCTTCTAACAATTCATAAGTATTTGGATACGCACTAGTAGTATACGTACCTCGTAGATACGAATAATCCACTTCATTTTCTGCAATCGATGCAGCCATGGCCATGCACGATGCAATAATTGCCACGAAAGTCAATAAAAATTTCCTCATAGTTTATTATTTTAAATTAATCATTAATTATTTTACATCACTTTCTCCTTTAGCAGAAGAAGCAAGACCATCAGCAAAACCACCGTAAGCAGGCTTGCGCTGATAGTTGAGGTTCCAAAGACCTACAGGCTGTCCAGGGCGCCAACCGCTGTCTGTTGGTGAATCGGTGAGACACCACTGGCAGATACCATACTGCTGACTGACAGGAACGATCTTGAAATACTGCTCGATAATCCACTTGTAGTGTTCAGCCATAGCCTTTTCCTTAGCCACACGCTCTTCAATAGGAAGCTTCTCCAGCTGAGCAGTAGTAACATCTTTGCCATCTTTATCTACATAGCCCATATCGATCTCTGAGATACGGACGAGCTTGCCAGTCTCTGCCATGATCTTGAGCATGTTCTGGATGGCCTTCTTCTTGCTTTCCAGAGTCTGTGGATTCTCGTAGTAGCTGATGTGCATCTGTGATCCGATACCATCAATCTTGGTGTTCCAGCCGAGTTCCTGACCCTTCTTTTCCCATACGCCAATCCAGTAAACGAGCGACTTCACCTTCTTGTTGCTGTCCCAGTCAGACTCCAGGTTATAATCGTTGATAAAGAGCTTGAGGTCTGCAGGGTTTGTACCCTCTACCGCAGCATAAGCATCACGAGCCGCCTTCTCTACGATAGGACCATACATCTCTGGTGTGAAGTAATCCTGCCAGTAGAAATCTTGTGGATTATGCTCACTGGTAGCCTCAGTCTGAAGAGCATAGAAGCCATTCACATTGCCACCACCTGAGACAGCCTCGTTGATGAGATCCCAAGCCTTCACCTTGCCTTCAGTGGCCTGCATCATGCCACTTATCCACTTCTGCATAGCAGAGGTAAGAATGTTCTTCTTCTCCTCAGCAGTCAAAGGAATAGAATTTGAAGACTTCGTGTAGTAAACTTCAAAATCATCAATATAGAGGGTACCCGCATATTTACCGATATTCAGCAGCAGGCGCTTGGCATTGTCACCATTACATGTGGTAGTCACATCAACTTCCTTCCAATCAGTTGTAACGTTGATGGTAGGGAAGTCACCACAGCCTTTGTATCCATCAGGATTCTGGAATCCAGCACCAAATTCACCAGCTACAGAACCCTTGATTTTCATCTTCAAGTGATAGGTTGTACCATTCTCGAAAGCGAAACCTGGTTTATAGCAAACTTGTGCATTCCAGGGGTTTTCCTTGGCTGCGTTGTTACCAACCTCACAAACACCATTTACAATCTCTGGCGCATTATCCATACCCCATCCACCAAGGTTCTGACCATCATCAAAGGTAAGATGCCCAACACTTACAGGGATTTCAACAGCACCTGCACCAGCTACATTACCAATCTTATAGGAGATGTCTACCCAAGAAACTTTGGTCCAGTGAGAAATATCTTTTTCATCAAAGGTAGAGTTGACTGCAATATTATGGTCAGAGCCCTTTTCCTTCAATACAAAATTATCAAAATAGAGAGTACCGCCAATCTTTCCGAAGCAGAAACGCAAACGATCGATATCCGCATTCGGTGTAAAAGAGAAGCTATTATCAATAGCTTTTTCAGCTACAGTAAATGAACCTGCTCCATACTGTGTATCAGAACCATCTTTCTTACCAGGCCAGAAATCAATCGTTCCAGGATTAGTTCCCCTTACATTAAGTGAAATCTCGTAAGTTTTACCTGCTTGAAGAGGTTTATCCAGATCATAGTAGATTTCATATTCCCAGGTATCTTTCTTAGGAGCACCAGCCGTGATGATAAGTCCAGGATTCTCCTCAGCAGGAGGCAACTCCTTATCCTTTATCAGCCCATTCAAATACTTGCTAGGCTGCTGAGCATGCCATGCAAGCGCATGACCATAAACTGTTAACCCTGCATCTTCTGCTGCATGTACAAAGGAAGATACCTTACTGAAATCCATCTCACCCTGGTCGTTGACACAGGAAGCCATCTTCATGGCATTGCCTGCAACAATCTCATCAAAGTTATGGGCTGCAAGACGGAAGAGAGGACCCTGCTGGTTGAACTCGTCCACGCCAAGTGCAGCACTTACCTTAAAGCCAGGATGAGCACCACGATCCAGATACTCCTTCAATGGCGCATAGTCGTTGAGATACTCATACTGAGCGATGGTCTGAGGTTTCTCTACGTCATATTTCCAGTCATCCCAGTCTGCACAGCTGCCCAAAACAAATGGGCAGACCAGTGCAGATATAATATATTTATTTACTTTCATACTACTAAATTCATTTTCATTAGTTTGTTACGAAATTACTTCCATGACTCAAGCTTGTTGTTACGACTCATCATAGACATCACATAGTCGGCAGAGATGTTCCATGTTTTCTCGTGCTCTGCATCACCAGCGTTGGTCACTACAGTAGCATTAAACTTGATCTTCAGACAATCAGCCATACGGTTCTTGTCGCTGAAATCCTGAATGCCACGAGGAGCAAAAGTACCAGTACCGATCTCCTTGCCATCCTGATAAACCTTACAGTTTTCTCCATTGAATGCCAGAGTAATGGTCAACTCCTTCGATGCATCAATCTGACTCCAGATATGCTCTTTGTCATCATACTTCCACTCCTTTACAGGATAAGAGAAAGTGATGGAAGATGTGTTGAAATCTACAGATGAAGCCACATCCAGCGCATCCTCGTTCTTGTGAGTAATGGTCTTCAGATCCTGGATATTGGTAGTTCCTGTCTTGCAATACAGACCTGAATACTGATTCTTGTACTTCACACAGAGCAACTGGTAGTTCTGCTTTTCAAGGATATCATCACCAGTGAGAGAAGAAACGAGTCTTACTGGCAATACATAGTGAGTAGTAACAGCCTTCGGATCGTTGAAGAAGGCATCAGTAAGATGAACTGTTGTACCACCTATGATTTTTCCCTTAGGAATAGTCAGGGTGTTAGGATCCTCCAGAGTATAGTAGGATTCAGGGAGCACCTCCATACCACTGCCTTCTGGCAGAAGAGATGGATCTATCTGATAACTGATCTTACAGTCCTTGGTATTTTTGTAGCCACCACCCCAAGTTGCCTGCAACTTGAACTGATGAGCATTGTCGTCGGTATTTACCGCATCATCGTCATTACCGAGGGTGATAACGCGGATAGGTGCCTGCATAGAGAAATATACAGATATCTTACCGTTGTTGCCACCATTGCCTGTTCCTCCCTGAAGACTATCTTCCCAATCTCCGTTTGAACAAGAGGTAGAAAGACCAGCTACCAAGGCAAGTCCCATGATTGCAGTTCCTATTTTTCTGAATGTTTTATTCATAATCTTCTTTTTTTTCTTTTTATTACCAAATGTTGTTCTTTTTACCATCCTGTGTTCTGAACGAGTGATGGGAAATTAAGAATCTGGTCGTATGGTATAGGACCATAGAAGGCATTCTCCTTGAAGTTACGCGTTTCCACTGAGATAGGAGTATATTTCTTGCCAGCCTCTTCGTTGGTGATGCTCATACCCTTGGCAGTCTCATTGAGATCAGCGAGTTTAACCTTCCAGCGACGCAGATCCCAGAAGCGGAAGCCTTCGAAACAAAGCTCGATGCGGCGCTCGTTTCTGATCAAGTCACGCATCTTTTCCTTGCTCTGTGCGCACTCTTCCAGATATGGATCTTCACCAAACTCTCCCAAGCCTGCACGCTCACGGATTGCCTTGATTACATCGTAGGCTGAGTAACCTGTGCCACCCTTAGGACCATAAGCCTCATTGGCTGCCTCGGCATAATCCAGATAAAGCTCTGTGTAACGGATACGGGCTGTATAATGATAAGCCTTGCCGTTAACCGTAGGATCCAGGTTGATGTCCTGACGGAGGAGCTTCTTCATATAGTAACCTGTGCGGGTTGACTTGGAAACATCCTTGTTGAGACCATCGAGATTGTCTGCGTTGTCTGCCTGTGTATTGATGACAGCATTTCCAGAACCTGCTTTCTGACCGTTATAGATAATGTACTTAGCCAGACGTGGGTCACGGTTTTCGTATGGATTAGCTGGGTCATATTCGCTGTTGGCATCTGTAATAGGATAACCGTTGGCAGCAGGGAATGCATCTACAAGATTCTGGGTTGGATTGATACGACCCTGACCATAGATTGATGGTGGGTAGTACTTGGTCTCCAAATCATTGTTCTCGCTTTTCTCTGTACGCCAGAGTACTTCCTTAGGACATTCTGCCGCTTTAAGATCCTTCATGTTTGGGTCTGCATACCACTCCAAACCATTTGTATCGATGCCTGAGATGCCACCATTGAGGTCGAGCACTGCCTTGGCATATTTGGCAGCCTGCTCGTAGGTTACGCCGCTGCCATCGGCAAAGGCTGGAGATGCAGCCATCAATGTAGCCTGTGCAAGAACGGCACGGGCGATACGACCACTTAAGCGTCCGGCGAAGTTGGAACCAAGTACACGATTGTAAGTAGCCTTTGTAACTGTATAGGATTTGCCAAGGCAACTAACGGTCATTGTCTCGTTATCCGTATCCTTGTAGTCAACAGGAAGTACACGTACAGCCTCTTCTGCATCCTCAATGAGCTGCTTCATGCAGTCGGCAAAAGAAGCACGCACCTCCAGAGAATTGAAATCAGAACTTACATTTGTTGGCACAAGATCGTTAGGAACACCGAGGAGTGTTCCATTGGCCCAACCACCATGGGCACGGAGCAGATAGTACATAAAGAGTGCTCTCAAACCCTTGGCCTCGCCGATATAACGCTGCTCATACATGGCACGCACAGTCTCATCGCTGTTCCAGTTTACCTTATCCACATTGGCAAGGAAGAGGTTAATATACTGGATGGCTGCACGGCAGTCGCGCCAGGCTTCCACCGGATTGCTGCTTGAAGTCCAGCTATCTACGCCAGTCATCTTACGTAAAGATTCGGCGGCATCGTTGCTCACGGCATCGTCTGTAGCGACATCGTTGAACGAGTATTGGCGGTTTGGCAGACGGGTATAGGCGTTGCCAAGCACACCATCAGCATAGTCAGGATGGTCGTACATATACTCGAAACCCAGATGGTTTTCGATGGCAGGCTCGAACATATCGTCACAGCTTGTCAGTCCTATCGAAAGAGCCAGTCCGAGCACCACTCCACCAATTTTATATTTTGATAGTAAGTTGTTCATCACTTTTGTCATTTTCGTTATCTTAATTTTTATATTAGAACTCAACCTTTGCACCGATGGTGAAACTGCGGGTTTGAGGAGCAGAATCTACATTGCGTTCCATCTGCTTGCGCTCACCGGCTATCGTCAGGAGGCTGCTGCCATTAACATATACCTGCAAGCCCTTCACCAAACTGTTGTCTCCGAAGAGAGACTTGTTGAAGTCGTAGGTAAGCTGCACGCGGCTCAAGTCGATACGGTCTGTAGAATACATCCAGTAGTCGGAAGCACAGAAGTTGTTGTCACCACTCTGTGTTGTCAGACGAGGATAGGTGATAGACTCACCGTTCTTGTATTTACTCTCTGTCCAGGCACCGAGTACCACATCACTGTACTTACGCTCACCGTAAACCCAGTTGTAGGTATCGTCTTTGAGAGCATTACCACCAAACTGACCTGTCAACATGGCGAAGAGAGTGAAGTTCTTGTACTTCAAGGTAAGATTCATACCACCGGTGAACTTGGCGCTCCAGCGACCGATAACCACGCGGTCCTTGCTGTCGATGACATTATCACCATTCTGGTCCTTGTATCTCAGATCACCAGGCTTCAAAGTACCGAAAGAGCTCTTGACCTTATCATTTTCAATTTCCTCCTTACTGTTGTAGTAGCCTAAGCACTCATATCCCCAAAGGGCATCAGTGAGCTTGCCTTCTGTACGCATGTAGTCATACTCTACATTCTCTGCAACCTTCAGGTTCTTTGAACTGTTGGTCTGTCCGAATGCCTGGATACCATATTCGAAGTCTCCCACCTTGTCTTTGTAACCGAGAGAGAAGTCAACACCTGTGCGGCGATTCTTACCATAGTTGATGTATGGGACGAATGTAGATACAGGCCAGTAGGTATGCATATAGCTTGGATAGATGTAATCTGGCTGAGCAAGCAAACCATCAGTCACTGTGTTGTAGTAGTTCACGGCAAAGCTGAGTCGGTTGCCGAACAATGCACCATTCAAACCTACGTTGAACTCCTTGCGCTTGATGAAGCCCAGCTTGTCGTTACCACCACGCTGCGAGTCTGAAGTCTGGATGCTGTTGTTGGCGTCAGACCATCCCCACCATGTACCGGTAGCCGTGAAGATATTCTCATACATGAAGTACTCTTTGATATCAAGATCCTGGTTCAAGACGGTATACCCTGCAGTAAGACGGAGGTCATTGAGCCAGTTTACATCCTTCAGGAAATTCTCTTCAGAGAGTCTCCAGCCGAGAGTTGCCGATGGAGAAATGGCATTGCGGTTGCCCTCAGGAAGCTTGGCCGAGTGTACCACATTGGCTGCCAGGTCGGCATAGTACTTATGTGCATAGTTGTATGACACGAGAAGTCCCAGGTTGGCATTGCTTACCTTGTGATACTCACCGCTGATAGTCTGCTGATAACCATTGGCGAGCAAGGTGGCATTGACATTGTGATTGCCGAAGGAGTTAACGTAGTCAAACTGTCCGGTCCAGGCAAGCGTCTGGCGCTCTGCTGAGTTGCTGGAGTTCAAAGTACCCGTATGCTTATCCTCACCATACTGAGTGACGGAACCGATAATCTGCTTGCCGTCAAACTGTGTCCAGTTGACACCGAAGGTTGCATAGCTGTCGTTCAAGGATGTTGTGTATGACGTAGAATAGTCAACCGCAAACATGGTCTTGAAGCTCAAGCCCTTGAGCACAGAAGACAGATCGAACTTGACACCAGTATCAAACTGCATCTGGCGGGATGTCCAGGTGTTGTAGCCTGCAGCATACATATCTGCGAAGGCATTGGTCTGGTCTTCCTGTGTAGCACCCAGGAAATACTGTCCGGCTGGCAATCCCACAGGATTGGTGATGATATTTCTTGAGTTATTGATGAGAGCCAGAGAATTGGCATCCTTCGGGTCAAGATAAGACAGCGGGATGAATGGAGCCACACGGTTAGGGCGCAATGTAGAAGCTGCCTTCCAGAATTCGCTGTTTGAACCATGCTGGTTATAATAGGTAGCGTTGGCATTCACCCAACCAGAAGCCCAATCAGCGAGCTGGAGGTCGATGTTACCACGTACGTTCAGACGGTCGGTATAGTTGTTCTTTCCTTCACCGAAATTGAGGAAATCACCCTCGCGGTAGTAGCTCACGTTGGTATAGAACTGTGCAAACTTACCACCACCTTCGAACTCAGCCGTCACATCGTAGCGAGACTTGGCCTTCTTGAGATAATCAGAATTATAGAACTGCTGGTTTGGATAACGGTAAGGATTGGTACCTGCAGCCGTGTTATAGATGTCTTCAGCTGAATATTTAGCAGAAAGACCATCGTTGGCAAGTGCCTGATTGTAAAGTGTCATATACTGCGCACCATCGAGGTAGGTAGGATAAGACTTCGCTACACTCATCTGATAGTTGGCACGGGCTGTAATCTTCAGCGGTTCAATCTTACCACGCTTTGTTGTGATGAGGATGGCACCCTTTGCAGCACGGCTACCGTAGAGAACAACGGCAGAAGCACCCTTGAGGAAGGTAATGTCTTCAATCTCCGTTGGCAAAACATTGTTTGCATCACGTGGCACACCGTCAATCAGCACAAGTGCATCACCCTGATTCCATAGCGACCCGTTATAACCTGCAGCCAAAGCCTGCATATTGTCGAGGCTATAGGTATTGTAGTTCTTCTCCAGCAGATTTTTCACATTGACCGTGCTGACAGGAGTGATTACATCACGGGCATCCGCCTTGCGGAATGCCACGTTGATGGTGTCTGCTTCTGGGGCATCCTGTGCCATCACTCCTTGTGCAGACAGAGCGAAGAGGGAAACCGGAAGAATCGCTTTATATCTTGAAATTATGTTGCTCATAATTTTTTCTTCTTTATTCTTTTAATTGTTTTCTTGATTCACACTCTATTACCAACCTGGATTCTGGAACATCTCAGGATAGATACTGGTGTCTTTCTTCTTCAAAGGCATCCACCAGTGCTTGCTTGTGAAGTGGCGGGTAAGAATGATCTTCTGCTTGAAACCGGAAACCTCGGTGTTCTGTGGATTCTTTGGATCAAACTTGCCTGCACGTACAAACTCCTGCGATGTCTTGATGTTGTAAGGTGCCTTGTCGAGAAGCAACCAGCGGCGCAGGTCGTTGAAACGGTGACCTTCGAAAGCAAGCTCTACGGCACGCTCGCGGCGAACCTCATCCATGAACTTGTCCTTGTTGCCGGTAAACTTGGCTGCTACGCCTTCTACTCCGGCACGCTTGCGAATCTTGTTCACTGCATCGAGAGCTGTGAGTGAGCACTTGGCTTTAGCGGTGGCTCCACCTACGGCTGCACAAGCCTCGGCATACATCAGATAACAGTCGGCAAGACGCAGGTAAGGCACATCAATGTACAGCTTGTTATAAGTAGCACCCATATCATAGTTGTTGGCGATCATAGGAATGAACTTATAGAGCAGGTAACCAGTGCGGCTCTCGTTGATATCGTCACGGTAAGTACCACCTGTATAAAGGTTGGCATATCGGTTGGCATCCGGCTTGATGTCTCCCTCTACCACCTTTACTCCATCATATACGATGTCGTGATAGAAACGTGGGTCACGGTTCTTCCAAGGATGGGTTGGGTCGAAACCTGAATCTGGGTCATCGAGAGGAAGACCATTCTTCATACCATAATAGTTTACGTAGTTGGCTGTAGGCTGTGAGGCAGCCTTACCACCTGTAAGAATCGAACCGCCAAACTCGGTGAACACTCCGAAGTGAGAGTTCTGCCATGCATCGGCAGGAATATCACGGAGAATATTCTCGGTAGAACCTGGAGGAAGCATGTTCTTGTTCCAGGTATAGAACAGATCTGAGTAATCAGCAAAATCCACGAGCTTATACTGGGTCTGTCCTGACTCAACAAGAGTAAGGAGTTCGCCAAGTGCCTCGGCAGCCTGCTGTGCATAGTTGGTATCGTAATCGTAGGTGCTGGCATTGCCGTTTACGTTCATCTTGTCATCGCAGTTCTTCACCAGTGGAGAAGCTGCCCACAAGAGTGATTTGCCTTCATAGGCAAGTGCGGTAATCTTGTTGATGCGGAAGCCATTCTTGCCTAATGTATTGCGACCAACAGAAGACTTATCCCAGTCGATAGGCAGAAGCTCTGCAGCCTCACGGAAGTCTTTAGCAGCCTTCTCGGCACATGCCTGACAGGTTTCACGAGGAAGAGTCATTGGCTGGTCGGCAGCTATGGCATGATCAATATATGGCAGACCACCGAAATACTGCATCAGCTGGAAATGAAGCCATCCACGGAAGAAGAGCAACTGACCCTTGATGGTATTCTTCTCCTCCTGGGTGGCAGCCGTCATCAGGTCCATATTCTCCAGACCCAGATTCGCCTTACGGATGCCATACCATGCAGCCTTCCAAAGACCACGGCTAAAACGGTCGTTAGGATTAAATGTATCAGCCTGATCCATGAAGCATGCGCCCCATCCGTCAAACTCTCTCTGCCAGCCCCAGAAGTCACCCTGGTCAACCTTGTAGCCCATGAGGTAGTCGAAACCCACAGCCTGGATATCATCCTCACCCCAGTTCCAGCAAGTTGTCCAGTAACTCTTGGAGAAGTCAGGAATACAGAGATAAAGCTCCTCTGTAAAGCCCTGGAAATTCTTGAAATTCTTGAAAGCAGCCTCTGGAGATACATCCGATTCTGGTGACTTGTCAAGATAGTCTGTACAGCTGGTAGTCAGGGCGAGAGAACATCCCAATGCCAACGCCAGGCAGGCAGACTTATATTTAGAAATTATTCTTGTCATAATAAATAATGTGTTATATTAACGCTGTTTACAACTCTAACTTGATACCGAAGTTGATACGCTTCATTGTAGGGTATGCACCCTGAGAAGCAAGACCTGTACCTGCGAAGTTCGACTCACGGTCGTCAGGCATATCAGTCCAAAGGAAGAGGTTGTTACCATTTACATAAACCTTCAACATCGAGAGACCGAGACTCTTGATCCATCCGTCATTCCAGGTATAAGCCACCTCCAGGTTCTTCAAGCGACAGAACGAACCGTCGTAGAGGAAGCGGGTACCCTCATAGTAACTTGGCGTAGAGTTCATGCGGAGTGAAGGAATACCGTTTGGCGTTGATGGTGACCAGTAAGCACCCTCCTTGAACACCGTGTGAAGGTATGGCTTAGGCAATGAGTTGAATGATACATAGCGGCTCACGTTGTTTACGCCATAGAACTGTGCATAGATGCTGAATCCCTTGTAGTCAATACCGATAGTGGCATTGTAGGTGTTCTGAGGAGTACCTGTAAAGCCATAAGGCGCACTATCATTAGTATCAATCACACCGTCACCATTGAAGTCGGTGATGATATACTGACCTGGCAACTTCTGGTTGTCGTTGGTATTGTGAGGAGTCATGGCGATGACATCATCCCAAGACTGTGCTGTACCATTGTCGAGATAGCTCTTGCCCTGTCCGATGGAGAATCCAACGTTCTTCTGGTATGCAGGAAGCAACTCTGGGTCGTCATGCTCGGTAACAACATTTTTTGCATGCGTCATGTTCATATTGGCATAGGCATGGATACCGTTGGCAAAATCATACTGCAGTCGAACTTCAAGCTCATAACCTGTGGTCTTGGTTCTACCCTTGTTAATGTAAGGAGCAGAAGCACCGAAATAGGAAGGCACCGAACGGCTGCCGCCGGCAATCATGATGTCGGAACGCTTCTCATTGAAGAATTCAAGCGAACCAGCTACGAGACCTCCGAGGAAAGCATAGTCGATACCGAAATTCTGTTTGATGGCCTTCTCCCAATGGATATCTGGGTTACCTACCTTCGATTCCTTATACCAGGTGTAAATGGATTCGTTGTTTGGGTTGGTTGAATCAAGATGGGTCTTGCCACCATAAGCCCAAGTGGTCTGGTAGAGCCAGCGTTCCCATACATTATCCTCACCAATCTCTCCATAAGAGTAGCGGAACTTGAGGATGTCAACCAGGTTTCTGCCGAATACCTTTGCCTCAGTCACTGGCTTGAACCATTTCTCGTTGGCTACGTTCCAACCGATAGCACCTGAATTGAAGAAGGCAAAACGATTGTTCTTGGAGAACTTCTCTGAACCGTTGTAGGCACCGTTATACTCGAACATGTAGCGATCGTCATAATTATAGGTGGTACGGAATGCCCAGTCCTCACGGTAGTTGGTAAACTGAGAACCCGTAGCACGCTCAGAGCGGTTGAATACGCCCATAGCTGTTACATCGTGCTTGCCGAACTTGCGTCCCCAATAGAGCTGTGCCTGATAGAAAAGGTTACGCTGGGTAAGATTGTTGTTGAGCGCACCCGCATCTGTCGTCCATGCGATGGTCTCCACAAAATCGAAGTTGTTGTGTCCCGCAGGCTTCTCCTTATAGGTTACCACACCCGTTACAGGGTCGATATACTTATACTGGGCTGCATGATTGAGGTCATTGACACCTCGGTTTGCTTCCACAAACACGTTATCCCAAGATACGAGGGCAGATGCCTTCAGACCCTTTGTAATAAAGGAAAGATCCTGCTCGAGCGTAAAGTCGGTGTTGATACGGGTTGTAGTGGTTGACTGCTCACCATGAAGTGCAAGTTGGGTCACAGAGTTAGGAGAGCCTTGCTCATCTTTAGGGAAATAGCCCCAAACACCATCACTATACTGTGGCAGGAAGGTATCATGAGGTGCTGAGTAAGCTGCCTGCCAGAGCTGGGACTCAGCCCATGAACCTTTCTCCAAGCCATAAGGTGACTTGCGGATACCATGGCTACCCGAAAGGTTTGCCTTCAGCGTGGTAGTCTTGGTGAGCTGGAAGTCGAGATTGGAACGAACGTTGATACGGTTGAATCCGTAACCACTGGTATAACCACGATTGTTATTCCACTCGCGGAAGAGGTCACCCTCGTGCTGATAGTCGATGGCAGCATAATACTTCACTGCCTTGGTACCACCAGCGATATTCACATTGGCATTGTAAGACATGGCGTAGTTCTTGAAGAGTTCCTTCTGCCAATCTACATCCGGATAACGCTCGCTCATCAGCAATCCGGTCTCCGGATCAATACTGCCGGCTGGAGCATTGTATTTATCGATGAATTCGGTAGAGCGGATGTCACCCCAGCTTGAAGGTGAGAGTCCCAACTCATGCTTGATTGCCTGGTTCACATAATAGAGTGCATCGGCAGAACCGTAGGTCTCAGGCAACTTAGACACCAGCTTGATCGCAGTGCTTGCACTGGCAGAAATCTTAGCCTTGCCTTCCGTACCACGCTTGGTGGTAATCAGGATAACACCATTCGCACCCTTCACACCATACACGGCAGTGGCAGAAGCATCCTTCAATACAGAGATAGACTGCACGGAATGGATATCCACACTCGACATAGGGCGCTCGATACCATCCACAAGAATGAGAGGGTCGGAAGAGTTCCAGGAGCTCACACCACGAATCACAATCTTAGGATCCTCATCACCAGGCATACCTGATGAAGATGATGTAATCACACCAGGCAGATTACCTGTCAGGGCAGAACCGATGTCTGAAACACCACCTGCGCGTTCCAACACCTTACCTGTGGTCTGGGTAATGGAACCTACGACAGAAGCCTTCTTCTGCTGACCATAACCAACGACTACAACTTCGCCGATGGCGTTGTCGTCTTCAAGAGTAAGTTTGAACTCTCTCTTCTTACCGATCTTTACTTCCTTGGTCTTCATACCTACGTATGTAAATACGAGGGTAGAATTCTCTGAAGGAACACTGATACTGAAATTACCATCAAAGTCGGTGACCGCACCGACGCTGGCATTACCTTTCACTTTTACAGTGGCACCTATCAGAGGCTCACCTGTACCGTCAACAAGATTACCCTTGACCTGGATCTTCTGTGCCTGAGCATTCAGGCTGCAGAAAGCTCCCACCAAGCATAAGGCTGCTGTCCGTTTCATTGTTAACACTTGTTCAATCATGTTCTATTCATTTTTGATTTATGCTTTAAAAATTTAGGCGTGCACAAAAACTGTTTATTCACGGCGGCAAAGGTATGGATTTCTTTCGAAACATACTTTGCGTGGTGTAACAGAAAGTTTATCATTTTAGAAAAACCTTGCGAGAACGTATTTTTCCATTGCTTAACAGTTGTTTTATTATATAAACACCAGCAGTTGGCTTTTCAACTTCTTTTCCTTCTATATTATAATATAAGGTGGAAACCACGTCTGCCTGGGTTTCTAATTGTTTAATTCCTGTTGCATTTTGTTTCAAATACCATTCCTTGTACCATTTAAAGCAAGCTTCGCCGCAAGCCTCGTCTACTCCCTTGAACGCAGGCTCCACAACCTTGTCCTTGAGATAAGTGTCGATGTCGAAGTAGAGTCCTGAGCCTTGAAGCGTCATGCTGATATTGCCCAGTTTGTCGTGGATATACTTCCATCCTTCACCAAAACCTGATGTGGTAGCGGTGCCCCAAGTGCCATAGTTGCTCTCCACCCAGTTGCCCTGCTCGTCCTTGTGGCCTGAGCCTGGCTTGTATGGGCTCCAGTCTATCTCGGTCACGATGATAGGATTGGTCTTCACCACTGGCACAGCTTCCAGGAATGCATTGTAGAATATCTCCTTGTTGGTATTGTCATTGTTGCCCGAGCCTGACTTATACCAGCCTGGATAGCAGTGAACGGCATAACCCAGATTGTTTTGCGAGTCTACTATCGGATGCTTTACATAGTCACGATAGTTTTGCTGCCAAGTGGTGCCCGGCACCCAGATGATGCCATTGAATCCATCGCGGCGAATCTTGGTCACGACAGGCTGGAAGAATTCCTTCATAGCTCCATTGTCAGAACTGCCATTCCACGTGATGGAGATTGGCTCGTTGGCTAGCTCAATGGAAATCTGTCCGGAATGTTCCTGGATATATGGATCGGAAGCAAACTCATGCCATATATTGAGAAGATAATACAGATAGCACTTCTTCTTGGTGGCGGCATTGTTATATTCCTCTACTGTGAGCTTTGGAGGGCAAACCCCAGGAGGGCGAACCACTACATAAAGGCCGTGTGCCAAAGCCTGCTTGATGAGCGGAATATAGAGTGACTGGAGATACTTCTTATAATAAGGTAAGTAAAACTTGGTAATATTTGCCTCGCCAGTAGTCTCGGCACCATTATTTTCATAATAGCTCATATAGCCAGAGTTCAGACTCTCGGTACCATTGGTCCAGCATGGGTCCATGTGCAGACGGAACACATCACAGTAAGCGCCCTGGGAATGATCGGTAATGGCGGTGAAGATCTTCTCGAAATAATTGAGGCAAGGCTTCACATCAGCATCCGTATAGTCAGCCTTCCACGCCTGCCATCTCCAATTGTTGAAGTATCGATTAGGCGTGTCCATCACACCATGCAAGACAACGGTCTTACCATTGGCATCCACCAGATTCTTACCCTGCACACGAAGTGCCGGCAGATTATCGGCAGCCAGTCCCGCCATTGACAGCATAGCCATAGCGAGTGATATTAACATTTTCTTTCTGTTCATTGTTATAATTATTTTTAGATTTATCAATATTTGTCAGTCACCTTATTATATTATGAAGGATTGCCAGGTTCCAGTTTACAGAAAAGGATGCTGGTCTTTTAAAATAGAATGGCGCGTAATCACTACGCACCATTCCCGAAAACCAATTAATCATGATTCTATATAAAAACCATAATATCAAAATCTTTTAGAAATTCTAAACCTATTCTACAAACTATTATGTATAAACCTAACTAACCTAAATATTCAAAATATATACAACTTAAAAACCGATGCAAAGATACTCCTAATCTAGGAAACATACTTTATAATAAGTAACCAATAGTTTTTCTCTCGTACCACATGTAACATTATCTTTACTCTACGTAACATTTTAACATCTTTTTAGCACAAATCTATAAAAAACATACATTTCTGTGCACTATTCTCCCATAAATTTTGTATTTTTGCAAACGAATATAAAAAAGCCAAAAGACAATGAAACCAAGAATCATGATGATTTCCATGAAATCAAACCTCAGAACAATGAGATACATCGGTCTTTTACTGATGTTTATCTTCAGTCTCACTGCGCAGAACATGATGGCGCAGCGAGGAAAACTTTTCAATTCAGACAACCAGCTTTCGAGCAACCTTGCCACTCAGGTGTTCCAGGATTCAAATGGTTTCATTTGGATTGCCACCCGTAACGGCTTGAATATCTATGATGGCTATAACTTTATGGTCATCAGAAAAGCCTACAACAACAGTAACGGGCTCAACAGCAACTATATCAACTGTATAACACAGGATGAAAAGGGGCGTATTGTGCTGGGAACTAACAAGTCGCTACTTATACTTAATGGTAAAAGGTTCTGCAACGTACCTATGCTCGATTCAAGAAATAAGCCTATAAACACTTACGTTACCCAGGTAAGCCGTTTGCACAATGGCGATATTGCTGTCGTTACCTCCGGTTACGGCATCATGACCAAGAAAATAGATGCAAACGCCTGTTACACCATGAAAGGAGAAGTAGAGAAGCTGAAGTTTGTACACAAGATATTGGAAGACAAACAAGAAAGGCTCTGGATTATCCTGGAAAACGGAAAGCTGTATCGGAAAGAAAAGAACGGCAAGATTGTTTCCAATTTCGCAGGCACTGAAAACGCTGAGGCGCAAGATATCAGGCAAGACAAGAAGGGCAACATCTATCTTGCCACCAAGAATGATGGCGTTTACCTTCTCAAGGCAGGTTCAACCATCTTCACCAAGATAGCCGGCATAGGCAATCTTCCTATTGACAACATCTATATCAGCCGTGACCAGCACTTGTTTATCGGTTGCGATGGTATGGGTATCTTCGTGTATAATCCTGTAACAGGATTCTTGCAAAATAATCCTCTGTTCTGCCATGAAGTAAATCTTGCCAAGAGCAAGATTACCAGCATTATAGAAGATTTTACGGGAAACATCTGGGTGAGCATGCTCCAGAAGGGCGTATTCATGCAGTCGCAGGCTCAATGCGATTTCAACTATATGGGCTACCGTTTGGACAGCCGCAACGTGATAGGCGAAAACAGCATCACAAGTCTGTGTGCCAACCAGGGCGATCAAGTCTGGGTGGGCACCGACAAGGATGGTCTTTACCTCTTTGACATAAAAACCGGTAGCATCAAGAGCCATTTATTAAGCAACACCACGGTACTGGCACTCTGCAAAGACAAGAAAGGCAGAACATGGGTAGGAACCTATACTGACGGCATCGGATTGATAGATGCGGGGGGATCTTTCCATCCATTCAGCCTAGGCATTGGCAACCAGGCGGGCATCTTCGATATCCAGGAAGACCCGCAGGGCAATGTATGGTTTGCTACCATGGGCAAAGGACTTTTCCGCCTTTCTCCAGATGGAAGCATCAAGCAATGGGAAGCACAAGATGGTGCCGACAACAACCTGAAAAAGAACAGTATTCCTAATGATTACCTCATAAATCTTAGCATCTCAAAAGATGGTAAGCGGGTTTTCGTAGCCACTTCTGTGGGTCTGGCTTGCTATGACCAGCAAAAAAACAGCTGGACTTCAACTTTCGGTGGCGTCAACTGTCTGAACAAGGGCAGTTTCTCTCATTGCGTTTATTCTGACAGCAAGAACCGTGTATGGTTTGGCACAGAAGACGGCGCAATCTGCTATGATCCGAAGAAGGGATATGCTCATCCGAAGATTTATAACACAGAACTTGGACTTTCTGACAACAGCGTAACCAGCATCATAGAAGATTACAAGGGCAGAATCTGGATAGGAACTACCTGTGGCTTAAACCAGGTAGATACAGAAAAAGGAACTATCAACAAGTACTTCTCGGACAATGGCTTACAGAGCAATGAGTTCAGCGATGCAGCAGCCTGCACGCTCTGGGGAGGAAAGATGCTGGTGATGGGCGGAACCGGCGGTATCAACTGGTTTGATACGGACAAGGTGAAACAGCATCCTTGGCAGGCAAAAGTTACCATATCAGGACTTCTTGTGGGCAACAAACCTGTATACCCGGATATGGAATCGGGCATCTATACTATCACCGACAAAGGCGTCTACAACAGCGACAAGTTCTCCTTATCTCATGAAGACAACACCTTCACCATCCACCTGTCTACTCTTACATATAATAATGTAGAGCAGATCAGTTACGCCTACAGCATCAATGGTGAGGATTGGCGAACCATACAGTCTGGCATGAACGAGCTGTCATTCTCACACATGCCAGCAGGTACCTATAAGTTCCGTGTCAAGGCCATCTGCAACGGATACGAAACCCCTGTCAAGGAGTTCTCCATCATCATTCACCCAGCCTGGTACGCCAGCATTTGGGCAAGAATCTGCTATCTGCTTGCCTTCCTGGGGCTCTGTCTGCTCTATATCAAGCACCGCAAACGCAAGATGGAAGACCAGCTCATATTGCAGCAGCATATCCATGCGGAAGAGATGGGCGAAGCAAAACTGAAGTTCTTCATGAACATCAGCCACGAAATCCGTACCCCATTGACCCTTATCCTCACTCCGCTGTTCACGCTGATTAAGGAAGACAAAGACGCTCACCGACAGGGCATCTACGATATGATGCGCAAGAACTCGGAACGAATCCTGCACCTGATTAACCAGATGATGGACCTGAGAAAGATTGACAAGGGACAGATGGTGATGCACATGAGCGAAACCGATATGGTTGCCTTTATTGGCGATGAATACAAACTCTTCTGCCAGCAGGCGATAGCCAAGAGCATCCACTTCACCTTTGAGCACGAAGACGAAACTCTCCCGGTATGGATAGACCGCGACAACTTTGACAAGGTATTGATGAATGTCCTGTCAAACGCCTTCAAGTTTACTCCTGCAGGCGGCAGAATCCGTATCACCCTCTCCCACTCGCCTCATCATGTCCGCATCGCCATCAAGGACAGCGGCAAGGGCATTCAGGAGGAAAAGCTCGAAACGATTTTCCAGCGCTTCTATCAGAGTACCACCACTTCTAATGACCGGAATGTAGGTACGGG
Organism: Segatella copri; assembly: GCF_026015295.1. Classification (NCBI taxonomy): domain Bacteria; kingdom Pseudomonadati; phylum Bacteroidota; class Bacteroidia; order Bacteroidales; family Prevotellaceae; genus Segatella; species Segatella copri. The sequence continues at coordinate 3,550,171 of NZ_JAPDUW010000001.1, read as the reverse complement.
AATCGGTCTCGACCTGACGCGCTCACTCGTGGAGCTGCACTACGGAACCATTACAGCCGCCAACAACAAGACACTTGATGAAGCCGACTGGAAGGAAGGAAGCCAGTTCCTCATCACACTGCCTCTGGGCAACGAGCATCTGAAACCGGAAGAAATGATAGATGCACCGGAGCCACAGACTGCTGAAGACATCAAGGAACTGGAAGAAAACATGGAGGAAGGAAACGAAGAGAATGCTGCCGATACAGCCAATGACGCCGAAGAAGATTTCAAGAGCAAGGTAAAGAGCACCATCGCTGTGGTAGAAGACGATGAGGCAATACGTAATTTCCTGAAGACCCAACTACAGGAAACCTACAATATCCTTACCTTCTGCAACGGAAAGGAGGCGCTGCCGGAGATTATCAAGCAGAAGCCAAGCCTCGTTATCTCAGACATCATGATGCCAGAAATGGACGGCAATACACTCTGTACCAAGATTAAGAACAATGTGAACACCAACCACATTCCGGTGATTCTGCTTACAGCGATGAGCAGAGAGGAAGACCAGCTGACCGGTTTGCAGTCGGGTGCCGATGCCTATGTGGTGAAGCCGTTCAATATGGACATTCTGCGCCGCACCATCATCAACCTGCTCAACGTGCGCCGTACTTTGAGAAACAAGTTTATGGGCAACGAGAGACAGAGCGACAGGCAGATTGCGATAGAAAAAACCCTTTCGCCAAAAGACCAGCTGATGGAACAGGTGATGAAGGTTATCAATGATAACATGGATAATGAGGACCTGAGTGTGGATATGATTGCCCGCGAAGTAGGACTGAGCCGTGTGCATCTGCACCGCCGAATGAAGGAACTGACCAACCAGACACCACATGCCTTCATCCGCAATACCCGTCTGCAATATGCCGAAAAGTTGCTGAGCCACTCTAACAAGACGATAACAGACATCATGTTTAGCTGCGGTTTCTCCAACCCATCCAGCTTCAGCACCATGTTCAAGAACTTTTATGGCTCTTCGCCTCGCGATTATATGCAGGCACACCGGAAAATCTAGCCTTTTCACTGCAGAAAAGGCCAGATGTTTCCCATAATAAAGTATTTGTTACAAATAGAGAAGCTTATGATACGCCTCGCAAAGTGTTGGTAACATTCTGTGGGGGTATATTTAAAAGGAAAGCGGTAACTTTGCAGCAGAATTCTGAATACATGTTTCAGCCATGAGTTCAGATACTCATTCTGTAATTTTAAACCCAATAATAAAATGAAAAAAATTGCAATCTTATCGCTTTCCCTGACGCTTGCAGCCGCTGCACAGGCGCAGACAGCTGAGTTTGACTATTTCAAGTATGCGGGAAATGACGCTCGCTTCAATGTTGAAATCGACAAGACTCACCAGTATTACAACCCGGTACTGGCTGGTTTCTATCCAGACCCATCACTCTGTCGCGTAGGCGACACCTACTATCTGGTAAACTCTTCGTTTACCTTCTTCCCAGGTGTGCCTCTCTCAACCAGTAAAGACCTGGTCAACTGGCAGCCAGCCGGTCATGTTCTCGACCGCACATCACAGGTTCCATTGAAGGGCCAGCAGGTATCAGCCGGTATCTTCGCACCAGCCATCAGCTATAACAAGAAGAACAAGACCTTCTATATGATTACCACCAATGTGGGAGCCGGCAACTTCTTTGTGAAATCAAAAGATCCTTCCAAAGGCTGGAGCGAGCCTATCTATCTGAAGAAGATTGACGGCATCGACCCTAGCTTCTTCTTCGATGACAACGGAAAGGGATATATCGTACATAACGGTCCAGTAGTTGGCGGTGCCGACTATGAGGGTCAGCGTGCTATCCGCTGCTTCGAATTCGACGTGAAGGGCGACAGCATCAAGGGCGACTTCAAGGAGATTCTGCGTGGCGGAACCCATGTAGAGGCGCGTCCTATCTGGATTGAGGGTCCTCACCTCTTCAAGAAGGGCAAGTTCTATTATCTGATGTGCGCAGAAGGTGGTACAGGCGGATGGCACAGCGAGGTTATCCTGCGTGCCAAGAATCCGATGGGACCATGGGTGGAATGCCCTAACAACCCTATTCTTACCCAGCGTACCGGTCTCGACCCTAACCGCAAGGACCCAGTATCAAGTGCCGGTCATGCCGACATCGTAGAAGATGGCAAGGGTAACTGGTGGGCTGTATTCCTGGCTTGCCGTCCTTATGAAGAGGATATGTACAACACAGGTCGCGATACTTATCTCCTGCCTGTAACCTGGAAGAATGGATGGCCAGAGATTCTTGCCAAGAATACTCCTATCTCTACCGTTGGAGAGAAGGCTGGTTTGAAGCCTGCCGCAAAGAATGAGTTCTCAGGCAACTTCTCTTATGTGGATAACTTCGATGTAGATAACAATAAGGTGGGTCTGAAAGAGTTGAATCCACGCTGGATGTTCCTCCGTGACTTCGTTGACTGTTACAAGGTAGAAAACGGCAAATTGAAGTTCAATCTCCTGCCAGGCAACATCTACAAGCGTGAACCGATGTCTGCCATCTGGGCACGTCAGCAGCACGGCACCTTCACAGCTGAGACAGAAATCAACTTTACTCCTCGCAACGACAAGGATATCGCAGGCTTGGCACTTCTCCAGAAGGAAGACCACAACTTCGTATTGGGTAAGACCATGAAGAATGGCAAGCTGATGATTACCCTGACCCGTGCCGAGAAGAACAACGTAACTATCGCTTCTGCTCCTATCAAGGGAGGTAAGCTGAAGCTGAAGGTAGAAGGTCATGACAGATATTATGATTTCTATTATGCTGAAGAAGGCGGCAGCTGGCAGCTTCTTGCCAAGGGTGTAGATGCATCTAACCTGAGCACCCAGAAGAGCGGTGGCTTCCTCGGTGCCTGCATCGGTCTCTATGCTTCTTCCAACAAGGAATAAGGATTTGAGAAAAGATTAACGTTTTAGGAATAGATAATAAAAGAAAAGGTTGATACCTCGCATTTTGCCCGGTATCAACCTTCTTCTTTTATTTATTCTTCACAATATCCAATGTCATTTTTCCGACCCAGATGGCGCTCTTGCCGTTCTGGTCGACTGGCACTGGTTTGCCATCGAGGTTATTCAGATACTCCAACTGCTTGAAGTAGGTATGGCTATGACCGCCCAGTATCAGGTCGATGTCACGGGTGGCTGGGGCTACCTCAGAATCGTCGATGCCATCTATCTTCCAGCCCAGGTGGGAGATACAGATGATGACATCACACTTCTCTTTCTTCTTCAATATCTCTGTCATTTCCTTTGCCTTGGCGATAGGATCGAGATACTTGATGCAGCCATAGTTGGCTTCGATTACCAAGCCGGCAAGTTCCGGACACAAGCCGAAAACGCCAATCTTCAGTCCCTTACGCCTGATAATGGTATAAGGCTTTACGACATCTGCCAGTTCGGTACCGGTGAAATCATAGTTGGAGCAGACGATAGGAAACTTCGCCATCTTGAAGATGCGCACCATGTTGTCTATTCCGAAATCAAACTCATGGTTGCCGATGGTAGCAGCATCATATTTCATCTCGTTCATCAGTCCAACTTCCACATCTCCCTTGAAGAGAGAGTAATAAGGTGAACCCTGTGAGAAATCGCCACTGTCAAAGAGCAGCAAGTCGGGATTCGCCTTACGTTCCTGACTGATCATCGCCACTCTACGGAGGAAACCGCCACGATTTGCTGTTGCGGTATCTGCGAGATTCGGATTGATGGGCATTACGCATGAATGCGTATCGTTGGTATGGAGCACTACGAGTTGCTTTACCACCTTTGCCTCTTTCTTAGCTTTAGCCTGAACGGCTGCCGGCTGCATCATGAAGGATGCCAGAGCCAGACCTATATATAATAATGTATGTTTCATCAGAATTATCAACTATAAACTATTAACTATTCTACCACGCAGCGGCCTTCAATCTTAGATTTCACCTCCTTGCCCTGTGCCTGCATCTCACGGAAATAATTCATGATGATGTAGCGCACATTGTTCTCTTTCTGCTTAGGAGCAAAGACATCGGTTCCGCTCTTGAAGGCTACGAGCTGGTCATTACCTTCGGCAAGATAATCGAGGGTTGCAACGCGGTAACTCTTCTCCGGATCAACAGGTTCACCGTTCAGCGTAACGCTCTTCAGCTTGCCATCCTTGGTGATGACCATTCTTACAGCATGGCTCAAGCCTTCGCCGCCACGATGAGCTATCTGCTGGAAGAGTTCCAGAACCTTATCGCCCTTCAGGGTCAGGAAACAGATTTTGTTCTCGAAAGGAGCCATATCGTTCACATCGCCTATAGTAACCTTTCCCTTGGCAAGATTAGAACGGATGCCACCCATATTGTAAACAGCGAAAACAGGCTGTTCTTCAAACTGCTTGCCACCCCATACCAGAATGTCACAGAGCAAGTTACTGAGTTCGCTCTCCGGACGGTGACGGGTCATATCATGAGCAATATGACCTACAACAGGGCCCATGATACTGTCTACCTTACTCTTATAAGGAGCGATAAACCTGGCAGCCTCAGCATCAGGCTGTGCATCCCATTTCTGATCAACCAATATTCGGGTTCTCTCCACCTTCGCCACCTTGTATTTCTGGGCGAAAGCCGGACTTGTCATCAGCAGCATCACCGTTGATGCAAGTGCCACCTTCATACCATTCTTTTTCTTCATATTTATTGTTATCTTAATGTTTTGGAGTGCAAAAATACAAAATAAATCTGTGAAATCCGTGAAATCTGTGGGAAAAGACGCTGACCAGAAAGAAAAATAGTTAAATCTGCGAGAAAAAAGAAAGAAAGTGTCTGAAAATTTGCGAGATACAAGAAAAAGTAGTAACTTTGCACCCGCTTTTCGGCGTAACCGCTGTTGTCTGGGCAGAAGTGTTGTCCAAGTCCATGTTGCGTTGGAACGACAAACAATTTTTAATTTTATACAAAAAATGGATTTGATTAAAGTTGCTGAAGAAGCATTTGCAACCGGCAAGAAGTTCCCTGAGTTCAAGGCAGGTGATACTATCACAGTCGCTTACAAAATCGTCGAGGGTACTAAGGAGCGTATCCAGCTCTATCGTGGTGTTGTTATCAAGATCTCTGGTCATGGTGACAAGAAGCGTTTTACAGTTCGCAAGATGTCTGGTACTGTAGGTGTTGAGCGTATCTTCCCTATCGAGTCACCAGCTATCGATTCTATCGAGGTGAACAAGCGTGGTAAGGTTCGTCGCGCTAAGTTGTATTACTTGCGTAAGCTTACTGGTAAGAAGGCTCGTATCGCTGAGAAGAAGACTGTAACTAAGGGTGCAGAATAATTTTTCTTAGGAGACCTAATCAGAAAAAATAAAGGGAATCCAGTCTCACGACCGGATTCCCTTTTTTATATCTACAATCTTATACCGAAAAACAACTATTCTTTACGATTCAATAAATCATGGCTGCCTACTAAACCAACCATGCTCCATTCTTTTATTTTTCGCCCGCATCATAATTCACGAGCCCATCCTCCGTGCCGTGTAAAGCACCTTGGAAATCATCCCAACTCTGGAATCCGGCAAGCAGCGCCAGCTTGTCCAAAGTCTGGCGGGAAGGCTTCTCCTTCCCTTTCAAAACATCCCACATTTTGTGGAAAACATGAGCCTTGCCAACCTTCTTTTCTATGTGTTCAGCAAGGACTTTCAAATCCTGTTTCATAACAATCCTCTCATATTTACTAACTGGGAGCAAAAGTACTGAAAAAGAATGAAACAGAGTACATTTTTCCCGACTTTTTTATGTTTTGGGGTAAAAAAAATGCTTTATATCATAAAAATGCTGTTTTTTAGGGCTTTTTACGAAACAGAAGTCCAATATCTCAATCATTTTTTGTAACTTTGCGCCAAATTCCAAAATACATTTCTTAGAAGATGAAAGAATTAGCACTTAAGTACGGATGTAATCCAAATCAGAAACCTTCTCGCATCTATATGGATGACGGAAGGGAGCTTCCTATCGAAGTGATCAACGGCCGTCCTGGCTACATCAACTTCCTGGATGCCTTCAATTCCTGGCAATTGGTCAAGGAGCTCAAGGCTGCTACAGGAATGCCTGCTGCCGCTAGTTTCAAACACGTTTCTCCTGCCGGTGCAGCTATCGGCTTGCCTCTGAGCGACACATTGAAGAAGATTTACTTCGTTGATGATGTCAAGTTTGAGCTCTCTCCATTGGCTTGTGCCTATGCTCGTGCCCGTGGCGCTGACCGCATGTGCTCTTATGGCGACTTTGTTGCGCTGAGCGATGTATGCGACGAGGCTACAGCCCTCCTCATCAAGCGTGAGGTGAGCGATGGTGTCATTGCTCCAGGCTATACTCCTGAGGCTATTGAGATTCTGAAGGAAAAGCGCAAGGGTACCTACTGCGTTATCAAGATTGATCCTGACTATGTGCCAGCTCCTATCGAGCACAAGCAGGTGTTCGGTGTTACCTTCGAACAGGGACGCAACGAGGTGAAGCTTGATGATCCTGCTCTCTTCGAGGATGTTCCTACCAAGAACAAGACTTTCACTCCTGAGGCTAAGCGCGATCTGATTATCTCGCTCATCACCCTGAAGTATACTCAGAGTAACTCTGTATGCTACGTAAAGGATGGTCAGGCTATCGGTATCGGTGCCGGCCAGCAGAGCCGTATCCACTGTACCCGTCTGGCTGGTTCTAAGGCTGATGAGTGGTGGTTGCGCCAGTGTCCTAAGGTGATGAACCTGCCTTTCAAGGAGAAGATCCGTCGTGCCGACCGCGACAATACCATCAATGTCTACATCTCTGATGAGTGGGAGGATGTATTGCAGGACGGCGTTTGGGAGCAGTTCTTTACTGAGAAGCCTGAGCCATTGACCCGCGAGGAGAAGAAGGCTTGGATTGCACAGAACAAGGGTGTATCATTAGGTAGTGATGCTTTCTTCCCATTCGGCGACAATATTGAGCGTGCTCACAAGAGTGGTGTTGAATACATAGCAGAAGCAGGCGGTAGTATCCGTGACGATCATGTTATTGATACCTGCGACAAGTACGGCATCGCTATGGCGTTTACTCACGTTCGCCTCTTCCATCACTAATTTATTATATAATTAAGGTATATGAGTGACATTGACGATATTATCATGGGCGGTATGGTCTTCAAAGGCGGCGGTGGTCCTAAGAAGGATGACGACGACAAGGTGAAGACCAAAGCCAAGAAGAAAAAGTACATAACGGGTGCTCACGGTAGTGGCTCTGCCCGTCAGAAGGCAAAGTATCGCCAGCAGAGAGCCAATCGTAAATCCCAGAAGAAGAAATAATACTTCTCTATCATAAATACATGTTTCGCCCGTGTGCTGTATGCTAACAGCGCACGGGCGAACTGTTTTCTGATAGCGGGAGCCATGAATAGAGTACTGGCAAGCGAAAGACAGCATACTGGTATAAGTAAGACAGCCCACTAGCTACATAGACGCCAGTGGGCTGTTCTTCTTAAACAGTCATCAAATTCCAGGTGAAGAGTAGTGAAGAGTGCCCAAACACTCTTCACCCCTCGAAATGCCGATAAACACAGGGGTTTCCGGCCGAAAGGTGAAGAGTGAAGAGTAAAACGGCTATCGGTTCTTTACACTCTTTACGCCCCTGCCCTTCGTTAGATGAAGGGTTACAGGCTTCAATTGATGCTTGCCGTGGTCATAAATGATGGCTGGGTCCAGTCGTCTACCATCAAAGCTAACCTCGAAATGGAGGTGCTCTGTGGTAGCCCTACCGGTGCGGCCCGTCAAACCGATTACCTGACCAGCCTTTACCTTATCGCCCTTCTTCACCTTGTTCCTACTCTGATGACTGTAGAGCGTCTCGAAACCATAAGCATGCCTGATACGGATGCAGTTGCCGTAACCATAGAAGGGTCCTGATGCAACAACCGTACCGTCAAATGCAGCCACAATCTCATCATTCGGGCACGTCTTGAGATCCACACCCGAATGGCGGCGCTTGCCACCATAAGGACTGATTACCTTGGCACCCGGCAAAGGATAAGCCCAGGCTGTCTTTTCTATCTTCTCCAAATCAAGCTCGAAAGTATTGGTAATGGTAAACGGATCATGAACCTCATCAGGATCGAGCGTCATTCCATCTCCTATTCTACCCTTTTTCTTGCCAGATGCCTCCTTGTCAGCCTCAGCATTTCTTCCTACAGAAGAATCCTTGCCACCGATAACCGAAGCGATGACACGAGCACCCTGCTTGCGGAACTGCACCGTCTGGCGGCGCAACTTATGCGATTTCAACTCTATGAAAGTTTCCGGATTCAACCTACCGCCATTCACCATGATAGAGAAATCGCAATAAGTTTCACCCTCCTTAGAGCCTACAATGGCAATCGTCTGTCCGGCATCCACATGCTGTCCTACCTTAACCAGGTTCTCGGCATTGTTGGCATAAACGGTTTCCAGACCGCAATCGTGGCGCACCACGATGACATTACCCATTGATTCCGACTTTCTGGAAAGTCGCACATAACCTTCGAGCATCGCCTTGACAGCATCGCCTTTAGAGGTAGAGATACGCAACACATGATTGTTCAGAAGGGTTGCTTTGCCCACAGGAAGCGGGAAGGAATATTCCTTTGCACGGAATATCTCAAAGTCTACATTAAATGCCTGACTCTGGGCAAAGAGACCGGGTGTTGCAATACTCACCTGCTGCTGTTCGGCTGCCGTGAATACATTTTTAGCGGGCATAAAGCTGCTCAGCGAGAACACCATGAGTCCTGCCACAGCCAATAGCCGCAATCCTTTTTTCATTCTTTTCATTATTTACTTTTTCTTTCTGATTTTCAAAATATTCTATAAACTATAAACCATTAACTGAAAAACATCCATTTCTCCCTCTCCGTTCTTACAGAAAAGGAAAAATGGATGTTATCTTGAAAACTATCTGATACTTACCTGCTACCAGGCTTTTACTTCAACAAGATGCCTGTATAGATTCTGCCACTCTCGATACCCAGCTTTCTGGCAGAGAAGTACTCATCGCTATGGGCAAAGGTACAGATGCCACAATCCTGGATATTCTCTTCGGCCACTCCACAATGCAGAAGAATCTGTCTGTTGCAGAGCGGAAGATTGAGATGCCATTTCAGCGGCTGCACGATATTACCCTCAGCAGCCAGGCGCTCACGCTCAGCAGGATCAACCGAGAACGCGGCATTAGGACGCTGTTCGGCAATCTCTTCCATAGGGAAAGCTGCCTGCTCGAACGCCTCGTAAACCTCATCGCCCACCTCGAAATGGTCGAGCGAAATGCCCGGACCTATCACTGCCTTCAACTTCTTCGGGTCGGTATGATAGGTAAACGCCATCTCCTGAATGGTTTTATGCACGATGCGAGCCAGCGTACCACGCCAGCCGGCATGGATGGCAGCCACAGCCTGATGCTCCTCATCATAAAGAAGCACAGGGATGCAATCGGCAGTAGAAACACCGATACATACACCTTTCTGGTCAGTCATCACGGCATCTACACCTTCGAGCACCATCTTGCGGATATTCTCAGGCATGGTGAGAAACTCACCGGCAATATTGCGCACCTCTACTCCATGTACCTGATGGGGCATGATGATATGGGCTGTATCAATACCCAACTCTGTGGCAAGACGCTTGCGGTTCTCTGCAACATGCTCGGCAAAATCACCGCAAAACTCATTGATATTAAATTCGCCATAGTTGCCCTGGCTCACTCCACCCTTGCGGGTTGTAGAGAAAGCCATGACACCAGAAGCTACCTGATATTCTTTGATCATAACATTTATTCGTATTCGAAATCATCGAGGTCGTCAACATCCTCGATTTCATCCTCATCAATATATTCTACTACATCCTCGCCCTCTGCAGCCAGTTCCTGCTGGAAGCGAGACATATCCTTGTCACGGTGAACAAGCGTATCTTCGGCAGTAATCTCCTGAAGCTTGTTGCTCTCAGAATTGAGTTCCTTCCAGAGCACGTCCTTCAGTTCCTGGATACCCTGTCCGGTAACAGACGAGATGAAGACCACCGGAAGATCGGTAGGCAAAGTTTCCTTGAGCATTTCAATCAGTTCTTCGTCGAGCAGATCGCACTTGGTGATAGCCAGCACGCGATGCTTGTCGAGCATCTCTGGATTGAAGTTCTTCAGTTCGCCCAGCAATACTTCATATTCTTTCTTGATGTCGTCAGTATCGCCCGGAACCATGAAGAGCAGCAGAGAGTTGCGCTCAATATGACGGAGGAATCGCAAGCCCAAACCTTTTCCTTCGCTCGCGCCCTCGATGATGCCAGGAATATCAGCCATGACAAAACTCTGGTGATCGCGATAATCTACGATACCCAGCGATGGTTCGAGCGTAGTAAACGGATAGTTTGCAATCTTAGGACGGGCACTTGATACGGCACTCAGCAAAGTTGACTTACCGGCATTAGGGAAACCTACCAGACCTACATCGGCAAGGAGCTTAAGCTCCATGATGATGGTCATCTCCTGCATAGGTTCACCCGGCTGTGCATAGCGAGGAGCCTGGTTGGTAGAGGTACGGAACTGGAAGTTGCCCAATCCACCACGACCGCCCTTGAGGAGCAGAACTTCCTGCCCGTCATAAGCCACATCGCATACAAACTTGCCTGTTTCGGCATTATATACCACGGTACCGCAAGGCACATCGATATAAATATCCTTGCCATCGGTTCCATGACACTTATCACGGCCACCATTTCCACCATGCTCGGCGAAGAAGTGGCGCTGATACTTGAGGTGCAGCAACGTCCAGTAGTTATGGTTGCCGCGGAGATAGATGCTTCCTCCACGTCCGCCGTCGCCACCGTCAGGACCGCCGTTAGGCTGGTACTTTACGTGGCGCAGGTGCATGGAGCCCTTGCCACCCTTACCAGAGCGGCATTGTATCTTTACGTAGTCTACGAAATTGGATTCAGCCATTTATTCTTTTCTTTTTATTTAATGAATAAATCTTCCCCACCATAGCGGGGAAGATTCTTTATCTTGATTACAAGTTGTCGATTACATTGCAAACACGAGCGAAGATCTCATCTACAGTACCGAGACCCTCGATGTGGTGATGAATGCCTTCCTTCTCATACCAGTCGATGAGCGGAGCAGTCTGTGTATGATAAACATTGAGACGCTTCTTGATAGTCTCCTCGTTATCATCAGAACGGCCGCTTTCCTTACCGCGGTTAATCAGGCGAGCCATCAGCTCATCCTCAGGAACAGCCAACTCAATCATCGCAGCAATCTTATGACCACGCTCAGAAAGCATCTTCTTCAGAGCCTCAGCCTGTGGAGTGGTACGTGGGAAACCGTCGAAGATTACACCAGCGTGATCCTTACCGAAGCTATCGTATACACTTGCGAGGATGTCAATCATCAACTCGTCTGGAATCAACTGACCATTGTCGATATAACCCTTAGCTGTCTTACCAAGTTCTGTACCGTTCTTGATTTCGTTACGAAGTACATCACCTGTAGAAATGTGACCGAGACCATACTTCTCGATCATCTTGTCGCTCTGTGTGCCTTTACCTGCACCTGGAGCGCCGAAAATTACGATATTTTTCATTTTTACCTTAATATATATATAAAATATTTATGTTGTGTCAGTTATTATGGGCGCAAAGCTTTTGCCCTTACAGGGCGCCTTGTAGACTGCTTTTATCCCCAGGGCGATGCCCTGGGCTAGGAGCTTCTGCCCTTTCAGGGCGTGTGGCGCCTAGATGTTTTTGAACAATCAGTCCATTCTTGAACCTCTTGCGAAAATTTTCTCCCACATGCTTCACCCCCTATTCTTCTACAATGGTGTAGATGTCGCGGAGGTTTCTGCCTTCTTGGTCATAATCCAATCCATATCCCACGATGAAATCGTTAGGGATTTCCATAACAGCATAGTTGATATCAAGATCAACCTTCAAGTTGCCTGGTTTCACGAGGAGGGAACAAACCTCAACGCTAGCTGGGTTCAACTTCTTCAGGTCTTCAATCATGTGAGCCATGGTGAAACCGGAATCTACGATGTCCTCTACGATAACCACGTGGCGGCCTGCCAAATCCTGGTTCAAACCCATCAGGGTCTTCATGCTGCCCGTAGAGGAGGTACCCTCGTAAGAAGCATACTTCACGAATGAAATCTCGCTTGGCACGGTAATCATTCGCATCAAGTCGGCTGCAAAGATAAATGCGCCGTTCAATACTGCCAGGAAGACAGGTTTCTTGCCTGCATAATCCTTGTTCAGACGGTCTGCTACGACCTGTACTTTCTTCAGAATCTCAGCCTCAGGAATCGATGTCTTGAAGCTCTTATCCTTGATCTTTACTATGCTCATTGTCTGTTCTATAATAATATTTTCTGCAAAATTACGAAAAAAACATGAAACTTCGTGCTTTCATCAACTATTTTTTGTACTTTTGCATGAAAATAACCGTTTATCTGCATGAGTTGACAAATTATCATGACAGTTCGCGCAGATAATACTAAGATTATCAGATAATATGAAGATTTTCACAAGCGCTCAGATTCATGAGTTGGATAAATACACCATTGAGCACGAACCTATCAGTTCGCTCAACCTGATGGAACGTGCAGCCAAAGCGCTGACACGCGCCATAGAAGAGGAATGGTCTAACCGCACTCCAGTGGTCGTTTTCGCCGGTCCGGGTAATAACGGCGGCGATGCACTTGCTGTGGCGAGAATGCTCAGCGAGGATGGATATGATGTAAGTGTATACCTCTTTAATGTGCAGAATAAACTGTCGGCAGACTGTCTTGCCAACAAGAAGCGTCTGCTGGATGCAAAGAGAGTGAAATTTACTGAGATTACCACTAACCTGGACCCTCCCAAGCTGAATGCAGAAACACTGGTGGTGGACGGACTCTTTGGAAGCGGGCTCAACAAACCATTGGCTGGCGGATTCGCCGCGATGGTGAAATATATCAACCAGAGTCCTGCCAAGGTAGTAAGCATCGATATCCCTTCGGGACTGATGACCGAGGACAATTCCTATAATATCCATGCCAACATCATCCGTGCCACTCTGACCCTTACCCTGCAGCAGAAGAAACTGTCGATGCTGATGGCGGATAACCAGCAGTACCTGGGCAGACTGCGCGTTCTCGACATCCGACTTTCCCAGGAATTCATCCAGAATACGGAGTGCCGGTGCCGCATACTCGAAGAGAACGACATCCGTCCGCTCCTGAAATCGCGCAGCGACTTTGCCCATAAAGGCAGCATGGGTAATGCGCTGCTCATAGCGGGAAGTTACGGCATGAGCGGCGCTTCGGTATTAGCCACCAAGGCTTGTCTGAGAACCGGTGCGGGCAAGGTAACAGCCCATACCCCAAAACGGAATTATGAAATCATGCAGATTTCGGTACCTGAAGCGGTACTGCAGATGGATGCTGAAGAAACCATATTCAGCGAACCGGTAGATACAGAGATGTTCGATGCGCTGGGCGTAGGTCCCGGATTGGGACAGAACGAGACAACAGCCATCGCCCTCATCGCCCAACTACGCCGTGCTACCTGTCCGCTCGTCATTGATGCCGATGCGCTCAATATTCTTTCCAGCCACAGGGCGTGGATGCAGCAGTTGCCAAAGAATATCATCATGACACCTCATCCGAAGGAGTTCGACCGGCTTGCCGGAAATGCGAGCAGCAGCTGTACCGAAAGACTGATGAAGGCAAGCGAACTGGCAGAACGCCTCCAGGCATACATTATATTAAAGGGACATTATTCTGCACTCTGCCACCCTGACGGAAAGATTGATTTCTGCAGTACGGGCAACAGCGGTATGGCTACAGCAGGCAGCGGTGATGTACTGACAGGTATCATCACCGGTCTTCTGGCAAGAGGATACAAACAGGAAGATGCCTGTCGCCTGGGTATGCATCTTCATGGTCTGGCTGGCGATCTTGCTGCTAAAGATCTGGGCAAAGAGAGCCTCATCGCCAGCGACATTATCCAATATCTTCCGAAAGCATTTCTCAGATTGGAAGAATAATGATCAAGAAATAAGAATATCCATAAAAGTCAGGAGTTCTCGGCTTCTGACTTTTTTACTTGTTTCTGCGCATCATAGAACCTTACTTCCAAGGTTCTCCTTAAATCATCGCGACGGTCCATATTCAACTTTTTGCGGATATGGCAACGCTGGCTGGTGATATTTGATTCACTCTTATTGAGTTCTGCACAAATTTCCTTTAAAGTATGCCCCTGAAGAATCAGCTTGCATATTTCCTTTTCGCTGAACGTAAGCCCATCACAAACCAGATCCCATGCCACTCTATTCAATTCTTCATTATACAGATGTTCAGAAGCATGGGTAATAATCTTCTGCCGGACATCAGGAGTCAGACGCTTCATCAGGCTTTCTGCTGCTTCCGGTTGATTATCCTTCAAATCGGCAAGCATATTCAACGCCTTGTTTTCAACCCGAGCCATCCGTTTCGGCTGGCGCAACCCCTTGGTTACAATACTCATATTATATACTGCCACATAAACCAGCATCATGAAACCCAGGAAAACAGTCTTCAGACTGAACAGAGCTGGCATAAGCGGAGTGCTGAACAGGTATATCAGCAACATCGGTATCATACCTACCGTGATGATGGCGCAAGTCTTATACAAAGCTTGGCTCAACGCTGTAATAGCCAGGATAAAGATGACAAACAGGTTGCAGATAACGCTCAAATCATCATTAGCAAAACCGAAATTGATGCAAAATACGCTATCAAGAGCCAGTTTGGCGAACATTAGAAGATAAAGAGAAGAGATACCCTTCACGAAAGCTATCTTCCGTTTCCAAATCAGGAACTGCAGGATGCAGAACACGAATGTATGCAAGCCACAGAGGCTTAAACCATAAGGTTCTTTCACCAGCAAAAAGAGCATAATATGATAAGGTATGATAATCAGCTCGCTTATCGTCAGAAGTAGAAAGGCGATAATGCGTCGGCGGTCTACCACACCACAATATTGAGGGCATAAATGATGCTCAACCCTCACAATCAGGTTCACGATGTCATTCTTCAGTTTCATTTCGTATTGGTTATTTTCTGAAATCTTATTTATACTTTCGTAAGTCAAACGGCTCTTTTTCTTGGAAATTGCCATTTTTTAGGGAACTATTGATTCCGGCTGCAAAATTACAAATTATATCAGAAATCCTTGTTCAAATATCAGAAAATCGTGCAACTTTAACGATTTTAAGCATAAATCAGTGTACTATTTTGCTAAAAATGGCATTTTTCAGTATTTTTCAGTGCTTAAAAATTTGGTTGTATCCAATATTCGTTCTACTTTTGCACCCGAAAACCAACGATATGAGATACAGATGAACTAAAAAGTAAGTTGAAAGTAAACTGAAAGGAGAAAAAGAACAGTTGAAAGTAAACTTCAGGAAACTAGAGTTCTCAGTAGATTCAGGTATTGGTGATCATTATAAATATAAAAGAGTATACGAAAGTAAAAGGTGATTCAAAATCACTCAATGTATTTAAAAAAAAGAAAAGTTTAATTGAGGTATGAAGAAAAGGATTTTAATTGCGTTAGTAGCACTCGGCAGCCTGATCTGTCCTGCTCTAGCGCAGAACGCTGCGGTAAAGACCAACTTGCTGTATGATGCAACGACAACCATGAACTTGGGTGTTGAATTCGGTCTTTCTCCAAAATGGACACTTGACGTATCCGGAAACTACAATCCTTGGACGTTTTCAAAGAACAAGAAATGGAAACACTGGCTCGTTCAGCCAGAGGCCAGATACTGGTTCTGTAACAAAATGATGGGTTCATTCATCGGCTTCCATGCCTTGGGTGGATCTCACAACATCGGTGGCATGGATCTTGACTTCAAGTTCCTGGGCACTGATTTCTCTAAGCTGAAAGACTATCGGTATGAAGGATGGTTTATCGGTGCAGGTGTAGCTTACGGCTATGCTTGGGCTCTCTCGAAACATTGGAATCTGGAAGCTGAACTTGGCGTAGGCTATATCTACTCTAAGGCAGATAAGTTTAACTGTGCTCAATGCGGAGATAAACTTGAAGATGACAAGGCACACAACTATGTGGGCCCGACGAAAGCAGCCCTCAACTTAGTGTATGTTTTTTAAAAAGAATCAGAGATGAATACATATAATATAATAGGTAGTATGTTCGGAGCCTTGCTTATCGCTCTTCCTATATCAGCCGATAATACCCAGCAGGCTTACAAGAATCTGAAAATCCAGAATAAGGCAATCAGAAAGGTTGGCAACCAGGTGAAAGTGGCTATGGACTTGAACCTCGACCAAATTCAGCTTGCCAGCAACAAAGGTCTCATCTATACCCCAATGATCCTCAACGAAAAGGATACGCTCTTCATGCCGAGCGTTGAGGTGATGGGTAAAAAGAGATATATTTACTATCAGCGTAACCAGAAAACGGCTACGGCAGACCCACTTATCGTGGCACTCCGTAAGAACAAGACAGCACAGACACTTCATTATGAATATGCCGCTCCGTTCAGCGACTGGATGAAGAACTCAAACTTCGCCATCAGCAATGATGCCTGCGGTTGCAACCAGCAACTTCTCGACGAAGGTATTCTGAATGCGGAAGGACGTGCATTCTCTACTCCGAAGAATCTCTTCAACGCTTATGTACAGCCTAAGGCAGAAGCCGTAAAGGCAAGAAAGGAGAATGGTTCTGCCCGTTTGAACTTCAAGGTGAACAAGTGGGATATCCTGTACGATATGGGCAACAATGCCAACGAACTGGATAATATCCGCAAGACTCTCGACCTTGTGAAGAACGATTCGGATGTTACCATCACCAAGATAACCCTCCACGGCTATGCATCACCAGATGGCGGATATGCCAACAACAACAAGTTGTCTCATAACCGTACACAGGCGCTTTTGAAGCATATCCTGAAGACCTATCCTATTTCTTCAAAACTGTTTGCGGCCACAGCTACAGCAGAGGACTGGGCAGGAACCATCAAGTATGTAAATGAGAATGAGATTCCTCAGAAGGAAGCTGCACTTGAGATCATCAACAGCAACATGCAGCCAGATGCCAAAGAGAAAGCATTGCTCAAGAAGGCTCCTCAGGCTTATCGCTATCTCCTGCAGAATGTATGGCCATCACTTCGCCGTACCGACTATACGATAGAATATGATGTTCAGGCATTCAATGTAGAAAAGGCTAGAGAGGTTATCAAGACCCGTCCTCAGAAGCTCTCTCTCCAGGAGATGTATCTGGTAGCCCAGACTTATCCTAAGGGTAGCGCCGAATTCAACAATGTTTTCGACATAGCTGTAAGAATGTTCCCTGAAGATAAACTTGCCAATCTCAATGCAGCCTCAGCAGCCATCGAACGTGGCGACAAGGTGAGTGCAGAGAAATATCTCCTGAAAGCAGGCGACAGCGCCGAGGCAAACAATGCCCGCGGTTGTCTGGCTTCCATGAAGGAAGATTATCAGACTGCCAAGCAATACTTTGAGAAAGCTATTGCCGGTGGTTTGAAGGAGGCGCAGGAAAACCTGGATAAAGTAAACCAGGCACTTTAAAGTAACTATTTACTTTCTATTTATATAAGTATAAGATAAAAGATGATGTAAAATACGATCTGTTTTCAGCGGATTGTGCCAATATGTGCGAAACTTAATTTTGAGAATAATAATTAATTAAATATATTGTATAACTTTTTTTGTATTAAGTAAAAAGATTATGAAAAAAATGAATTTGCTCGTAATGAGCTTGGTTTCAGCCGCAGCTTTGTCTTTCACTAGCTGCAGCGACAGTGAGGATTTGGCTAATGACAAAGCAGGTCAGGAGAAGGTAGATGGTTACTACATGACTTTGACCGTACAGTCTCCAAATGCTAGCGGCACTAGAACTTCAGTTGTTGATCC
This sequence comes from Segatella copri, assembly GCF_026015295.1. Lineage (NCBI taxonomy): Bacteria > Pseudomonadati > Bacteroidota > Bacteroidia > Bacteroidales > Prevotellaceae > Segatella > Segatella copri. The sequence goes on along the minus strand of NZ_JAPDUW010000001.1, from coordinate 3,532,212 downwards.
TACTGAGAATGCTACAGCAGGTGAAGCAGCTATCACAAATGGTACTTTGTATTTGGTAGATGACCAAAACAACATTGCTTTCCATGAATACTTATCTGGGTTGGATTGGTCTGGAGATGTTAAAGATGATGCTTCTAAAAAGAAGGACGGTACCAAGACTTTCGAAATCAAGGTTCCTCAAGTTGAAGCAGGTCAGAGATACCGTGTATATTTCCTGGCTGGTAGCCACAAGCCTGCAGGTGGTATGGACTTCGCTGCTACTAGCAACAACTTCTTCACTGCTGCTACAAATAGCTTTGCATCTCCATTTGCAAACGCCAACGACTTTGCTATGTTCAACCAGAACGATGCACAGGTGAATGGAAATGGTTATTCTGTAACCTTCATCAAGGCTAACAACAACAAGCAGAACCCAGCAAAGGTAACTTATACATCAGCTGATGGAAATAATACACAAAAAGATGCAGCCATCAAGGTTGAGCGTGTAGTAGCTCGTATCGATGCTCCTGTAAATAAATCAACAAAAGTCCTTGCATCTTACCCAGAAAATGCTTCAGAAGCATTGAAGGTGGCAATAGATGATGCAAAAGATAAGGTTGCAAAAATTGAACTGGTAGACTATGCTGTAGCTAACTTGGCAAATCAGTCTTACGTGATGCAGACATGGAGTGAAAACCAGCTTAGTCTTCCAGCTAACACCGAGTATACACAGAAGGCTGATGATTTCGGTACCAAGTATCTTTACGAGGATAAGAAATTCTTCAACAACAATACAGTAAACTACGTATTCGAGAACAATTCATCAAAAAATCCTACAACCATGTATTTCGAGTACAAGGTTACTCTTAAGGATAAGGAGATGACTAATGCTGATTTCAATGCTGAGGACGCTAATAAAGGTACATTCTATCGTTACAACAACGTTATCTACACCTCTTTCGCTCAGATCTTCGAAGATTACAAGGATGTAACAAACCTCTTCGGCGAAGGCAAGACCGCAGCTACAATGAAGGAAGAATTGAGTAATGCCATCAATGACGAAGCAAAATTGGCTAAGTTCCGTGAGGATTACAAGATTGAAGTATTCAAGGGAGGTAAGACATACTACAAGCAGGTTATCAAGGATAATCACATCGGTTATGCTAACGCTATTCAGCGTAACAGCATCTATCGTCTCACTGTTAACAACATCTTCAACGTAGGTGCTCAGGTTCCTAATGGTGAGCCAACAGAGGAGAATAAATTCTACTATATCAATGTTACTGTTACTGTTAACCCTTGGGTTCTCAACAACCAGGACGTTGACTTGCAGTAATATTCCGTCAAACCAGACAGATAAAATATAAATACTTATATATATACCAATACTCTCGGGGGAGCAATCCTCCTCCGAGAGTTTATCAACCAAACGTTCGTTCTGAAAAGAACGAAAACATTCTTAAAAGATAACTAACATTGCCGCCCATGTATAAAAGGCGGGAGATACAAAGACGTGCCGTCATACCCCCAACCCGAAAGACTGGCACTTTTCATCCTTAGATAATAACGATGCCGAAGGCAACGAAACAGAGAACTGATAAAGCAAAGATATTCGCTACCTACGGCACTCTCTATATAAAAAAAGTAAAAGATTATAAAAGATAAAGAATATGGCACATTTCCTCAACAACAAATGTTGCAAGCTGGTTTGCATCTCAGCCATCGCACTCACTTCTCTTTCATCATGCATGAAAGACGAAATCACGAGCTGCCCTACAGCTAAGTTGTCGCTCAAATTCGACTATACTTATAATGTGAAAGAGGCTGATGCTTTCTCTGCTGAGGTGAAGAACCTCAACGTTTATGTATTCGACAAGAACGGTAAGTTCGTTGATAACTATACCGAGTCGGCTGACAAGTTTGAAACAGGTCATAAGATGGAAATCACAGACCTGCAAGCAGGCAAGTATACCTTCGTCTGCCTGGCTCGTGACAAGCAGCCTGCAGCAATGGGAACAAGAGCCGAAGGTGATGATGAGACCGAGTTTAGCTTTACTAAACTTACCCCAGGTATCTCTACCATCAACGACCTGCAAGAGGAAATGGGCAAAAAAAACGCAGAAGAATCAGTAAACGACAAGCACTTCACCGCACTCTATACCGCACAGGACTCCCTCAACTTTGATGGAGAAAACGATGCGCAGGGAAAATTGAGTCTGATGAAGTGTACCAAGACATACCGCGTGGTGATGCTTCCATTCGAACCCGACCAGGAAGGATTCACAGCCGAAAACTTCGATGTAGAAATCAAAGGTTCCGCTGCCCTACTCGACTATAAGGGCGACAAGGTAAAGCCAAAGGCAATCACCTATCTTCCTTATGAGAAGAAACTGGTAGAAAACCACAGCGGCAAGACTGAGGTAGAAGGCGAAGACGTAGAAAAGGCGCTGGTTTACGACCTGTCATCATCACGTATGTTCGAAACCAAAGATGACAACAAGAGTCGCGCTGCCGACGGATCCAGCCAATATGATGACAAGCGCATCGTCATCACCGACAAGCGCATCAACAAAGTCATCTTCAACCACTCCCTGCCTTGGTTCCTCTCACTCTGTGCCAGCGACCGCTACGGCAAAGACTGGAGCGACCAGCAGTATCTGGACCGTCAGGACCATTACACTCTGGTATTCTACGTGCCAGCTCCAAGTTCTACCTACAGCATGGATGCAAGAATCAAGGTAAACAACTGGGTTCTGAATCTTCAGAATGCCGACCTGGGAAAATAAGAAAAAAAAGAAGTATAAGTAAAAGAAAGAAAACATGAAACGCTATCAATCTACTCTGACCAAGATGACACGCCCAGTGTGTATGGCACTCGCTGCTTTGCTCATGGTAGGCGCAATGGCATCCTGTTCAGAGAACGAAAATACAGAAACAGCTCAAAGCGACAATGCCTATCTGAGCCTCAGTTTCTCTACCGGCACCGGAAACAGTACCAGAGCCGGAGAAACTAGCGGAAAGGCTCTTGCCGACAATGAGACTGATGCGAATCCTACTCAGGAGAGCGACATCCATAATATCAAGGTGTGGGTGTTCAAATCAAATACCGGCGATGAAGCCACTCCTATCTCTTATAAAGCAGAGACGCTGAGCGAAGTGAAGAACGGTAACTATACCCTGAACCTCCGATTCCTGAGAAAGATTGGCGGCGAAGAAGTAAAGAACATCGACCTTTACATCCTGGCAAACTCTGAGAGCATCAACATGCCGGACAAGATAAAAGGCAAAGACCTCAGTTCTGTTACCCGCAAAGATCTGAAAGAAGTCAGCTTTACCTCACCTTTCGGTATCAATGGCGATGGTACTGCAGAAACAAAAGAAGTGCCAGCCGGAAAGGGACTCCCTATCTCCCGTGCCATCACTCAAATCTCTGTAGATAATCATGTGGCTGATACAGAAGAAGGAGCCAAAGACAAAGGCATCAAAATTCCTCTGGTTCGCGCCGTTTCGAAACTCCATTTTTACTTTGCCCGCAAATCGGGTTCTGATGCCAATACCAGTCAGGTAAAGGTAAAAAGAATTGAAGTAGAAGGCTACACCATTCCTACTGCCAGCTATGTTTTTCCCGACGAAGCGACATATAACGAGAATGGTTACAACCAGAACGTAACCAGCCAGAAATACGACAACGCAGGTACAGCTTACGTACCAACCACTCTGAAACTGGCTGGTGTAGAGAACAAGGATATCAAGGAAGTGGAGGATCCTAAGAGTTTCATCAAAAAGAGTGATCAGTCTGCCCAGGAATATTTAGATGCTTTTAATAAGGAAGAAATCAAATCTCATGATCTCTGTTATCTCCGTGAGACCAACAAAGCCATCAAAGGCACCATCTACTATTCATTAGATGGTGGAGTAACCGAGAATCACGTGACCTTCAATATTCCTTCTGAAGGAAATGCTATCAGAAACAGAGAACTGGTAGTTTATGGTTATTTCCTCAACGGACAGATGGGCATGCTCACCGTTACTCCTACCATTCAGGAATGGAAGGATGGAGGAACATTCGATTTCATCGATGCCTCTACGAATGTTGAAATCCCTGACAGCGGAAAGACAGACTGGGGCTACAAGGTATATTACGGTTTCCCTAAACGCGGACCGATGATTACGCTCGAGGATATCGATACCAAAGGTAAGCCTTGGATTCTCCAGACAGACAACCCGATGTTCGGATTCGTAGAATGCGATAAGGATGGCAATTATGAGGAAAAAGAACCGGTTTACGATACAAACATTTCAGACCAAAACGATGGAGACAAAATAATTGGATATACTTATCATATAGATGATTTCATCATCAATAAAAGTGGTGAGAAGAAGACGCTCTACTTCTATGTGGTTCCGAAAAACAGACTGGATCTGGCAAAGCCACACAATGTAAAGGCGCAGGTTTTCCTGACCAAATATCCAAACGATAAGTTTGTCCTGAATCCAGGTTTCAAATATAATGGATGCAAGAAGGGCAAATTCGCCGGTAAGGATATTCACTTTGAACAAGTATTATAAAGACAACAGAAAATAACATTCATCATGAAGAAGTTATATATAGACATAAGATTCGCAAAATGCATCTTGGCTCTTACGGCAGGATGGCTCATGGCAGGATGCTCAGCTGAAGACGAACTGGGAAACGGTTCGGCTGCACAACAGCTGAGCATGACTCCCATGGTCAACGACCTGCAGACCACAAGAGTGAAGGAAGAAGAGAATCTTCATGAAAAAACTCTGTCTTCTCTTGACTTTAAGATGTTCGAACCAACATCCAGCAAACGCAGAATAGACAGTCTGTTCGACGCCCCTGCAGAGAACAAAGCAGAGGAACTGGGTTCGGGCAACTGGAAGGAGAGCCTGAACCTCCAATCAGGTCAAAGTTATGCATTCTATGCAGCAGCCAACGCCAGTCAGAGCCTGCAAGGCAAAAGCCTGGATGAACTTCAGAAAGCTACCCAGAAGGATGATGATATCTGGATGCCTTACTCTACAGACAACAGCAAGAAGCTGTTTCTGATGAGCAGTCATGGTTCATACAAGATTACAGAAAAGGCAGAACAGGATATCCAGGTAGAACTGATAAGAGCTGCTGCCAAAATCAAGCTGAACATCTCTTCTACGGTGAAGGATTACCATATTTCTGACGTTCAGTGGAAACTCATCAATTACAATACCAATACTACCATCTTTGCTGGTGCTGATCAAACCGCAACTCCATCTATCATATCAGACAACAATACCTGGAGCCCGGCAGCATTTGCAAAAGATGAGAAGGGAAATAAGGTCTTCACGGTAACCACCTACAGTTATTCCACCCAATGGGAAACTCAGGAAACAATGCCACAGATTGTAGCAAAGGTCAACTTTAAATATAAGGACGATTCTAAAAAGGATACCCTGAAGGTATTGAATATACCGGTTCGTGACCCTCAGGGTGACAAGAAGTTAGACCGCAACTATATCTATACCGTCAATGCAGTCATCAAGTATCTGGATACCAAGACAGATATTGATTACGATGACGACCTTGGTTATCTCAAGTGGCAAATTACGAAATGGACGCAAGGAGAAGAAACTAAGGTAAAAGGCGACAAGGCTGACTATCTGATAGTTTATCCTACCACAATCAGTATGAAAGGAATGGACGGCAACAAGACAGATGAAAGTATAAGATGGATGGCATCAGCAGAATGTAATATACAAGAATACGTATACTATTCGTTCGACTCAAACGGAACAATACACAAAAATGAGAACAATATCAACCAACCAGGAGGTGCAGAATCACAACGAAACACTACGACTGGTGACGGATATTGCGGCTACATAAAAATCAGCGATGGGTATCCAGCGCACAACACCGTTGTATACTGCACTTTCAATCTCTGTGTAAACGGATCAAACAAGAAACAAAAAATCATTGTAAAAAAATACCCTAGTATCTACTCACTCAATGTAGAAAGTACGGGTACTTTGAATCCATGCCAAAATAAACACCTATACACGATTCAACACTCAGTGACAAAGAGTAGTAACACCTATAGCGTGGCAAAGCCATCAGATAAAAATGACAATACGGTATCACCTGCTTTCATCATTGCCTCAACCATCAATAGTAGGTTGCAATCAATAGGCAGCAACGACGAAGCCAAGAAATACTGTAAACAGTACAAAGAAAAGGCTAAGACAAAGAAAGGCGAGGACCTTGATCTAAGCGGTTGGCGTTTGCCTACAAAAGAAGAGGTTAAAAAAATTATTAGTTTACAATCAGGCAATAACGCTATTCCTAATGATCTGTTACAAGGTGAATCCTACTGGACATTCGATGGCGATAAGTCTGAAGAACAAAGTAACGCTAATTACAAGGGAGCCTATGTTCGTTGCGTACATGACTTGACACCAGATGAAATCGAGAAAATAGAAGATCAAGGTATAGAATAAAGAAGGTTAATGATATGAAACAAATAAGATTACATATTGGTATGATAGCAGTGCTGTTAACATTTATGTTGACAGCCTGCACCGATTGTATAGTAGACAACGAGACTTCAAGCAACGAGGCTGAAGATGGTTACTATACCGCTCACTTCAATATAGCCATACCTAGCTTCGAGGAGCACACAGCTACAAGAAGTACTGTTTACATGAACGAAGGTATTAGAAGTAAAGATGATTTAAAACTATTCTGCTTCGACAACGAAGGCCAATTTGTTGGTTTTGGAAATATTAAAGATCAGTTCAACCCCATCAAAGGGTTTTATAGAGACAATGATGGTAATTACTGGATCACAAGTGAGAAAAAAGCTGAGCAAGACAGTACCGCTGTATCAGGAGGTGACATAAATGGGGACGGAAGTTCAGTACTTAGAGATTTCAAGGCAGAAATCCCAAACAAGACTTCTCGTATCCACTTAGTAGCTAACGCTACTGCTCAATATAATTCCCTTAAAGATAAAGATGAAGATGGGCATGACGTTCAATGGAAATGGGTAGGAATGCATGAAAACATGCTTATGACAACTTTCGAGACAAATCATACAGAAAAGCAAGAAGTGATGACTCGCTATTGGGGATACATCAAAAGAGACACCCCTAATCAACTGAAGGAGTATCTTACCAATACCGACAAACAAAAAGACTACATCATCCATCTTATAAGAGATAGAGCGAAGATTTCTGCAGTTTGGAGCGACGCGGCTAAAAAAGCAAACGCGAACCTTAAAAGCAGCGATTTCGGAATATCTGTTTTCAATGGTGTACAATACGGAACTATAGCACCATTCAATCGAGACAGCTTGAAGTTCGATGATACTACAGGAGGCAAAGATTGGACATGGAAACCTACATATATAACACCATCCGTAAGCACTAAGAGACTGAAAGGTAGCAATGGGCAAATGTACAATCCGACAGCAGCCTTTGAAGAAAGTAACTTGCCAACTGACCCTGCTAAGGTCACTATAAAGTATAATGGTAAATTCTATTTCATATACCTTCAGGATAAAAACAACAAGCCATACGCCATCAAGCGTAACTATGAATACAGAATCATCATAGACAAACTGGACGAAAGCTATGGCAAAGGAAGTTCTGAGGAAGCGATAAAAGGTGCACCGGTCAATAACCCTTGGATTAGAGTAGAACAGATTGTTCCGGGAGTTTCTGATGGAAAATACGAACTGGCTATCGTCGGAGGTACTTATAAGACTGTAAATACAGGTGAAAAGAAGGAACAGACTGTACAGTTCACTTATAAGGGTAGCGATGCCGCTACAAAACTTTCTACCGATTTTGAGGCTATATGGACCCAGAATCTGGCATACGCAACTGCAGCTGCACCAGAGGTTACCAGCTATACTTATGACAAAGCAACAAAGACCGGTACCGGTACCATTAAGTACAAGCTGGACAAGGTAGACAAGACCTGGCGAGAAGGCATCATCTACCTCACCGACAAAGTGCATGGACTCAATAGAAACATCCATCTCTATAGTGTGAGTGAGGCTAATTATGACTTCCAGAACAGAGACAATATTGGCGCAGCATTGAACAGTGTAGGAGATTTCACCATCACCATTCCTAAGGATTATCCTGACGGACTGGTGCCTGTGAATTTCAAAATCGCATCCAATGATATCAATCCAGAAGACTGGAAGGTAGAAATAGGTGATACTGGAGCCGAAACGAATGACGACTGCAAAACAAACAGCTGGTTTACCTATAAGGCAGAAGTAATCAAGAGAGATCCGGTATCCCTTCTGGAAAAAGGCGAAAGAACCTATACATATCCCTTTAAGTTGAGGAATGTACGCAAGAATGCCAAAAAAGGTGAAAAGGGATACTTCTGGCTGAAGGCTGATAACTTCAACCAAGGAAAGGCCGTGAAGTTTGAATTCACCTATCAGTAGTAAGTTTTAGAAAAGTTTAGTTCATATATCTGTATCGGGGCGCATATCGTTTCAAAATTTAAATGCCCCCAAATATCAATGAAATAGGTAATAAAATAATTATCATTTACTATACAAATAGAATGCGGGAACCAATAAATTAAACTAGACTGGTCGTTGGAACTGTAGTTGCCGAGGTGATCTCACCTTCTATAGTTCCGCGGCTTTTTTTTATATAAAAAACCTTGCCACTTTCAATTTTATTTTGTAATTTTGCACCCGTTAGTAATATTATTAATTCCAATATAAAGATGATGGCAAGATTCATATTCCTCAGTTTCTTCATGCTGGTTGGAGCCTTATCCCCAACCAAGGCTCAGAACAGTTTCCCATACCCTGCTCTGCCAGACAGTCTGCGCAGCGTAGAGCAACGTGCAACATACCTGAGTGAGCACTATTGGGACAACTTCAACTTTTCCGACACCCTGGAACTGGCAAACAAGGAGATGGCAGAACAGGGCTTTGTCAACTTCATCGATATTCTGGCACGTTTCGACCAGGAAATAGCCCAAAAGGGGATTGCAGCCTTTACAGCCAAAGCTTACCAGCAGAAGCCATCTAAAGAGAAGTTTGAAAGCCTCATCGAGCATTATTATGAGAACCCTGAGTCGCCCATGCGCAACGACAGGGTATATGCCCTATTTCTGGAAGACATGGCTAAATCGCCATACTTCGATGTAACCGAGAAAGAAAGAATAGAATTTAAACTGAAACAGGCAAAAAAGAACTTGCCTGGCACACAGGCTACCAATATCAGTTTTATGCTGGAAGACGGCAAGCCTCATCAGTTGAGCGATTACCGGGAAAAGAAGGTTATCTTATATTTCTACGATCCTGACTGCGAGAACTGCCACAAGATATCTGCATGGCTCGACAAACAGACAATACCAGCCAGCTTCAGTCTGCTCCGCATCGTAGCAGATAACCGCTTGAGCACGATTTACGGACTCAAAGCCATGCCAACCATTTACCTGTTGGATAAAGAGAATAAGGTGATATTAAAAGACTGTACACCAGAACAGCTCATGGAAGCATTAGGGGGAAATGAAAACAGAAAGTAAAACTAGACTGGTCGAAAGAAGCGACATCTGTTATTGAATAAACATATCATTTACTATCATTTACTATCATTTGTCTTAACTTCGTATATTATATATCAACATACCATTCATTATAATTGTAACTTCATATCATTTATTATATATCTGAATTGCATTTTACTATTTATATGTATCTTAATTAGCTCGGGAAGAGTCATACTTCAACTTGAACTCCTCACGGGCGTGATTATTGCGCATTACAACAACCACATAGTCACCATCCTTAACTGTTCCTACTTTGGCAACAAGCGTATAATAACCATACTGACCAGACTTTCCATAATCACCTGTTTCGGTAATGATTAACTTCTTGCCAACCAACTGAGTTGCAAACTTGATATTTGTACCTTGGTCGAAGATTACATTCTTATGAGTCAGCATCAGCTGACCACCCGGAAGAATCTTGCAAACCAACTTCTCATCATTCTCAGCCTTACTGTTAGACTCCTCGCTTACGGCAGAGCCCGCAGTCATGGAATAGCTGAGCAAAGAGAAACCTGACTCATCGGTGGTAACGCGACTAACTGTTTCACCCATTTCATCGTCAGATGCACTGCAACTTACAAATCCTATTGTCATCATAGTCATAGCGATGACCATCATAAAATACTTCTTCATAGTTATACCATTTACTAATTGTTTTCATTATCATTTAAACCTGTCATCTTCAGATTCCAGCCTTTCGGCCATTACCATCCGATGCTTTTAAAAACAAACACCTTTCGGTTTAAATCATCTTTTACAATTACACAAATGATATGTTGGGAGGAGTGATATCATTTACTATTGGTTATCATTTACTATTGCTTATCATTTACTATAGGGCTTATACCCCTCTTACATGTCCTGTTCTTTCGTTTGAACATTGCAAATATAGGAAAAAAGTCAATAAGATGCAAGTTTTCTCAGTTAAATAATGTAAAGATTTTCATGTTATCGTGCACAATACGCATTACTTGCTGACAGATTGTATGATAGCGGGAAAAAAGGGGATAAAACAAAAGCGGGAACCCTTTCGGATTCCCGCTCATATCTTGTGTTGTAAAATCTCGAAGATTAGTCGAGGTTAGCCAACTTGTTGTCAGAATGAAGAACATCCTTGATCTTGTGGCTATAGAGGTCAACCATGTACTCACGAGCCTTACCGCAGTACTGACGTGGGTCGAAGTACTCTGGGTGAAGAGCCAATGTCTCACGAACACCTGCTGTGAAAGCAAGACGAGAGTCAGAGTCGATGTTGATCTTGCAAACAGCGCTCTCAGAAGCCTTAGTCAACTGCTCCTCTGGGATACCAACTGCATCTGGCAACTTACCACCGAACTTGTTGATGATATCAACATACTCCTGAGGAACTGAAGAAGAACCGTGGAGAACGATAGGGAAACCAGGAAGCTGCTTCTCAACTGCTGCCAATACGTCGAATGCCAATGGAGGAGGAACGAGGTGACCAGTCTTAGGGTCACGTGTGCACTGCTCTGGCTTGAACTTGTAAGCACCGTGAGAAGTACCGATAGAGATAGCCAATGAATCAACACCAGTACGTGTAGCGAAATCAACAACCTCCTCAGGCTTTGTATAGTGAGACTCCTCAGCAACTACGTCATCCTCAACACCAGCGAGGACACCGAGCTCACCCTCTACAGTTACACCGAACTGATGAGCGTAGTCAACAACCTTCTTTGTCAATGCAATGTTCTCCTCGTATGGAAGAGCAGAACCGTCGATCATTACAGAAGAGAAACCGAAGTCTACACAGCTCTTACATGTCTCGAAGCTATCACCGTGATCGAGGTGGAGAACGATCTCAGGATGGTTGCAACCCAACTCCTTAGCATACTCTACAGCACCCTCTGCCAAGTAACGGAGCAAAGTAGGGTTAGCATACTTACGAGCGCCCTTAGATACCTGGAGGATAACTGGTGACTTCAAGTTTGAAGAAGCCTGGATGATAGCCTGGAGCTGCTCCAAGTTATTGAAGTTGAAAGCAGGAACGGCCCAACCGCCCTTGATAGCTCTTGCGAACATTTCCTTAGTGTTCACAAGACCGATTTTCTTGTAATCTACTGCCATAATTTTACTTAATTTATTGTTTAATGAAACATTCTTTTTTTTCTTATATATAATAAGGTGTAGAACTTATGAGGCTCTTTCCTTACCGAGTGCAAATTTACCTTTTTCTTTTGAGACAGCAAAATGATAATTCGATTTTTCGTGTTGCAATCGAGTTAAAAAAGTTAATTCCGCACCAATACCCCACAAAACACAAAGCTTTTGCTAAACGCAGTTAGCAATTTAACATCTTTATATTTACATCTTTCTACCCAACCGCCAGTTACTTCTTGGCAAGTTTATATTCACGAGCCGCATAAGCCAGAACGATGACAAATCCTACGAGCGGTACCAGAAAAGGAAGCGTGAAATGAGTACGGTCGGCGATGAGTCCCATCAACAGGAAACCGCAACCTCCGATTGGCGTCATCATCAGAAGCGAAGAGGCTGTCTTGGTAAGGTTGCCCAACCCCGTGAGAGCGATACTGAAGATGGTAGGAAACATGATGGCCTCGAACATATAGTTGCAAAGCAGGGCTACCAGCGACAGCTTACCCAGATTTGACAGGACTAAAAGTATACAGACAACACACCCCACAGCGCAGATCAGCAACATTGTTGTTGCCTTGATTCGGCGCATAATCCAGGAACCGAGAAATCTGCCTACCATAAAGAATGCCAGCGCACAAGTCAGGGCTACGGAAGCCGTGCGGTCGTCCATCCATTTCATGCCCGTAACGAAATTGATGAAGTAGGAATTGATTGAAATCTCTGCCACTTCATAGCTCAGCAAAGCCAGAAGTCCAAACACGAACATCTTGTGATGGGAAAAGAGTTTGCTGATATTAGAACCGGCTGCCTCATCTTCTGCTGTTGCCACATGACTGATTTCCGGTAAATCTACACGCGAGAAAACCAGAGCTATCACCAGCACCAGAATACCCAGAATGGTATAAGGCACCACCACATTGCCGCCCTCTTCGGTCTGGTTGAAGAGGAACTGACCGATGCAAAGTGTGGCGAAAATGCCACCCAATCCATTAAACGACTGCGATAAGTTCAGTCGGCTGGTAGCTGTTTCCTTGGCACCCAGTTCGGTAACATAGGGATTGGCGGCTGTTTCCAGAAACACCAGACCGCACCCGATAATGAAAAGACAGAGCAGGAATGCAGAGAAACTGCCCACCGCAGCACCCGGGATAAAGAGTAAGGCGCCAATACCAAAGAGGAGCAGACCAAAAACCACGCCACGGCGATAACCATACCGGTTGATAAAGAAGCCAGCAGGTATTGCCATCAGGAAATAACCCAGATAGGTGGTAACCTGAATAAGGGCGGAATGAGTAATACTGATGTGCAGCGCATTCTGGAAGTGTTTGTTGAGTACATCCAGAATGGCACGAGCGAAGCCCCACAAAAAGAAGAGCGACGTAATGAGAATGAACGGGACAAGATACTTCCTGTCGCTTGTCTGATTTGTTTCTGTCTGTTGTTCTGTTAACATATTCATAAGGCATTCATTTTAGCTGGGAACAAAGGTAAGGCTTTTCGATGGAAATTCCAAACATTCCCAGGATTATTTGTTGTTTATATCAAATAAAATTGTCTTTACTATCAGATGAAATCTCCGTTCATAGACGTTGAACGGCGGTTCAGCGTCGATGAACGGCGGTTCAACGTCGCTGAACGGACATTCAGCGTCGATGAACGAAGATTTTATCCTACTGTAAATACATCTTTAACTAGAAATAGAACGTTTCTGATGTCTATTCAGAGACAACTCTTCCCGTCATTCCTTCGGAATCAAGACGGCTCCTTCCTGCTTCTTACCATCCATCAGAATTCTCATCGGGTGCTCAAAGCGTACATGACGGACATATTGCGTCTCCTCTACAGCCGGCATGGCATCCAGAATTTCCTTATTTACAAAGCCGCCTTCACCTGTATTTGTATCTACAGTAAAGTATCCCACGCCAAAAGAGGTGAGGTTCTGGAAGAAGTGAGTACCCTGACTAGGATCGATATTGTAATTCTTCAGAGCCACCTCTACAATAACCCGGGCAGCGCTGATATGCGGCCACTTTACAGGTACACCCAGATAATGGTCGCTGGAGCCCCAACGGCCAGGACCTATCAGCACATAGTTCTTGCCGTCAGCAAGGAACTTGCGGTTGATTCGTTCTATATCATCGGCTACATAAAAATTATTCATCGCAGAGAAGTGGTCATCATACTTCACATAAACCACATCAACCACATCTTCGCTGATGCCATGACCCAGCGAATTGTGCGAACGCAACAGGCAGTCGGCATCAGGGATAGCCTTCACATCTTCATCAAGCATCTCCTTGGCATCGACGATAGGACGAATCTGAAGAAGATAGAATTCGCAAGTCCTGTCATTATTGATATTGCAGGCAAACTCTATCTCCACAGGTCTGCGCATAGCCCCTGCTCCATACTTCATCGACATCTGCAGTATCTCTGGCAAAGGCACCACTCCATGCTGGAGCACACTTGAGAAGGTTATCAGTTTGCGGCCATTCTCATAGACTCCATCATTGATGACCTGATCGTATGGATCGAAAGTAGATGCGATATAGGTAAGGCTCTGGTCTTCTACGGCATCCTTCACCCGAAGTTTGAGGATATTAAAGCCATCATCCACCTTGAAATCATTGCCCACATGCTTCATATCCAACGCATAGAACTGGGTCTGGGTGTCGCGCAGAGCCAGCTCGGTTTCAGATGTCTGGAGCACCTGATTCGGATGGTAAGGACAAACACGAAGGGTCTGACCTCCATCTACGATATATTTACCCAAGCCCAAGGCAAGACTGGCTATACCCTCTTCAGCCTCTTCATCTCCTATCGGATAATAATTGAGCGAACGGAGCACACCGCTCATGGTAGGATAAAACCTTGTACCATAGTCTTTGCCCACAACCTGCTGCAAGATAACAGCCATCTTTTCCTGATCGATGACATTGCTCGTTGCGGTCATGTAAGCCTTCGAGTCGCGATAGAACACAGAAGCATAGACACCCTTGATGGCACAGGCCAGCATCTGCAGCATCTGATACTTATCTTCCAGATACGGAATCATATAGGTAGAATAGATACCGGCAAACGGCTGATAGTGGGCATCTTCGAGCAGCGAACTTGAACGGATTGCGATAGGACTCCTGGTTGCCTCAAAGAAGGTGAAGAAGTCGGCTATCAGCGAATCGGGCAGCTGGGCATGCAGGAAGTGCTTCAGAATCTCATCATCGCTAGCATCACTCAAAGCTATCGGATAGAGATTGTTGCTCATCATGAACTCGTCGAAGATATCGGTACAGAGCACCACGGTCTTCGGAATCTGCACGGTGGCATTCTCATACTGGTTGAACTCAGGATGGCGCTTGATGATGTTGTCCAGGAATGCAAGACCTCTACCCTTTCCGCCCAGGGAGCCTTCTCCGATACGGGCAAAGTGGGCATACCTGTCAAACTTCATGCGGTCGAAAACAGCCACTACACCGATGTTTTTCATGTGGCGATACTGCACGATGGCATCGAAGATAATCTGTCGGTGAGCATCCACATCCTGCAATTTCTCCCAGGTAACATGCTTCAGGAAAGCTGATACAGGGAAGATGGCACGAGCACAAAGCCAACGGCTCATGTGGTTGCGGCTGATATGATAGAGCATGGAATCGTTAGGAATATTGAAGATGTTATCCTGCAATTCCTTCAAACTATGAATGCGCATAATCTCCTCATGAGTCTTAGGATCACGGAATATGAAATCGCCAAAGCCCATGTGCTCTTCCATCAGACGGCGAAGATCTACGCTCATCTTCTTCGAGTTCTTGTCAACAAAGCGGAAACCTTCAGCCTCTGCCTTCGCACGGTTCTCACTTTCAGAACTTTCTATGATAAGCGGAACGAAAGGATCGTTCTTCCTGATATAACGGAAGAGTTGCAAACCTGCATCCGGACATTTCTCGCGACCGAAAGTATCCGTACGATGCTTAGGCTTCTCTTCAGGCATCACCTCATTACCAAAAGCTTTGGCAGCACTCTTTAACGGGAAACGTGCATCGCTGATTACACCCAACGTGTTATCAGAATACTTGTCATACAGTTTCTGGGCTTCCTCGTAAGTACGAGCCAAGACCACCTTAGGACGGCCACGCATACGCATGGTAGCTGCATGCCGGTTCAGAGCCTCCTGAGAAAAGTTCTTGCTCTGCTCCAATATATAATTATAGAGATTAGGCAATATAGAACTATAGAAACGGATAGAATCTTCTACCAGCAGAATCATCTGCACGCCTGCTTCCAGTATGTCATGTTCAAGATTCATCTTATCCTCTATCAGCTTGATGATAGAAAGAATAAGATTGGTGTTGCCAAGCCAGCAGAAGACATAATCGAAGATACTCAAGTCTTCATTCTGCATACGCTTGGTAATACCATGAGAGAAAGGCGTAAGAACAACACAATGGATATTGGGAAACTTACCCTTGATGTCGCGCGCTACGTCGAAGGCATCATTATCAGCATTGCCAGGCATGCAAATCACCAGATCAATGACGGTAGAACGCAGCACAGCAGCAGCCTCTTCGGTAGTAGAAACTTGAGTAAAGGTTGGCGGATAGCGGAGACCCAGCTCCATATATTCATTATATATCTTCTCTTCGATACGTCCATCATCTTCAAGCATGAACGCATCGTAAGGATTGGCTACAATCAGTACATTGTAGATACGGCGCATCATCAGATTCACAAACGATACGTCTTTCAAGTAGAATTTATTCCACTCCTGAGGTATATTATTTTCCATAAATGAAGTTAAAGTTTGTGCAAAGATACTGATTTTCTGAGATTTACTTGCATCTTTCAACATTTTTTTTTATATTTGTGCCATAAAATATGAAGATATGGTTACAAAATCTTTCATCACAGCCATCTTGGCTATATTCAGCCTGGTTCCATGCTACGGACAAAAGCACCAGCACGGCAAGGCATCATATTACTCTAAGAGAGCAACAGGTGCCCGTTCAGCAAGCGGCCAGAGAATACATCATGACAGTTTAACATGCGCACATCGGTTTTATCCCTTCGGAACGCACCTCAAGGTTACAAACCTTAGCAATGGCAAGAGTACTATCGTAAAAGTCATCGACAGAGGTCCGTTTGGAAGAGGCAGAATCATTGACCTATCATGGAAGGCTGCAAAAGAAATTGGTATGATTGCACAAGGCGTAGCGACTGTAAAAGTTGAAATGGTGGAAAACCCGATTCCTTACAAGCCAGAGGACACAAAATTGCCTAAGATTGATTTCGAAGTGGCTGAAACTGAATATGAATTTCCTAACAAGTGGGGAACTACTGACAGGAATAAAGAAAATCATCACAGCAGTAAAAAAGAAACAAATAAAATTACTTCAAAGGTAATAAATAAAACAGAGCACCATAAAAGCAAAGAGGTGACAAAGGCTGAACTAAAAAAACACAATACAGATATAGCAAAAAGTAAAGGCGAGAATCATCATTGATTCTCGCCTTTACCTTTTTATATATAACAGAATCCTAAAATAAGATACTATCATACAAATTCATGATCTTACCGGAATCTTATCTGGATTTTGTCGGAATATCAAACTGATTAACCTTGGAAATCGTCTTACCGCCTTGTATCACTGAAACACAGAAACAAGCAGTACCATTCTTCAAACGGTTATCAGCCTTGACCATTGCTGTATAACGAATCACATGGCCAGGAGCAATACTTTCTACATGAACACTTGGGGATATGAAAATATGCTTATTGCCGGTAGTCTCAATAACGGTTGGAACTACATCATACAACGTGTAAGCTCCGTTATTTCGGATTTCAAAAATAACCTTGGCTGTTTCATTCCGATTCAAAGTATTGTCCTCATTTGAGTCAACAAAACGAGCATTCAATATTTCCAAAGATGATGAATAAGCATAATTCTGGCCAAGTTCTTCTAGTGTAGAACTAGGAATAGTAGCTACAGGCTGCTGAGCACTATAACTTCCTGTATAATCCCTATCATTGAAATCATAAATCCTATCATCACCAGAATTAGTTGAATCAAAGATTTCGTCATTGGAATAAGCAGGTGAAGATTGCTGATAAACTCCATCCTGATAAGAGTGATGATCACGGTATGATCTATCTCGATAAACAGATTCTCTTTGCTGCTGGGATTTCTGGTCAGCCTGACTACCAATGGCCGCTCCAACGGCAGCACCACCAGCCATGCCAATGATAGTACCCATATCAGAACCTCTAGGACCACCAGACAAGCCACCGATAGCAGAACCAAGAATAGAACCAAATGTGGCACCAGCATAAGCACCACTTCCCGTATAAGTATCGCAGCTACTCAACAGCAAAGAAGAGCAAGCTACAAAAAGCATAATCTTTTTCATCTTCAATAAGCTTTAAATTTCTGCTGCAAAGATACAAAGAACTAAAAGAACAAAAGCAAAAAAATCCCTAATAATGATTAGGAAAAACCCTAAAAGAGCAGATAGTTTTGAAAAAGGGACAAAAAAAGCGCCCTTGTCAAGACAAGGACGCTAAATTTATCTGAGATGATTGAAAATTATTCAGCCTTTGGAGCCTCCTCAGTTGCAGGAGCCTCAGTCTCAGCTACAGGAGCCTCTTCAGCCTTTGTTGCCTTACGACTACGACGAGTCTTCTTAGCAGCAGCCTTCTGAGTCTTAGCCATATTCTCATCAAAGTCAACGAGCTCGATGAAAGCAATCTCAGCTGCATCACCCTGACGGGTACCCAACTTGATTACGCGAGTGTAACCACCTGGACGGTTAGCTACCTTCTCAGCTACCTCACCGAAGAGAGCCTTAACAGCATACTTATTCTGAAGATAACGGAAAACTACACGACGTGAAGTTGTTGTATCGTTCTTAGAACGAGTAATCAATGGCTCAACATACTTCTTAAGAGCCTTTGCCTTTGCGAGGGTCGTAGTGATTCTTTTGTGCTCGCTCAAGATAAGTGATGAAGCCATGTTAGCCAACATCGCGCTACGATGAGAAGCAGTACGACCTAAATGGTTGAATTTCTTATTATGTCTCATTTTTTGTTTTTGCTTTTTGGACTACGAACCTTTAAGATTCCTTGTCTAATTTATACTTTGAAATATCAGTTCCAAAAGACAGATTCAGACTCTCGAGCAAATCATCAAGCTCTGAGAGCGATTTCTTACCAAAGTTGCGGAACTTCAAGAGGTCAGTCTTGTTAAACTGAACCAAATCACCAAGAGTCTCGACATCAGCTGCCTTCAAGCAGTTGAGGGCACGAACACTAAGATTCATGTCTACGAGACGAGTCTTAAGCAACTGGCGCATATGAAGAACCTCTTCATCAAACTCCTGATTGCTCTCCTGATCCTGAGTCTCAAGAGTAATCTTCTCATCAGAGAAGAGCATGAAGTGATAAATAAGAATCTTCGCAGCCTCTTTCAGTGCATCCTTTGGACTAATGGAACCATCTGTTGTAATTTCAAGTACGAGCTTATCATAGTCGGTCTTTTGCTCAACACGATATGGTTCTACAGCGTACTTTACATTACGGATAGGGGTGTAGATGGAATCGATTGGGAGAACGTTAACGTCAGTGCAGAATTGACGATTCTCATCAGCAGGAACATAACCGCGTCCCTTATTAATAGTCAAATCGATCTGCATCGAAGCTTTGGCATCTAAATGACAAATCACCAAATCAGGGTTTAACACTTCAAATCCAGTCAGATACTTACCGATATCACCTGCTTTGAATTCTGTAGAATTCTCAACGGTGATACTAACTTTCTCATTCTCGAATTCTTCTACTACTTGCTTGAATCGAACTTGTTTGAGATTCAAGATAATGTTAGTAACATCTTCCTTTACACCAGGAACTGAAGAGAACTCATGCTCAACACCCGCAATGCGGATAGTGTTAACAGCATAACCCTCCAATGATGAAAGGAGAATGCGGCGCAAGGCGTTACCAATGGTAACACCGAAGCCAGGCTCCAAAGGACGGAATTCAAACTTTCCGAACTTGTTATCAGCCTCTAACATTACTACTTTATCAGGTTTTTGAAATGCTAATATCGCCATTAATGTAATGATTTATTTAGAGTACAACTCAACGATTAACTGCTCCTTAATATTCTCTGGAATGTCGGCACGCTCTGGCTTGTGCAAGAACTTACCGCTCTTTGAATTATCGTCCCACTCAATCCATGGGTACTTGCTATGATTGAAACCTGCAAGAGCTGCTTCGATAACCTCGAGAGACTTAGACTTCTCACGAACACCAACAACCATACCAGGCTTAACTGCGAATGAAGGGATATTAACTACCTTACCATCAACAACGATGTGCTTGTGACCAACCAACTGACGCGCAGCAGCACGTGTTGGAGCGATACCAAGACGGAATACAACGTTATCAAGACGGCACTCGAGATTCTGAAGAAGAACCTCACCAGTAATACCATCAGCCTTAGCAGCCTTATCAAACATATTACGGAACTGACGCTCTAATACACCATAAGTGTACTTAGCTTTCTGCTTCTCTGCCAACATGACACCGTACTCAGACATCTTACGACGACGGTTGTTGCCATGCTGTCCAGGAGGGAAGTTTCTCTTGGACAAAACTTTGTCAGCGCCGAAGATTGGCTCACCAAAACGACGCGCAATTTTAGATTTCGGACCTATATATCTAGCCATAATATTATATAAATGCTATATTGTTTGTATCTTAATTAATAATGCTAACCTCAAGCGTTATACACGACGACGCTTTGGAGGACGGCAACCATTGTGTGGTAATGGAGTTACGTCAACGATTTCAGTAACCTCGATACCTGCACCGTGAATAGCACGGATAGCAGACTCACGACCATTACCTGGACCCTTAACATAAGCCTTAACCTTACGAAGACCAAGATCAAAAGCGACCTTTGCACAATCCTCAGCAGCCATCTGAGCAGCATAAGGAGTGTTCTTCTTAGAACCACGGAAACCCATCTTACCAGCAGAAGACCAAGAAATGATCTGACCCTCATTGTTAGCAAGAGATACAATAATGTTATTGAATGAGCTATGAACGTGAAGCTGACCGATAGCGTCAACGCGTACATTTCTCTTCTTAGATGTTGCTTTTTGCTTTGCCATAATTAATTTCCTCCTTCAGAATTACTTAGTAGCCTTCTTCTTATTAGCAACAGTCTTCTTCTTACCCTTACGTGTACGAGCATTATTCTTTGTGCTCTGACCGCGAACTGGAAGACCATTACGATGTCTAACTCCACGATAGCAACCAATATCCATCAGTCGCTTAATGTTCATCTGGATCTCAGAACGGAGATCACCTTCAACTTTGAACTCAGCGCCGATAATTTCACGGATCTTAGCTGCCTGGTCATCAGACCACTCGCTAACCTTCAGGTCACGGTTTACACCGGCCTTATCCAATATCTTTGCTGAACTACTTCGACCAATACCGTAGATATAGGTCAATGCGATTTCGCCACGCTTATTCTGGGGCAAATCTACTCCAACAATTCTTATTGCCATTGTTTAAATAAATAATTAAAAAATTAATACCTTTCGTTTAAAGCGGTGCAAAAGTACAACTATTTTTTGAAATAACGGCACTTTTACAATACTTTAACATTAACCCTGACGTAATTTCATCTTAGGGTTCTTCTTGTTGATAACGAACAGACGACCTTTACGACGAACGATCTTACAGTCAGCTGAACGCTTCTTTAATGATGCTCTTGTCTTCATAACCTTATATATGATTATTATTTGTATCTAAAAACAATTCTACCTTTGGTAAGGTCATATGGGCTCATCTCCACCTTTACCTTATCACCAGGTAAAATCTTGATGTAATGCATTCTCATCTTACCAGAGATATGAGCTGTGATGTCAACTCCATTCTCTAATTCTACTCGGAACATCGCATTTGACAATGCTTCTACAATTGTTCCATCTTGCTCAATAGCGGCTTGTTTTGCCATAATATAAATATTTGTCCTTCTTAATGTTAAACTTCTACGAATGAAGATAAAATTGTGCTTTATCTTTTCGAGCAACTTTGTGCCATCACTATCAGATAAAAATCATAATTAGATGACATATTAGCGGGAAAAGGCTCTCCAAGTGGATGAGGAATTACCTATCCAAATGGAGAGTCGTCTCACATAATATAGTAAATTCAAGTCAGCTTTACTTGAAGATGAAGTAAAACTGCACTCTGAATAATTTCATCTTCTGTCTTCAGAAATTTCTCATTTCAAAAGAAAAAGATTAATATGCAGCAACACCACCCTGACGCGTATGGCCTGAATTCAAAAGACCATCATAGTGGCGCATAAGCAAATGACTCTCGACTTGTTGTAATGTGTCAATGACAACACCAACCAAAATCAATAGAGATGTACCTCCAAAGAATTGAGAGAAAGCTTGCTGTACATCGAGAAGTCCTGCTAATGCAGGCATGATTGCAATAAACGCAATAAATAACGAACCTGGTAAAGTAATACGAGACATTACGGTATCAATGTACTCAGCTGTATCCTTTCCTGGTTTTACGCCAGGAATGAAACCATTGTTACGTTTCATATCCTCAGCCATCTGAGTAGGATTCAATGTAATAGCTGTATAGAAATAAGTAAATGCAATAACCAAGATTACATAAACAACATTATATAGCAAACTACGATTATCCATCAACTGCTGAACAACACTACTAGCATTTTCAGACTGATAGCGAACTATTGCCAATGGAATAAACATTAAAGCCTGTGCAAAGATGATAGGCATTACGTTAGCTGCAAAAAGCTTCAAAGGGATGTACTGACGCGCACCACCATATTGCTTATTTCCAACCAAGCGTTTAGCATACTGAACAGGGATCTTACGTGTACCTTGTACCAAAAGTATTGAAGCACAAACTACAGCATAAAGGATAAGAATCTCTACAATGAACATGATAAGACCACCACCAGAAATTGCCTGCAAGCGAGAAGTTACCTCCTGAACGAAAGCCTGTGGCAAGCGGGCGATAATACCAATCATAATAATAAGAGAGATACCATTACCTACTCCCTTGTCAGTGATACGCTCACCTAACCAAAGGATAAACATACTACCTGCAGCCAAGATAATTGTTGCCGGTATCATGAATACCGTCCAACTAATACCTGTGGCTAGAGCATTAGCAGCCTGCATTTTCAAATTCAAAAGGTAACTAGGAGCCTGAAAGACCAAAATGGCCACAGTCAGGACTCTAGTATACCATTGTATTTTTTTGCGGCCGCTCTCGCCCTCGCGCTGCATCTTCTGGAAATAAGGTACAGCAACAGCAAGAAGCTGCATAACGATTGAAGCTGAGATATAAGGCATAATTCCGAGTGCAAAGATAGATGCATTGGAAAATGCACCACCAGAGAACATGTCCAATAGCGACATAAGACCGCCAGAGGTCTGCGACTGAAGTTTTTCCAACATGCCCGGATTGATACCTGGAAGTACCACAAACGAGCCAAAACGGTAAATAGCCGTAAACAGAAGAGTAATGAGGAGTCTCTGACGGAGATCCTCTATCTTCCAACAGTTCTTTAGTGTCTCAATAAACTTTTTCATTTACTTAGATTATAGTTGCGTTACCACCTACTGCCTTGATTGCTTCTTCGGCAGTCTTTGAGAAAGCATTAGCTTCAACTTCCAATTTTGCTTTAAGTTCACCGTTACCGAGAACCTTTACAAGCTCCTTGCCGTTTGTGAGGCCAGCAGCCTTAAGTTCCTCAATACCGATTTTAGTAAGGTTCTTTGCTTCAGCAAGAGCCTGAAGAGTTGAAAGGTTTACTGCGAAGTACTCCTTATGGTTGATATTCTTAAAACCAGCCTTTGGAACACGACGCTGCAATGGCATCTGACCACCTTCGAAACCAATCTTTCTCTTATAACCAGAACGAGCCTTGGCACCCTTATGACCACGTGTAGAAGTACCACCGAGACCAGAACCTGGACCACGACCAATACGACGACGTGAATGGGTAGAACCTGCAGCAGGTTTCAAATTATTTAATTTCATAATCGTTCCTAATTTAAAAAGATTAATTAATCAACTACACTTACGAGGTGATGAACCTTACGGATCATACCACGGTTGCTAGGAGTATCCTCTACCTCAACAACCTGAGAAATCTTGTGGAGACCAAGACAAGCGAGAGTACGCTTCTGATCTACTGGAGCACCGATTTTACTCTTAATCTGCTTGATTTTAATTGTTGCCATATTCGATTTTTCCTAATTAACCGTTAAATACTTTATCCATACTGATACCACGCTCACCTGCTACAGTATAAGCATCACGCATCTCTGCAAGAGCTGCGATAGTAGCCTTCACAAGGTTGTGGGCATTTGAAGAACCCTTAGACTTAGCGATGACATCCTTGATACCTACGCTCTCAAGTACAGCACGCATAGCACCACCGGCCTTCAAACCTGTACCGGCTGCAGCTGGCTTAATAAGAACCTTAGCACCACCAAATGAAGTTTCAACCTCATGAGGAACAGTACCCTTGAGTACAGGAACCTTTACCAAGTTCTTCTTAGCAGCTTCAGTACCCTTTGCGATAGCAGCAGTAACCTCACCTGCCTTACCAAGGCCGTAGCCGATTACGCCATTACCGTCACCTACAACGACGATAGCAGCGAATGTGAAAGTACGACCACCCTTTGTAACCTTAGTTACACGGTTGATAGCAACCAAGCGATCCTTAAGTACTTCTTCGTTATTTACTTTTACTTTATCCATTGCCATAATCGTTTAAAATTTAAGACCACCATTACGAGCACCTTCAGCCAACTGCTTTACACGACC
Organism: Segatella copri; assembly: GCF_026015295.1. Lineage (NCBI taxonomy): Bacteria > Pseudomonadati > Bacteroidota > Bacteroidia > Bacteroidales > Prevotellaceae > Segatella > Segatella copri. The sequence goes on along the minus strand of NZ_JAPDUW010000001.1, from coordinate 3,507,646 downwards.
ATGGTAAAGGTAACCATTACGGTCGAAAACTACTGCCTCAACGCCAGCAGCCTTAGCCTTCTCAGCAATGAGCTCGCCAACCTTAGTTGCCTGCTCCTGCTTAGGCATCTTCTCCAAACCGAGTGAAGAAGCTGATGCAAGTGTAGTGCCTGTCAAATCGTTAATAACCTGAGCGTAAATCTGCTTGTTAGAGCGGAATACACTAAGACGTGGACGCTCAGCTGTACCGTTCACACTCTTACGAATGCGGAACTTTATCTTAATTCGTCTTTCTACTTTCTTTGTTGTCATAATCGTAAATAATTAAAATTACTTAGCTGAAGCACTCTTACCAGACTTTCTGCGAATAACTTCACCCTTAAAGAGAATACCCTTACCTTTATAAGGCTCAGGCTTGCGGAAAGAACGAATTTTTGCACAAACGAGTCCCAACAACTGCTTGTCGCAAGACTCCAATGTCAAGATTGGGTTCTGGTTTCTTTCAGACTTAGTCTCAACCTTAATCTCCTTAGGCAACTGGATGAAAATAGGGTGAGTGTAACCCAAAGCAAACTCAATGATATTACCCTGGTTAGAAACACGATAACCAACACCTACCAATTCCAAAACCTTTGTATAACCAGCGCTTACACCAACAACCATGTTGTTAACGAGAGAGCGATACAAACCGTGGAAAGCCTGCTTCTGCTTAATATTTACAGGACTATTTTCATCGATTTCAAAGCTAATATGACCATCTGCATTATTAAACTTGATAGATGGATCAATCCACTGAGAAAGTTCACCCTTAGGGCCCTTTACTGTACAAACATGAGAAGCCTCATCATAATTTACAGTAACACCTGCAGGGATACTAATTGGCAATTTTCCTATTCTAGACATATAAAAGCCTCCAATTAATAAATATAGCAAAGAACCTCGCCACCGATCTTAAGATCAGAAGCTTCTTTGTCTGTCATTACACCTTTGGATGTAGATAAGATTGCAATACCTAATCCGTTAATAACTCTTGGCATGTCCTTGTAACCGGTATACTTACGCAAACCTGGAGTTGACACGCGCTTCAAACACTTGATAGCGTTTTGCTTTGTAGTTGGGTTGTACTTCAAGGCAACCTTAATTGAGCCCTGAGGACCATCCTCTACAAACTTGTAATTGAGGATGTAACCTTTCTCGAAGAGGATCTTAGTGATCTCTTTCTTCAAGTTAGACGCAGGAACTTCTACAACACGGTGATGAGCCATGATTGCATTTCTGAGTCTTGTCAGATAATCTGCTATTGGATCTGTCATAAAATATAAATGTTTAATTAATCGGGACTACCCCGACAATATTAAATAAAAAAATATTCTTACCTTTGAAAGGATTACCAGCTAGCCTTCTTTACACCTGGAATCAAACCAGCAGAAGCCATCTCACGGAACTGGATACGAGAAATACCGAACTGACGGATATAACCCTTTGGACGACCAGTAATCTTGCAACGATTGTGAAGACGGATTGGGTTTGCATTCTTAGGGATAGCCTGAAGCTTACGAGCTGCCTCGTATGCTTCGGCTGGATCATTAGAAGTTGCAATAATCTTTTTCAGTGCTTCGCGCTTTTCAGCGTAACGAGCTACAAGCTTTGCACGCTTAACCTCGCGAGCTTTCATTGATTCTTTTGCCATATCTCTTAATCTTTATTTGCGTTCTTGAATGGAAGACCAAAGGCCTTCAAAAGAGCAAAACCTTCTTCATCAGTCTTAGCTGTTGTTACGAAGGTAATATTCATACCCTGAATACGATCGATCTCATCGATATTAATCTCAGGGAAGATAATCTGCTCTGTGATACCTAATGTATAGTTACCACGACCATCAAACTTGCTCTCAATACCCTTGAAGTCGCGAATACGAGGAAGAGAAACACGAACGAGCTTCTCCAAGAACTCGTACATACGCTCACGACGCAATGTTACCATAACACCGATAGGCATCTTCTTACGAAGCTTGAAGTTTGCAATATCCTTTTTAGAATATGTAGCAACAGCCTTCTGACCGGTGATAGCAGTAATCTCATTGATTGCTACATCAACAATTTTCTTGTCCTGAGTAGCATCACCAAGACCCTGATTGATGACAATCTTCTTCAATACTGGAATCTCCATAGCTGAAGAGTAGTTGAACTGCTTCTGAAGAGCAGGAGCGATTGTCTCCTTATATACTTTCTTTAACTGTGCTGTATCCATTACTTGATTTCCTCCCCTGACTTTTTAGCGATGCGAACAACGTTTTTACCCTCATGCTTGATAGCAACACGAGTAGCCTTGCCACTCTTAGGATCAATCAAACTCAAATTTGAGATATGAATAGGAGCCTCCTGCTTAACAATACCTCCCTGAGGATTCTTAGCAGATGGCTTAGTGCTCTTAGAAACCATGTGCACACCTTCTACGATAGCACGGTTCTCCTCAACGAGGACCTTAAGCACCTTACCAGTCTTGCCCTTATCTGCACCGGCAATAACGATAACGGTATCGTCTTTCTTAATATGTAACTTACTCATTACTTCTTACTTTTTAAATATTAAAGAACCTCAGGTGCCAAAGAAACGACTTTCATATTTACTGCACGAAGCTCACGAGCAACAGGACCGAAGATACGGCTACCACGAAGCTCACCTGCATTGTTAAGCAATACACAAGCGTTGTCATCGAAACGGATGTAAGAACCATCTGCACGACGAATTTCCTTCTTTGTGCGAACAATCAAAGCCTTTGATACTGCACCCTTCTTCAAATCACTTGATGGGATAACGTTCTTGACTGCAACAACAATAACGTCACCAACGCTAGCGTAACGACGGCCTGTACCACCGAGAACTCGAATGCAAAGAGCCTCACGAGCACCGCTGTTATCACATACTGTAAGTCTTGATTCAGTCTGTATCATAATTACTTAGCTTTTTCAACAATTTGTACTAATCTCCATCTCTTTGTCTTAGACAGAGGACGAGTCTCCATGATCATAACAGTATCACCTACGTTAGCCTCATTATTCTCGTCATGTGCATGGTACTTCTTTGTCTTCTGGACAAATTTACCATAAATAGGGTGCATCTCCTTGAACTTAGCTGCAATAACAATGGTTTTATCCATCTTGTTGCTAATAACAACACCCTGTCTTACTTTTCTTAAATTTCTTGTTTCCATCTGGACCATTATTATTTGTTAAGTTCTCTCTGACGAAGTTCAGTTTTCATACGTGCAATATCACGACGAGCAACCTTAATCTCTGATGGATTCTCAAGTGGAGTTACATTATGATTGATCTTCTTCTTGTTCAAAGCATCAACAGCTGCCTCCAACTTCTCAACCAATTCTTTGGTCTCGATATTTTTAATTTCTGCAATCTTCATAATTAAGCGTTTTTATCGTAATCACGTCTAACAATAAACTTAGTCTTAACAGGAAGTTTCTGAGCGCAAAGGCGAAGACCTTCTTTTGCAATATCGAAACTAACTCCTTCAACTTCGAAGAGAATTCTACCTGGTGTAACAGGTGCAACCCATCCTGCAGGATCACCCTTACCTTTACCCATACGGACATCAGCAGGCTTGCGAGTGATTGGCTTATCAGGGAAAATTCTAATCCAGACCTGACCTTGACGGTTCATATAGCGGTTCAATGCCACACGAGCTGCCTCAATCTGACGACTATCGATCCACTTTGATTCAAGAGTTTTGATACCAAAAGAACCGAAAGCCAATTGTGTACCTCTGTGAGCGTTGCCTTTGTTGCCACGACCATCTTGAGGTCTTCTATATTTAACTCTTTTTGGCTGTAACATGATAGCTTTCTAAAATTTAACGGTTATTGTTTCTTTTACGATTACCACCACGGTTGTTAGAGCGACCGTTACCACGGTTGTTGCTCTTATTGTCCTGTGAGAAGTTTGGAGTAAGATCAGCCTTACCATAAACCTCACCACGGCAAATCCAAACCTTAATACCAAGCAAACCTACCTTTGTAAGTGCCTCGCACTGGCAGTAGTCGATGTCTGCGCGGAATGTATGAAGAGGAGTACGACCCTCTTTGTACATTTCTTTACGTGCCATTTCAGCACCATTCAGACGACCTGTAATCTGTACCTTGATACCCTCAGCACCAGCACGCATGGTGTTAGCAACTGCCATCTTGATAGCGCGACGATAAGCAATCATGTGCTCAATCTGAGTCGCAATATTCTTACCAACGATAGTAGCATCAAGTTCAGGCTTTTTAACCTCGAAGATGTTGATCTGAATATCTTTCTTATAAAGCTTCTTCAACTCTTCCTTCAACTTATCTACATCCTGACCACCTTTACCAATGACAATACCTGGACGGGCTGTACAAATAGTAATGGTAACAAGTTTCAATGTACGTTCGATAATAATACGAGAAATGCTTGCTTTAGCAAGACGCTCGTTAAGATACTTACGGATTTTCTGATCCTCAACGAGGTTATCACCGAAGTTCTTACCACCGAACCAATTTGAATCCCAACCACGGATAACACCAAGTCGGTTACTAATCGGATTAACTTTCTGTCCCATTCTACTTAATTATTTTTCGTCATTAGTTTTTGCATCAACAAAAAGAGTTACATGGTTAGAACGCTTACGAATTCTATAACCACGACCCTGTGGTGCAGGTCTCATACGTTTCATTGTAACGCCTTCGTCAACGAAGACCTTACTGATATAAAGCTCACCGTCTTCAGCCTTGCGATTATTCTTAGCTTCCCAGTTAGCGATAGCTGAACGAAGTAATTTCTCTACATCAGCTGATGCCTGCTTCTTAGAGAAGCGAAGTACTCCGAGTGCACGGTTAACCTCCATACCACGAATCATGTCTACTACATAGCGCATCTTACGTGGAGAAGAAGGAACGCCTACCAACTTTGCGAAGTACAAGTTTTTACGGGCTTCTTTCAATTTCTCAGCCGCAATATGTTTTCTTGCTCCCATTATTTACTTAAATTTTAAATGGTTTAACCCTTAGCTTACTTTCTGTTACCAGAGTGACCTCCAAAGCGACGTGTTGGAGCAAACTCTCCAAGCTTGTGGCCAACCATATTCTCTGTAACATAAACAGGGATAAATTTGTTACCGTTATGAACTGCAACAGTATGTCCTACGAAATCAGGAGATATCATTGAAGCTCTAGCCCATGTCTTAACAACATTCTTCTTGCCACTCTCGTTCATAGCGAGAATCTTCTTCTCGAGAGAAACGTTGATGTATGGACCTTTTTTAAGTGAACGACTCATAATTTACTCTTTATTTTTTGTTAGCTCTTTCGATAATATACTTGTTAGAAAGCTTCTTAGGTGCGCGAGTCTTAAGACCCTTAGCGTACAAGCCCTTACGTGAACGTGGGTGACCACCACTCTGGCGACCTTCACCACCACCCATTGGGTGATCAACAGGGTTCATAACAACACCACGGTTGTGTGGACGACGACCCAACCAACGAGAACGTCCAGCCTTACCAGACTGTTCAAGAGCGTGGTCAGAGTTACCAACACTACCAACTGTAGCCTTACAAGCACTCAAAATCTGGCGTGTTTCACCAGAAGGGAGCTTAATTACACAATAACTGCCCTCACGAGAAGTCAACTGAGCAAAATTACCAGCCGAACGAACCAACAAGGCACCCTGACCAGGACGCAACTCAATGTTGTGGATCACTGTACCTACAGGGATGTTTGCCAAAGGAAGACAGTTACCAATCTCAGGAGCAGCATCTGCACCTGACATCAAAGTAGCGCCTACCTGAAGTCCGTTAGGAGCAATAATGTAACGTTTTTCACCATCAGCATAGTAAAGCAATGCGATACGAGCCGAACGGTTTGGATCGTACTCGATTGTCTTAACAACTGCTGGAACACCATCTTTCTCACGTTTGAAGTCGATTAAACGATACTTCTGCTTGTGACCACCGCCAATGTAGCGAACGGTCATCTTACCGGTGTTGTTTCGACCGCCGGTAGAACGTTTACCGTAAACGAGAGACTTCTCTGGCACGGATGCAGTAATATCCTCGAACGTGCCAATAACTTTGTGTCTTTGACCCGGAGTAACCGGTTTTAATTTACGTACTGCCATTTTTTATTTTAAATATTGCTGTAAAAATCAATTGTATCGCCCTCCTTAAGAGTAACGATTGCCTTCTTGAACGCATTCTTCTGACCCTTAACAAGACCTGCCTTTGTATAACGGGCAGAGCGCTTGCCAGCGTAACGAATAGTGTTCACGTCAACTACTGTAACATTATACAGACTCTCAACTTCCTTCTTAATCTCGAGCTTATTAGCCTCAGGACGAACAACGAAGCCATAGCGGTTAGGCTGCTTGTCTGTAATCTTGGTCATCTTCTCAGTAACCAATGGTTTGATAATAAATGCCATATTCTAATATCTCCTATTTACTTTGTTAAGATCTGGTCGATAGTCTCCAGCGACTTTTCAGTAATCACTACTACATCAGCGTTCAAAACTTTGTACGAATTGACGTTAGATGCGAGGATAACCTCAGCGCGCTGTAAGTTACGTGCAGACAAATATACGTTTTTATTTGATTCTGGCAAAACGAAGAGCACTTTTTTGCCCTCAATTTTGAGATTCTTAATAATACTTAAGAATTCTTTAGTCTTTGGAGCCTCAAATGTAAAATCTTCCAACATTACAATTGCGCTTTCCTGTGCCTTATAAGACAGAGCAGACTTACGAGCAAGAATCTTTACTTTTTTGTTGAGCTTGAAGCGGTAATCACGTGGCTTAGGACCAAAAACGCGAGCACCACCTACGAGTACAGGTGAGTTAATATCACCACGGCGAGCACCACCGCCGCCCTTCTGACGACCAAGCTTACGAGTAGAACCGCTCATCTCGCTTCTCTCCTTAGACTTAGCTGTACCCTGACGCTGGTTAGCGAGATACTGCTTTACGTCAAGATAGAGAACGTGATCGTTAGGCTCAATGCCGAAGACTGCATCATTAAGAGCTACCTTGCGGCCGGTCTCCTGACCTTTGATATCTAATACGCTAACTTCCATTATTTCTCAATTAAAACAGTTGAACCTTTGCATCCAGCGAAAGAACCCTTAACAATAAGAAGATTCTGCTCTGGAATTACCTTTAACACCTGAAGGTTCTGAGTTGTAACTCTATCACCTCCCATTTGGCCGCCCATGCGCATACCCTTGAATACCTTTGCAGGGTAAGAACAAGCACCAATAGATCCCGGCTTACGAGCGCGGTCATCCTGACCGTGAGTAGACTGACCTACACCACCGAATCCGTGACGCTTAACAACGCCCTGGAAGCCTTTACCCTTTGATGTACCAATTACATCAACGAACTTGCAATCGTTGAAGATTTCAACTGTAATTGTGTCACCGAGGTTGTACTCCTCATCAAACTTGAACTCGGCCAAGTGCTTCTTAGGTGTTGTGCCTGCCTTCTTGAAGATTCCCATCATAGGCTGAGAAGTACGCTTCTCCTTTGCCTCTTCGAAACCTAACTGATAAGCCTTGTAACCATCCTTTTCTACAGTTTTAACCTGGGTTACAACACAAGGACCTACTTCGATAACAGTGCACGGAATATTCTTACCGTCGGCACTGAAAACGGATGTCATTCCGATTTTCTTTCCAATTAATCCTGGCATTTCAATTTAATTTAAATAATTAGACTTTGATTTCTACTTCTACACCACTTGGCAATTCAAGCTTCATCAAGGCATCAACTGTCTTAGCTGTTGAGCTGTAGATGTCGATGAGACGCTTGAAATCTGAGAGCTGGAACTGCTCGCGAGACTTCTTGTTAACGAAAGTACTGCGGTTTACAGTAAAAATACGCTTGTGTGTTGGCAATGGAATAGGACCGCTAACGATAGCGCCTGTTGCCTTTACAGCCTTCACAATCTTCTCAGCTGACTTGTCAACCAACTGGTGGTCGTAAGACTTCAGCTTAATTCTGATTTTCTGACTCATTTTTTAAATTAAGTTATTATTATATGAATTATATAGTCTAATGGAAGAAGAGGTACGCTGCTTAAGAGTCATTCGCTAAGCAGCGCCTCATCTTACCGTTATTCTTTGTTATTAAAGGAGTTCTGCGTGACCCTTAACCTCCTCCAACACAGCCTTAGCAATTGTTGAAGAAAGAGGTGCATGATGATCGTACTCCATAGAACTTGTTGCACGACCAGAAGTGATAGTACGCAAAGCTGTTACATAACCGAACATTTCAGCCAATGGAACCATTGCCTTTACGATGCGAGCACCGCTACGACCTTCTTCCATACCCTGAACGAGACCACGGCGCTTGTTCAAGTCACCGATTACGTCACCCATGTTCTCTTCTGGAGTAACAACCTCTACCTTCATGATAGGCTCCATCAAAACAGGACCAGCCTTAGGGCAAAGTACCTTGAATGCCTGATGTGCTACCAACTCGAATGACAACTGGTCAGAGTCAACTGGGTGGAAGCTACCATCGGTCAAAGTCACCTTCAAACCTGTCATTGGGAAACCACCGAGTACACCATTTGACAAGCAGTCAGCGAAACCCTTCTGTACAGATGGGATGAATTCCTTAGGAACGTTACCACCCTTAACCTCGTTGATGAACTGCAAGTCACCCTCCTTGTAATCCTCGTCCTTAGGACCGATGGTTACATCGATACAAGCGAACTTACCACGACCACCAGACTGCTTCTTGTAAGTCTCACGGCTCTGAGCAGTCTTAGTGATAGCCTCCTTATAGTTAACCTGAGGCTTACCCTGGTTACACTCAACCTTGAACTCACGCTTCAAACGGTCGATGATGATATCCAAGTGGAGCTCACCCATACCAGAGATAATTGTCTGACCGCTCTGCTCATCTGTACGAACAGTGAAGGTTGGGTCCTCCTCAGCCAACTTAGCGAGACCATTATCCATCTTAGCGATGTCTGCCTGGCTCTTTGGCTCAACTGCGATAGAAATCACAGTATCAGGGAATGTCATAGACTCCAATACGATTGGGTGCTCCTCATCACAGAGAGTATCACCTGTACGAATATCCTTGAAACCTACACCTGCACCGATATCACCAGCATCGATAGACTCCATTGGAATTTCCTGCTTAGAGTTCATCTGGAACAGACGGCTGATACGCTCGCGCTTACCTGAACGTGGGTTGTAAACATAAGAACCAGCAACAACCTTACCTGAATAAACACGGAAGAATACCAAGCGGCCCATGAATGGGTCTGTAGCAATCTTAAATGCGAGAGCAGATGTTGGCTCATCCTCAGATGGCTTACGATCCTCTTCCTCCTCAGTATCAGGGTTAGTACCGATGATATTTGGAGTATCCATTGGTGAAGGCAAGAATGCACATACATAGTCGAGCAATGGCTGAACACCCTTGTTCTTGTATGAAGAACCGAGCAACATTGGGCAGCACTCCATAGCACAGCAACCCTTACGGATAGCAGCAAGAATCTTCTCCTCTGGAACATCCTTACCATCGAGATAAAGTTCCATAACCTCATCATCGAAGTTAGCAGCGCCCTCAAGGAGCTTATCACGCCACTCAGCAGCCTCGTCAGCCAAGTCTGCAGGGATATCCTCAACATCATACTCAGCACCCATAGTCTCATCGTGCCAAAGAATAGCCTTCATCTTAATGAGGTCAACTACACCCTTGAAGTTCTCCTCTGCACCAATAGGAATCTGAATAGCAATTGGATTAGCGCCCAAGATATCCTTCATCTGCTGAACTGTCTCGAAGAAGTTAGCACCAGAACGGTCCATCTTGTTTACATAACCGATACGAGGTACATTGTACTTATCAGCCTGACGCCATACAGTCTCGGACTGAGGCTGAACACCATCAGCTGCAGAATATGTAGCAACAGCACCATCAAGGACACGGAGTGAACGCTCAACCTCAGCAGTGAAGTCAACGTGTCCCGGAGTATCGATCAAGTTGATCTTATAAGACTTACCGAGATAGTTCCAGTTACAAGTTGTAGCAGCAGAAGTGATAGTAATACCACGCTCCTGCTCCTGGGCCATCCAGTCCATTGTAGCAGCACCATCGTGTACCTCACCAATCTTATGAGTCTTACCTGTATAGAACAAAATACGCTCAGAAGTTGTTGTCTTACCAGCATCGATATGCGCCATGATACCGATGTTACGAGTCAAATGTAAATCGCGATTTGCCATTTTCTTTTAACTATATTATATATTAAATTAGAATCTAAAGTGAGCGAACGCACGGTTAGCCTCAGCCATACGATGCATATCCTCCTTACGCTTAAATGCACCACCCTGATTATTAAAAGCATCCATGATCTCTGCAGCAAGCTTATCAGCCATAGTCTTACCACCGCGCTTACGTGCAAAAAGAATAAGATTCTTCATAGAAATACTTTCCTTACGATCAGGACGAATCTCTGTAGGAACCTGGAAGGTTGCACCACCGATACGACGGCTCTTAACCTCTACCTGAGGAGTAATATTATCAAGTGCCTGCTTCCAGATTTCAAGAGCAGACTTTTCCTCGTTAGACATCTTAGCCTTTACAATATCAAGTGCATTGTAGAAAATCTCATAAGATGTATTCTTCTTTCCATCATACATCAAATGATTTACGAACTTTGAGACCTTCTGGTCATTGAAGACAGGATCTGGAAGGATCACTCTCTTCTTTGGTTTTGCTTTTCTCATTTTAAATAAAACTTTTTTTTAATTCTGCATGGGGCTGTATAATGTTCTTCAACGCTCGCACCCGAGCATTTACTCAACCTGATTACTTCTCCAGCAAAACTTTTATTAAATATTTTAACCCCAACTCCCGACCTTCTCCGACCGTGAGTCTGCGGTTTTGTCTAAAATTTAAGAAGCTATATTACTTCTTTGCCTTAGGACGCTTAGCTCCGTACTTAGAACGACGCTGTGTACGATTTGCAACACCTGCAGTATCAAGTGTACCACGGACAATGTGATAACGTACACCAGGAAGGTCCTTTACACGACCACCGCGAACCAAAACAATTGAGTGCTCCTGCAAGTTGTGACCCTCTCCTGGAATATAAGAGTTTACTTCCTTTGAGTTTGTCAAACGTACACGTGCAACTTTACGCATTGCTGAATTAGGCTTCTTAGGAGTTGTTGTATAAACACGAACACAAACACCACGACGCTGAGGACAAGAATCCAAAGCTGGTGACTTGCTCTTGTCTACAAGAACTCGTCTGCCTTTTCTTACTAACTGTGAAATAGTAGGCATAATTTTACTTTTTAATTTATATATTTATTTTTATTTATTGTCTTATTTCGATGTAAGCCACTACTTTATAGAGCCTTTTCGGGGTGCAAAGGTACGATTTTTTCGGCAAACTACCTAAATATTAAGGAGACTTTTAAAAAACGAAGGCTAGTTTTAACTTTATATAACTATTAAAAACGAATATTATAAAGAAAAAGCGGAATTTAGCAGAGAATTTAGTCTTAGTATGTATGCTGTAGTACATTATGCCTCACCCTTTGGTGTGCCAAATGGAGCGATTGTACGTTCTTGCTCATCAGACAACTTAATTTTACCGAAGGACTGCTCATAGTTATAAATATTGCTCTGCAATGCCTGGAGCAATCGCTTAGCATGCTCAGGTGCCATGATAACACGACTCTTGATCTGAGGTGCAGGCATGCCAGGAAGTGCACATGCAAAATCCAAGATGAAGTCTGAACTAGAATGAGTAATCAGTGCCAAGTTAGAGTATGTACCCTCTGCAACTTCAGGGCTGATGCCCATCTGGAACTGATTCTGCTGCTGTTGATTATTCTTATTTTCTTCCATAATTTTACTAAGTTAATAGGATTAAACTTTAAATGATAGTGCAAATTTACACATAATATCTGAAAAAAACGAATAATCTGCCACTTATTTTAAAAAAAACATCATAAGACAACAGAAGATGGAATCTTGATTCTTTGCTTTTTTTCATCTGTTACAGATAATAAAAGGGTGCGCCATAGACTTATGACGCACCCTCATTATACCTATTTATATATAGTACTCTATTCTACGATTATTCTCCTATTGGAGAATCAGCATAGTCGAGCACATTTTTCTTATTAGCCTGCATACGCTCATATTCTTCTTTAGAGCCTACGATGAGCTTATCCCACTGACGAAGACCAGTACCTGCAGGAATCAAGTGACCACAGATAACATTCTCCTTCATACCCTCAAGGTAATCAACCTTACCACGGATAGCAGCCTCATTCAAAACCTTAGTAGTTTCCTGGAATGATGCAGCACTCATAAAGCTCTTAGTACCAAGAGCAGCACGAGTAATACCCTGGAGGATCTGTGTAGAAGTTGCAGATACAGCATCACGAACCTGTACAAGTTTCAAGTCGCGACGCTTCAATGCAGAATTCTCATCACGCAATCTACGAGCCGTTATGATCTGACCTGGTTTGAGACTTTCACTATCACCACCGTCAGTAACAACCTTCTTACCCCAGATACGATCATTCTCTTCTGCAAAGTCAAGTTTATCAACCAACTCTTGCTCCAAGAAGGTAGTATCACCTGGATCGTCAATACGAACCTTACGCATCATCTGACGTACCACAACCTCAAAATGCTTATCATTAATAGCCACACCCTGAAGACGGTAAACGTCCTGGATCTGGTTAACAATATACTCCTGAACAGCGGTAGGACCCATGATGGCGAGAATATCGCCAGGAGTTACACTACCATCAGAAAGAGGAGTACCAGCACGTACAGCATCATGTTCCTGTACCAAGATCTGCTTAGAAAGAGATACAAGATACTTCTTCTGATCGCCTGTCTTAGATGTCACGATGATCTCACGATTACCACGCTTTACCTTACCCATAGTTACCTCACCATCGATTTCAGATACAACAGCAGGGTTAGAAGGGTTACGAGCCTCAAGAAGCTCAGTTACACGAGGGAGACCACCAGTGATATCACCTGCACCACCTACAGCACGAGGAATCTTAACCAAAACCTCACCGGTATTAATTGTCTGTCCATCCTCAACAGCCAAGTGACCACCTACAGGGAAGTTGTATGTACCAAGGATTTCACCATTAGCATCGATAACATCACAAGATGGAACCATTGCCTTATTCTTGGAATCGGTGATAATCTTCTCCTCCAAGCCTGTAGTCTCATCGACCTCAGCACGATAAGTCTGATCCTTCTGAACGTCATTGAACTTCAATGTACCGGCATACTGGCTGACGATAACGGCGTTGAATGGATCCCAACGGGCGATAACAGTATCCTTCTCTACGATTTCACCCTCCTTGTGATACAATGAAGAACCGTAAGGAACATTCAAAGTTGCAAGAACGATGTTTGTATTAGGATCCACGAAACGGATTTCAGCCAAGTGGCTTACTACCTTTTCGCACTTGATATCGTTGCCTTCCTCGTCTTCCTCTACGAATGGTACTGTGCTCAACTCGTCAAACTCGATACGAGACTTATTCTTCGCAGCAATCTTAGCATTGGCAGCAGCATTAGATGCAATACCACCGGCGTGGAATGTACGGAGAGTCAACTGAGTACCTGGCTCACCAATAGCTTGAGCAGCGATGACACCAACGGCTTCACCCAGCTGCACCATACGGGCTGTTGCCAAGTTACGGCCATAGCACTTCATGCAGACACCCTTTTTGCTCTCACATGTGAGAACCGAACGAATTTCAACACTCTCGATAGGAGATTCATCTATAGCCTTTGCCTTAGCCTCGGTAATTTCTTCACCAGATTTGACAATCAGTTCACCAGTTGTTGGATGAATAACATCATGCACAGAAACACGACCCAGAATACGCTCATAAAGAGATGAAATAATCTCATCACCATTCTTTAAAGCTGTACAAACCAAGCCACGCAATGTACCACAATCCTCTTCGGTGATGATAACATCGTGAGAAACGTCTACAAGACGACGAGTCAAGTAACCGGCATCGGCAGTCTTCATAGCGGTATCAGCAAGACCCTTACGGGCACCGTGAGAAGCGATAAAGTACTCCAATACAGACATACCCTCCTTAAAGTTAGAAAGGATAGGGTTCTCGATGATCTGCGCGCCCTCTGCACCAGCCTTCTGAGGTTTAGCCATCAAACCACGCATACCAGACAACTGCTTAATCTGATCCTTAGAACCACGGGCTCCGGAATCAAGCATCATGTATACGGCGTTGAATCCCTGATCAGCTTCGGTCATCTCCTTCATCAAGATATTACCCAAATCTGTATTTACGTGAGTCCACGCATCAATAACCTGGTTGTATCGTTCCTTGTTGGTGATGAAACCCATATTATAGTTATTGGTAATTTCCTCAACCTCCTTGCGACCGCGCTCAACAATAGCTTCCTTCTCTGGTGGAATAATAATATCACCAAGGTTGAATGACAATCCTGCGACATAAGCCATACGATAACCTAAGTTCTTGATTCCATCAAGGAATTCACAAGCCTTAGCCATACCAACAGCCTTGATAACATTAGAAATCAAACCACGGAGGGTTTTCTTGGAAATCACATCATTGAAGAAGCCAACTTCATCAGGAATGATACCATTAACGATGACACGTCCAACAGAAGTTTCTACCATTCGCTTCTGGATTGTACCATCAACCAAGTCGTCAACTACAACCTTAATCAAAGCATGAAGATCACATCGGCCCTCGTTACGAGCAATCAATGCCTCTTCAGGACCATAGAATGTCAAGCCCTCACCCTTTGCACCTGGACGAATCTTAGTAATATAGTAAAGACCAAGCACCATATCCTGAGAAGGAACGGTGATAGGCGCACCATTAGCTGGGTTGAGAATGTTATGACTCTGAAGCATCAGGATTTGAGCCTCCAAAACAGCCTCATTGCTCAATGGAAGGTGAACAGCCATCTGGTCACCATCGAAGTCGGCGTTGAACGCTGTACATGCCAATGGATGCAACTGAATAGCCTTACCCTCAATCATCTTAGGCTGGAATGCCTGGATACCGAGTCGGTGAAGCGTAGGGGCACGGTTCAACATAACCGGATGACCCTTCATTACATTCTCAAGAATATCCCAGATAACTGGCTCGCGACGATCAACAATCTTCTTGGCACTCTTAACAGTCTTTACGATACCACGCTCAATCAACTTACGGATGATAAATGGTTTGTAAAGCTCTGCAGCCATCAGTTTTGGAAGACCACACTCACCCATCTTCAACTCTGGACCTACAACGATTACAGAACGGGCAGAATAGTCAACACGCTTACCCAGCAAGTTCTGACGGAAACGACCCTGCTTACCCTTTAAAGAGTCAGAGAGTGACTTCAAAGGACGATTGCTCTCACTCTTTACAGCAGAACTCTTGCGTGAGTTGTCGAACAAGCTGTCAACAGCCTCCTGCAACATACGCTTCTCGTTACGGAGAATAACCTCAGGAGCCTTGATTTCAACCAATCTCTTCAAACGGTTGTTACGGATAATCACACGACGATAGAGGTCATTCAAGTCTGATGTTGCAAAACGACCACCATCCAATGGTACCAACGGACGAAGCTCAGGTGGAGTAACAGGAATAATCTTCATGATCATCCATTCTGGCTTGTTAATACCTTTACTAGCACGGAAGCCTTCTACAACTTGCAGACGCTTCAGAGCCTCAGTTTTACGCTGCTGACTTGAATCGTTATTGGCGCGATCGCGGAGTTCGTATGACAAAGAGTCAAGGTCTACATTCTGGAGCAACTGATAAATTGCTTCAGCACCCATTTTTGCTATAAACTTATTAGGGTCCGTATCGTCCAAAAGTTCATTGTCACCATTAGGATCATACTGGTCAAGAAGAGCCATATATTCATCTTCTGACAAGAGATCAAGTTTGTGAGAACCGTTCAATTCAAGACCATCAGCATCAGTCTTTCCCTCAAGAATACCAGGCTGGATAACTACATACTTCTCGTAGTAAATGACAGCATCAAGTTTCTTGGTCGGCATACCCAAAAGGTAACCAATCTTATTTGGAAGAGAACGGAAATACCAAATATGAGCAACAGGTACGACAAGCTCAATGTGACCAGAGCGTTCACGACGAACTTTCTTCTCTGTAACCTCTACACCGCATCGGTCGCAGACGATTCCCTTATAACGGATACGCTTGTACTTGCCGCAGGCGCATTCATAGTCCTTAGTAGGACCAAAAATACGCTCGCAGAACAAGCCATCACGCTCCGGCTTATATGTACGATAATTAATGGTTTCCGGTTTAGTAACCTCACCATACGAATTTTCCAAGATCTCCTCTGGCGAAGCGAGACCGATGGTAATCTTCGTAAAATTATTCTTTACCTTTGTATCTTTTTTGAAAGCCATGTTTCTATATATAAATTAGGGGTTCTCAAAATTAATCAAGTTTGATGCTCAAACCAAGGCCACGAAGCTCATGGAGCAATACGTTAAGTGACTCAGGAATACCAGGAGTTGGCATTGGATCGCCCTTTACGATTGCTTCGTATGCCTTGCTACGTCCTACAACATCATCTGACTTAACAGTCAGGATCTCCTGCAAAACGTGGCTTGCACCGAATGCCTCGATAGCCCAGACCTCCATCTCTCCGAATCGCTGACCACCAAACTGTGCTTTACCACCAAGTGGCTGTTGTGTAATCAAAGAGTATGGACCGATAGAACGAGCGTGCATCTTATCCTCAACCATATGACCTAACTTCAAGAAGTAAGTCATACCAACAGTAGCTGGCTGGTCAAACTGTTCTCCAGTCTCACCATCATAAAGGTAAGTTGAGCAGAAACGTGGCAAGCCTGCCTTATCTGTCCATTCTGAGAGATCATCCAATTTAGCACCATCAAAGATAGGAGTAGCAAACTTTACACCCAACTTTTTACCTGCAGCACCCAAGATACACTCGAAGATCTGACCAAGGTTCATACGTGAAGGCACACCCAATGGATTCAATACCATATCTACAGGACGACCGTCAGCCATAAATGGCATATCCTCCAAACGAACTACCTTAGACACAATACCCTTATTACCATGACGACCGGCAAGTTTATCACCAACCTGGATCTTACGCTTCTTAGCAATATATACCTTAGCCATCTGAAGAATACCTGATGGAAGTTCATCACCAATAGTGATAGCAAACTTACGACGCTTTAATTCAGCATCAAGTTGCTTATACTTGCGGATATAGTTCATAATAAGTCTCTGAATCAAGCCATTGGTATGCTCATCCTTAGTCCACTTATTTGACTGAACACCATCATACTCCAAATTCTTCAAGGCTGTAGCAGTAAAGGTACTGCCCTTGGTGATAATCTCAGCACCTGTATAATCCTTAACACCCTCAGAAGTCATACCTTCTGTAAGTGTAAGCAACTTGTCTACGAGAATATCCTTCAAGTCATCACCCTTTGCCTCATACTCCTCATCAATCTTAGCAAGAATAATCTTATCCTGCTTCTTTGACTCACGGGTCTTGATAGCACGAGAGAACAACTTCTTGTCAATAACCACACCGCTCAATGATGGATTTGCCTTCAATGAAGAATCCTTCACATCACCAGCCTTATCACCAAAGATAGCGCGAAGCAACTTCTCTTCTGGTGAAGGATCACTTTCACCCTTAGGCGAAATCTTACCAATCATGATATCACCTGGTTCAATTCTTGCACCAACACGCACGATACCATTATCATCAAGATCCTTTGTAGCTTCCTCGCTGACATTAGGGATATCAGATGTGAATTCCTCTACTCCACGCTTAGTTTCACGGACATCAAGAGAGTATTCGTCAACATGTACAGATGTCAATACGTCATCACGAACCATACGTTCAGAAATAACAACAGCATCCTCATAGTTGTAACCCTTCCAAGGAATATAAGCTACAAGCAAGTTACGGCCCAAAGCCAGCTCACCGTTTTCTGTCGCATAACCCTCAGTCAGGATATCACCCTTCTTTACACGCTGTCCCTTATTACAGATAGGACGCAAGTCGATGGTCATATTCTGGTTGGTACGACGGAACTTAGGAATACGATACTCCTTCAAAGCTGGTTCGAAGCTTACAAATTCATCGTCTTCTGTGCGATCGTAAAGGATACGGATAGTTGTAGCATCAACATATTCGATAACGCCCTCACCTTCTGCAGTAACCATAGTACGTGAATCCTCACAAACTTGCTTCTCAAGACCAGTACCAACTATTGGTGCATCATTATGAAGCAATGGTACAGCCTGACGCATCATGTTACATCCCATCAACGCACGGTGACCATCATCATGCTCCAAGAATGGAATCAAACCTGCGGATACAGAAGCAATCTGCTGTGGAGAGACGTCAACATAATCAACTTGATCCGGACCTACAACAGGATAATCAGCATCCTGACGACACTTTACTACATCACGAATGAAAGAACCATCAACAGTCAAAGGCGCATTACCCTGACCGATAATCTTAGACTCTTCATCTTCAGCAGTCAAGTATACAACATCCTCATTAGCCATATCGACCTTGCTATCATTCACCTTACGGTAAGGAGTAACAATAAAACCAAGATCATTAATCTTTGCATACATACAGAGAGAAGAAATCAAACCGATGTTTGGACCTTCAGGACTCTCAATAGGGCAAAGACGACCATAGTGTGTATAATGTACGTCACGAACCTCGAAACCGGCACGCTCACGAGACAAACCACCAGGACCTAAGGCAGAAAGACGACGCTTATGAGTTACCTCAGCCAGAGGGTTAGTCTGGTCCATGAACTGTGACAATGGATTAGTTCCAAAGAAAGAATTGATAACACTAGAGATTGTCTTAGCATTAATCAAATCTGTTGGAGTAAACACCTCATTGTCGCGAACATTCATACGTTCACGGATAGTACGGGTCATACGTGCCAAACCAATAGAGAACTGGTTAGCCAACTGCTCACCTACTGTACGAACACGACGATTAGACAAGTGGTCGATATCGTCAACTGTTGCACTAGAGTTGATCAGCTGAATAAGATATTTAATGATCTCAATAATATCTTCCTTAGTCAAGACACGAACATCAATGTCAGTATCAAGATTCAATTTCTTATTGATACGATAACGACCTACCTCACCCAGATCATAACGCTTATCAGAGAAGAACAGGTTTTGGAAAACCTCACGTGCACTTGCGTCATCTGCAGGATCAGCATTACGCAACTGACGATAGATATAGTTAACAGCTTCCTTCTCAGAGTTACTTGGATCCTTTGCCAAAGTATTGAAGATAATAGTAAACTTGTTGGCAGCTTCCTCATCCTTATGAAGCAGAACAGTCTGCGCACCACTCTCAACAATCTCCTCAATATTATCAGCAGTAAGTTCAGTCTCACGCTCCATGATTACTTCATTACGCTCGATAGATACTACTTCACCGGTATCCTCATCAACGAAGTCCTCATTCCAACTCTTCAAAACACGAGCAGCAAGCTTACGACCAATAGCAGCCTTCATATTCTTCTTGTTAACCTTCACCTCCTCGGCGAGATCAAAAATCTGAAGAATATCCTTATCCTGTTCGTAACCAATAGCACGCAACAATGTGGTTACAGGCAACTTCTTCTTACGATCGATATATGCATACATTACATTGTTAATGTCAGTTGCAAATTCAATCCAGCTTCCCTTGAAAGGAATGATACGAGCAGAATAAAGCATGGTACCATTTGCATGAACACCCTGGCTAAAGAACACACCAGGAGAGCGATGAAGCTGAGAAACAACAACACGCTCAGCACCATTAATCACGAAAGTACCATTATCGGTCATATATGGGATAGTACCAAGGAACACATCCTGAATAAATGTACCGAAATCCTCATGATCAGGATCAGTACAATACAGTTTCATCTTAGCCTTCAAAGGTACACTATATGTAAGACCACGCTCCAAACACTCATCAATAGAATAGCGAGGAGGGTCGATATAGTAATCCAAGAACTCAAGAACGAAATTGTTACGTGTATCGGTAATAGGGAAGTTCTCAGAGAACACCTTATACAAACCGTCATTCTTGCGTTCCTCAGGCGGAGTATCCAACTGTAAGAAGTCCTTGAAAGACTTTAACTGCACATCGAGGAAATCCGGATATGGATACGGATTATGCACGCTGGCAAAATTTACTCTGTTATCAACAATTTTTGTAGCCATTAGAAGTTATTAAATGGGTTTTATTAATAATATAATAAAAGACACAAAAAGGTTAGGACTCACCTACTTGGAGAATCCTAACCATTTATATAAAAAATGTATTACTCTAATTACTTGAGCTCTACCTTAGCACCGGCCTCTTCGATAGCCTTCTTAAGGTTCTCAGCCTCGTCCTTAGCTACACCTTCCTTGATTGTAGAAGGAGCACCGTCTACGAGATCCTTAGCCTCTTTCAAACCGAGACCACAAGCCTCCTTAACAGCCTTTACAACCTGGAGCTTAGCGCCACCAACCTCAGCGAGGACTACGTCGAATGTAGACTTCTCCTCAGCTGCAGCTGCACCACCAGCAGCAGGACCAGCAGCTACAGCTACAGCTGCAGCAGCAGGCTCAATACCATACTCGTCCTTGAGGACTGTTGCCAACTCATTAACTTCCTTAACAGTAAGATTTACTAACTCTTCTGCAATAGCTTTGATATCTGCCATTTTATTCTAAATTTTATTTTGTTTATACTATAATTAATGATAACATTGTGATTGATTACTCAGGACGCTCGCCCAATGTCTTAAGCACACCATGAATAGTGTTGCTTCCTGATTGAAGAGCTGAAACAACGTTCTTTGCAGGTGACTGGAGCAAAGCAACAATCTCTGCGATAACTTCGTTCTTGCTCTTGAGAGCTGAAAGCTCTGCAAGTTTGTCTGCGCCAACGTAGAAGCTTTCCTCTGCATAAGCAGCCTTCAATGTTGGAACATCTTCCTTGTCATATTCCTTCAACAACTTAGCTGGTACATTAGCTGTATTAGCAAACAACACAGCAGTAGTACCCTTCAAGTAGCCATAGAGCTCAGAGAAATCGATATCTGAAGCCTCGAACGCCTTGTGAAGCAAGGAATTCTTAACAACAACCATCTTAATCTCGCTCTGGAAGCACTTACGACGGAGTGCGCTTGTCTTCTCAGCATTCAATCCTGTAACATCTACAAGATAGAAATGAGGAAACTCCTGCAACTTCTGTCCAAGCTCAGCGATAATAGTATCTTTAACTTCTTTCTTCATTTTACAAAACTTTTAGAGTTATTCAACTGATTTAGGATCAATCTTGATACCCTTACTCATAGTGCTAGAAATAAAGATACTCTTGATATATGTACCTTTAGCAGCAGCAGGCTTCAGCTTGATAACTGTGTTGATGAACTCCTTAGCATTTCCATAGATCTGCTCAGAAGTCATGCCAACCTTACCGATTGAAGTATGGATAATACCAGCCTTATCAACCTTAAAGTCAATCTTACCTTGCTTAACTTCCTTTACTGCCTTAGCAACATCCATAGTTACAGTGCCACTCTTAGGGTTAGGCATCAAGCCACGAGGACCGAGTACACGACCCAAAGGACCAATCTTACCCATACAAGAAGGCATTGTGATGATGACATCAATATCTGTCCAACCACCCTTAATCTTCTCAACGTATTCGTCAAGACCTACATAATCAGCGCCTGCTTCCTTAGCAGCAGCTTCCTGATCAGGAGTACAGAGTGCGAGCACGCGAGTAACCTTACCTGTTCCGTTTGGCAATGAAACAACGCCACGAACCATCTGGTTAGCCTTACGTGGATCAACACCTAAGCGTACATCAATATCAAGAGATGCATCAAACTTGGTAGTGGTAATTTCCTTTACCAACTCTGAAGCCTCCTTCAATGTGTATGCCTTCCCTGCTTCAACCTTATCAGCTACTGATTTTTGATTTTTTGTCAGTTTACTCATTTTTCTAATTGAAGTTTTAAATTATTTACCAGGGAAGTCCCCTTTTACAGTAATACCCATACTTCTTGCAGTACCAGCGATGAGCTTCATAGCTGATTCTACAGTAAAGCAGTTCAAGTCCTTCATCTTATCCTCAGCGATTACCTTTACCTGATCCCAAGTAAGAGAAGCAACCTTCTGACGATTAGGCTGAGCAGAACCTGACTTGATTTTGGCAGCCTCTTTCAATTGAACTGCAGCAGGTGGAGTCTTGATAATAAAATCAAAAGACTTGTCAGTATAATAAGTAATAACTACTGGCAACACTTTACCTGCTTTGTCCTGGGTACGGGCGTTGAATTCCTTGCAGAATCCCATAATATTAATACCCTTAGAACCCAATGCAGGTCCTACTGGAGGTGAAGGATTCGCAGCGCCACCTTTAATCTGTAATTTGATTAATCCAGCAACTTCTTTAGCCATTTCTTTGTTAATATTTAAAATTGAAACTTATAAGGAATAACAATCTCGTAACAGAATCCTATTCCTTTTCTACTTGCATAAAACCTAATTCCAACGGAGTTTTACGTCCGAAGATCTTAACCGTAACTTTCAGCTTATGCTTTTCAGCATTAACCTCTTCAACGATTCCGCTGAAACCACTGAATGGACCTTCCATAACCTTAACGGTATCATTAACCAAGTAAGGACAATCAAGATTCTCCTCAAACTCAGTCTCCTCAGCAGAACCCAGCATACGATTGATATCGCGCTGTGGAACTGGTGTAGGTTCATCCAAACCTCCAAGGAAACCCAAAACATTAGGGAGGAAACGCAACGTATGCGCTACATCACCCTTCAGTTTGGCCTCCACAAAAACATAACCTGGAAGAGAAACCTTTTCTTTAACGACTCTCTTTCCATTACGCACAGTTGCATGCTTCTCAACTGGAATCAACACCTGAGAAACATTTGCTGCTAGTAAGTCATTGTGCTTCATTTCAGCTTCGATGTATTCTTTCACCTTAGCTTCCTTACCACTAACGGCTTTAAGCACATACCATTTATTTCCTGCGTCTGCCATTTCCTTAAAAAATTAACCTGGATAAACTACACCCATAAAGGCTTTGAAAATAGAATCCATCGCGAACACAACAAGTGCAATGACTAGGGAAGCAGATAATACAACCATTGCACTATGAGTAAGTTCGGCACGTGATGGCCAAGTAGTCTTATGCGCAAGTTCATCGTAACATGCCTTGCAATAATTTACTATTTTATTCATATTATCTTCTATTTAGCACGGGTTGAAGGGCTCGAACCCTCGACACCTGGTTTTGGAGACCAGTGCTCTACCAACTGAGCTAAACCCGTAGAAAGACTCCCGCTCCCTTAGGAGGGGAGTCTGATATATATAGCAAATTAGATAAATCTAAATTACTTGATATCGTCGAGAATTGTTGTAATCTGACCAGAACCTACTGTACGACCACCCTCACGGATAGCGAAACGAAGACCCTCGTTCAAAGCAACCTTGTAGATCAACTCTACCTCAATCTCTACGTTATCACCAGGCATTACCATCTCAACTCCCTCTGGAAGCTTGATTTCACCTGTACAGTCCATAGTACGGAGATAGAACTGAGGACGATACTTGTTACCGAATGGAGTGTGACGACCACCCTCTTCCTTCTTCAATACATAGATAGAAGCCTTGAAGTGATCGTGAGGAGTAATAGCACCTGGGTGTACAACTACCATACCACGCTTAACCTCAGCCTTATCGATACCACGGAGAAGCAAACCTACGTTATCACCAGCTTCACCCTCAGCAAGGATCTTACGGAACATCTCAACACCAGTAATAACTGACTTCTTGTCCTCACCAAGACCGAGCAACTGAACTTCGTCACCTACCTTGCAACGACCTGTCTCAATACGACCTGTAGCAACAGTACCACGACCTGTAATTGAGAATACATCCTCGATAGGCATCAAGAATGGCTTATCAATCTCGCGCTCTGGCTCCTGAATCCACTCATCAACTGTATCCATCAAAGTCTCAACAGACTTAACCCACTTCTCAACACCGTTCAAAGCACCGAGAGCAGAACCACGTACAATTGGAGTATCCTCCTCGTAACCATACTGCTCGAGGATCTCACGAAGCTCCATCTCAACGAGCTCAAGCATCTCCTCATCATCAACCATATCGCACTTGTTCAAGAAAACAACCAAACGAGGTACGTTTACCTGACGTGCAAGAAGTACGTGCTCACGTGTCTGTGGCATAGGACCATCAGTAGCAGCACAAACCAAGATTGCACCATCCATCTGAGCAGCACCAGTAACCATGTTCTTTACATAGTCAGCGTGTCCAGGACAGTCAACGTGTGCATAGTGACGCTTTGCTGTCTCATACTCGATGTGAGCAGAGTTGATAGTGATACCACGCTCTTTCTCCTCAGGAGCATTATCAATCTGATCGAATGACTTAACTGCCTCAGATGTACCGAGCTTCTCGTTCAATACCTTAGAGATAGCAGCGGTCAGAGTAGTCTTACCATGGTCAACATGACCAATTGTACCAATGTTAACATGCGGTTTGGTACGCACGAATTCTTCTTTAGCCATAGCTTTTCTTTTTATTTATATAAATGAATAATCTGTTCCTCTACCATCCTAAGCATCTAGAACGATAGAGCTGTAACTGAGAGTTGAACTCAGGACCTCTTCCTTACCAAGGAAGTGCTCTACCACTGAGCTATTACAGCAAGTTAATAAATTGAGCGGAAAACGGGGCTCAAACCCGCGACCCCCAGCTTGGAAGGCTAGTGCTCTATCAACTGAGCTATTTCCGCTTATCAAAGAAAGTGGGTAGTGATGGATTCGAACCACCGAAGGCATAGCCAGCAGATTTACAGTCTGCCCCATTTGGCCACTCTGGTAACTACCCAAATTTTTCTTTTTCTGAGCCTCTTGTCGGATTCGAACCAACGACCCCGAGATTACAAATCACGTGCTCTGGCCAACTGAGCTAAAGAGGCAATCTTTACAGCCGCAATACGGCTAAATTTCCATCTATCGGAAAACGGCTGCAAAGATACAACTATTTTTTGAATCAACAAAATTTTTTCGAGTTTTTTTTATCGATTCCTTGATTTTTCTTTAAATTTGGTCAATTGAACCTTCATTGAGTCCACTGCCTGGTCAATTCCTTCCTCAAAAGTGTCACATGTCTTTTCTACGAACAACTTGGTTCCAGGGACAGCAACTTCCAGATGAACTTCCTTATTCAAGGCAGTAGCAGGCTTCACGACCTTTAATTGCACCTCTACTTTCTGTATATCTTCAAAAGTTTTTTCTAACTTGGCGACTTTCTTTTCGATAAACGCCTGTAACTTCTCGGTAGCGTCGAAGTGAATCGACTGAATCTTAATTTCCATAGTTACCTCCATTTTTTAAAAGGTTACGCCCGAGGATGGGCTTCAATATAAACTCGTTTCAACTGCTCAAACGTTGTATGCGTATAAATCTCGGTCGTCGAGAGTTTCGCATGTCCTAACAGTCTTTTCAAACTTTCAATTCCTGCACCATGATTCAACATTGCAGTAGCAAACGTATGCCTCAACACGTGCGGACTTTTCTTTTTCAACGAGCAAACCCTTGCGAGGTTCTCCTTCACGATTTCTCTGACTTGAACCGGACTCATCCGTCCGCCCTTATCCGCAAGCAAAAGAGCTCCAGTCTTAACCATCACCCTTTGTGCTCTTAGAGCCAAATATTCCGAAAGAGCATTTTTAAGCTCGTCACCAAAAGGAACTATACGTTGTTTGTTTCCCTTACCCGTAATCTTTATCTCTTTTTTGATAAAGTTCACATCGTCAACATCAAGCCCTATCAACTCTGACAATCGCACCCCCGTCTCATAGAACAATATTATAATAGTACGTGCGCGTACATTATTATAATCATCGCCCCACATTTTTCTGTCAAGCAACTCATCCATCTCATTTTCTTTCAAGAATTGAGGTAGCGGTCTACTCTCCTTAGGTCCTTTGAGGCTATGAGCGGGATCCGACTCCACATAATGTCTGACTAAAGCAAACCGATAGAACATTTTCAAAGCACTCAACCGGCGATTAACCGAGGTTGCCTTATTTCCTGCATCTATCATATGCTCCATCCAGTTGCGAATCATATCAGAATCAACAGATTCCCAAGTGAAGGATTCAGACAAGTTCCTAGCATACTGCTCAAAGAGTTTCAAATCTTCGCGATAGTTTTCTACCGTCCTCTGCGACCTGTTCAGTTCAGAGCGCAAATATTCCAAGAACTTATCTATACTCAACATAACGTCGTACCTTTTTCATTTCGGCAACGAAGTTACGAAAATTATTTTAAACTACCAAATTTTTTGAGGATTTTTTACTTTTATTCCTCGTTTGCACGCAACTGCTGTACGTAGATGGCGTGTTCCATCTTGAGACGCTTCAAAACAGAAGGCTTGTCATACTGCTGACGAGCACGAAGCTCCTTAACAACACCTGTCTTTTCGAATTTTCTCTTAAACTTCTTGAGAGCTCTCTCGATGTTCTCACCGTCTTTAACTGGTACAATAATCATTTTTTTGCTTTTAATTTATTATGTTAAACTTATGTTATTCAATGCGAAATATGGCAATGCCACAATTTGCGGGTGCAAAATTACATCTATTTTATCAAACTACCAAGTTTTTCTTCAACTTTTTACTCTAAAATGTTCATTTTATGGGTTTTGTAGCATTTTCAAGCCATATTTTCTCCTCTTCATCAAGGAAAGGAGACAATTTTTCATAAACTGAATGATGATAAGCATTGAGCCAGTCAATCTCTTCAGGCAACAACATATCAACATCTATAGGAGTGGTATCTATAGGACAAAGAGTAAGAGGCTCTATCTGCAGGAATTTACCGAACTCAGTAGACATGTAGTCTGAAATCAGCACCGTATTTTCTATTCTTACGCCAAACTTACCTGCCAGATACAAACCAGGCTCATCAGTCAAGGTCATTCCAGCTCTCAAAGGTGTAGGCATCCACTCCATTCTTATTTGATGAGGGCCTTCGTGCACACAGAGATACGAACCTACTCCATGGCCTGTACCATGCAAGAAATTATATCCTTCACGCCACATACACTCTCTTCCTACAGCATCCAACTGTGTTCCTGATGCACCATCGGGGAATTTAACCAATTCCAACTGAATATGCGCTTTCAGAACCAAGGTATAAACATGCTTCATCTCTTCAGATACGGCCCCCAAGGCTATGGTACGGGTAATATCAGTAGTACCATCCTGGTATTGAGCGCCAGAGTCTATCAGAATCAAGTCTTCCGGTTTCAGAACGACATCTGTTTCAGGAGTTGCCTCATAATGGACAATTGCTCCATGCTGCGCATAGCCGGCAATCGTATCAAAAGAAATATCTCTGAACAGTTTCTGTTCGGCACGTAGCGACGTTAATTTCTCATCAATGGAAATTTCTGTTTGTCCGCCAGCCTCAACAGCAGGTTTCAGCCACTTCAAGAACTTAACCATAGCAACACCATCTTTAAGCATCGCACTACGGTAGCCCTCTATTTCTGCTTTATTTTTCACAGCCTTCATAGCCGGAACAGGAGAACCAGCAGCAACAATTTCCTGGCATTTTACTGCTTTCCACAGATAATAGCTCGTTTCATTTCCATCTAACAGGATATTATATTCCGAATATGATTCAAGGCATTTTTCCACCTTATTATATTTATAGAGAGAAACCTGATTGTCTTGAAGATACTGTTTTACTTCAGGAGATAATTTATTATCATCCACGAAAAGAGAAACTTTATCGCTCTCAATCAACAAATAACTTACAAATACAGGATTGCAATGAACATCTGTACCACGAAGATTCAAAGTCCAAGCAATATCATCCAAAGCAGAAACGAGCATACCATCTGCATGAAGTCCTCTCAAAGCCTTACGGATACGGGCCACTTTAGAGGCTAGCGTCTCTCCAGCATATTCCAATGGTTGAATTTCTACAGGATTTGCAGGAAGCGAAGGACGATTCTCCCAAATCTGTTCCAAAGGGTCCAAATTAGTTCTAAGCGTAATTCCACCGAGTTTACGGAGAGAATAGCTTAAATCTTTAACATAATTATAAGAGTTGACCATGCCATCAAGTCCAACCTCTGGAGATTGTACATCCCGCAATTCTTTTCCCAACCATTCAGCGATAGTAGGCGTACCTTCCATTTTCAGTCTCATCAGCTGATATTCAGTACCTTCCAACTGTTCTTCCGCAGCCAGGAAGTAGCGGGAATCAGTCCATAAAGCAGCCGATTTCATTGTAACGACAGCAGTACCAGCCGACCCGTTAAAACCAGAGATCCACTCTCTTCCTCGCCAATGGTCGGCAACATACTCGCTCTGATGAGCATCTGTACTAGGGAAGATGAAAGCAGAAAGATGTTCACGCTTCATCAACTCCCTCAATCTAGCTAAACGTAATTCGATTTCATTCATAATTGTTATGCAATTTAATGTTTAACTTAACTCCAAATAATGCATTTTGCTAATTAGAGATTACAAAGATAACATTTTTAAGAATTAACAACAAATTTAAGCGCAAAAATATGCACGATTTACATTACTTTTTATTAATTTTGCGGTCGGAAAGTAAAAAGAAGGAGTTTTACAAACTTTATTCCAGATACATTCCGCTATTTTTCAGGAGAAAAAGATTATAAACATTTAAAAAAGAATTGTAGTTATGAATTTTTTAACAAATGACAAACTCGTTATCGTCGGTGCAGGCGGTATGATCGGTTCTAACATGGTACAGAGCGCTTTGATGCTCGGTCTTACTCCAAACATCTGTCTTTATGATATCTTCGAGCCAGGTGTACATGGTGTTTTCGATGAGATTCAGCAGTGCGCATTCCCAGGTGTTAACGTAACTTATACTGTTAACCCAGAGGAGGCTTTCACTGGTGCTAAATATATCATTTCTTCTGGTGGTGCTCCTCGTAAGGAGGGTATGACTCGTGAGGATCTTCTTAAGGGCAACTGCAAGATTGCTGCAGAATTTGGTGACAACATCAAGAAGTACTGCCCAGAGGTTGAGCACGTAGTTGTTATCTTCAACCCAGCTGACGTTACAGCTCTTACAGCACTTATCCACTCAGGTTTGAAGCCAAACCAGTTGACATCACTCGCAGCTCTCGATTCTACTCGTCTGCAGCAGGCTTTGGCCCTCGAGTTCGGTGTACAGCAGGATAAGGTTACTGGCGCTCACACTTATGGTGGTCACGGCGAGCAGATGGCTGTATTTGCTTCTCAGGTTAAGGTTGACGGCAAGCCATTGGCAGAGATGGGTCTTTCTGACGAGCGTTGGGAAGAGATCAAGCACCACACAGTACAGGGTGGTTCTAACATCATCAAGCTCCGTGGCCGTTCTTCATTCCAGAGCCCAGCTTACAACGCAGTTAAGATGATCGAGGCTGCTATGGGTGGCGAGAAGTTCACATTGCCAGCAGGTTGCTATGTAAACCACGACAAGCTCGGTTTCAAGAACGTAATGATGGCTATGCCTACTACTATCGACAAGACTGGTGTTCACTTCACAGAGCCTACAGGTACTGAGGAAGAGCTCGCTAGCCTCCAGAAGTCTTACGAGCACCTTTGCAAGATGCGCGATGAGATCGTAGAGCTTGGCATCGTTCCTCCAGTAGCTGAGTGGAAAGAGATGAACCCTAACTTGTAATTCTCCGCTTCGGATTTTTAGAAGTTAACTCGATAAGGGCTGAATCGTGAAAATGCTTCATGATTCAGCCTTTTTTCATTTATTTTTCCCCTATAGCGACCATTTATCCCCAAATACGCCATATCGTTACATTTTTCTGTAAATCAGGTTATACGAATTTGGCATTATTTTTGTAATTTTGCACACAGAAATAACAAACAAGAAAGGATAATAGAAAATTATGGAATTGATAAAGAAGAAATCATTCGGGGGCGAGCGCCCTCTTTTCGGTGCTCACGATGTACGTTTAGAAGATATTACGATTACAGATGGCGAATCGGGCATCAAGTGCTGCCAAAACATAGAATGCCACCATTCCAAGTTTTATGGCAAATACCCTTGGTGGCATGTGGACGGTTCCCTTATCACAGACTGCTACTTCGCCCCAGAAAGCCGTTCGGCCATCTGGTATAGTGATAATATGGTGATGAAAGACTGCGCCATCGATGGGCCTAAGTTCTTCCGCGAAATGAAGAATCTGGATTTGGAGAACGTAAA
This sequence comes from Segatella copri, assembly GCF_026015295.1. Lineage (NCBI taxonomy): Bacteria > Pseudomonadati > Bacteroidota > Bacteroidia > Bacteroidales > Prevotellaceae > Segatella > Segatella copri. The sequence goes on along the minus strand of NZ_JAPDUW010000001.1, from coordinate 3,477,275 downwards.
CATCACAGATGCTGATGAGACTTTCTGGAAGGTAGATGGCTTGAAACTGAAGAACGTAAAACTCCACGATGGAACTTATCCATTCATGTTCTCCAAGAATATCTATGTAGACGGACTTGAGAGCGACTCTAAATATGTATTCCAATACTGCAGAAATGTGGAGATTCACAACGCAAAGATTACAACCAAGGACAGTTTCTGGGAATGCGAGAATGTAACCGTCTATGATTCGGAACTGAATGGTGAGTATCTGGCCTGGCACAGCAAGAACATCAAGTTCGTACGTTGCCACATCAGCGGCGAGCAGCCTCTCTGCTACATGGACCATGTAACTCTGGAGAATTGCACCTTTGATAAGGAATGCGACCGTGCCTTCGAGGATTGCACCAACATCGATGCACAGATCAAGGGAAGTATCACCAATATCAAGAACCCTATCTCCGGAAGAATCGAGGCAGACGAAGTGGGAAGCGTAACATATACTGAGTTTGCCAAAGCGCCAAAGGGTGCATGTAAAATCACAGATAAATCGAAATAGTTTAAGAGGTAATTACAGAAATGACAACAATCAAGTAAATTACTTATTGTTCCCATAACTAATTATTCTTACACTTAACTGAAATCTCCGTTCATAGACATTGAACGGCCGTTCAAAAGCTTTGAATGTACGTTCAATGTCTTTGAACGTACATTCAAAGTCTATGAACGAAGATTTCAATTAGGAGAAAAAGAGATTTATCCTATATAAATAAGAGATTTATCCTATATAGATAGAAGAAACAACATAGATAGAAAACAAATATGAAATACAATTTTGATGAAATCATCGAACGTCGTGGAACCAACTCATACAAATGGGATTTGGTGAAAGAAGACGGCGTTATTCCTATGTGGGTAGCAGATATGGATTTCCAGACAGCTCCCTGCATCATCGAAGCTCTGCAGAAGCGCGTAGCTCATGGTATCTTCGGCTATACCCTCGTACCTGATTCTTATTACGAGGCTATCATCAGCTGGTTCTCCCGCCGCCACCAGTGGAAGATAGAGAAAGACTGGATTCTCTATACTTCAGGCGTTGTACCAGCCATTTCCTGCTGTCTGAAAGCCATCTGCATGCCTGGCGAAAAGGTATTGGTACAGACACCTGTCTACAACTGCTTCTTCTCCTGCATTACAAACAGCGGCTGCGAAGTAGTAGAAAACGAACTGAAACGTGTGGGCAACTGCACTTATGAGATAGATTTCGAAGACTTCGAGCGCAAATGTGCCGATGAGAAGACCACAGCCTTCATCCTCTGCAATCCTCACAATCCAGCCGGAAGAGTGTGGAAGAAAGAGGAACTTGAGCGAATGAACGACATCTGTCTCAAGCACGGGGTAAAGGTCATCGCAGATGAAATTCATTGCGAGCTCATCATGCCAGGCTATCAGTATACTCCATTTGCCAGCATCAGCGAAGCTTGCCGTGACAACTGCGTAGTATTGAATTCACCATCAAAGTCATTCAATATTGCAGGACTTCAGATAGCCAACATTATCTGTCCGGATGCAACATTGCGCCGCCGCATCAACCGCGCCATCAACATCAACGAGGTTTGTGACGTAAACCCATTCGGCGTTATCGCCCTACAGGCAGCTTACAATGAGGGAGAAGAATGGTTGGATGAATTGAACCAATATCTCTACGAGAACTATCAGGCAGTAAAGGAATTCTTCAATACCGAATTGCCACAAGTTCGCGTTACCCGCCTTGAAGGCACCTACCTGGTATGGCTCGATATCCTGCCTTTCGAACTGTCAAGCGACGAGGCTTATGAGAAGCTGATGAACGATGGCAAGGTATTCGTCAACAGTGGTACGATGTATGGCAGAAAGGCTGGCCAGGGCTACCTGCGCCTCAACATCGCCTGTCCTCGCAAGACCCTGATGCAGGGTCTGATCCGCATTGCCCGGGTTCTCAGCCAGTATATGGATGAAGAGGATTTAAGCGGATGCCCTGCATAAAAGAGCGAAGAAAGAGAAAAGATTTCTAAATAAAATGTTTAAAACAAGATAAGATGGAAAATGAAGTTTTGAAAGCCATTAAGGAAAGAAGAAGCATTCGTCGCTTCAAGGCAGATCAGATTACCGACGAAGAGTTGAAGACGGTATTGGAAGCCGGCACATGGGCAGCAACAGGTCATGGAACCCAGGAGCCTTTCATCATTGCCGTTCAGAATCCTGAGATTTGCGCCCAGCTTCGCAAGATGAACGCAGAAATCATGGGTGTAGAAAGCGATCCTTACTATGGAGCGCCAACCATCGTTATCGTTCTGGCACCAGAAAGCAACGTTAACGGTGTGAAAGATGGCAGCCTTATCTTAGGCAATATGATGCTTGCAGCCCACTCTATCGGCCTTGCATCTTGCTGGATTAACCGTGAAGACGGCATGTTTGCATCAGAAGAAGGCAAGAAGTTGATGAAAGACTGGAATCTTCCAGAAGGTTTGATGGGAGTAGGAGCCTTAGCCTTGGGTTATGCTTCTGCGCATCCTCATACCGTAAAACCAAGAAAAGAGGATTACTACCGCATTATCAAATAAAGGCAGGATGCCTGGTTTACGGCACATACATTTACAAGAAAAGGTCTCATGAAGAAAAACATTCATGAGACCTTTTCTTGTATATGTATATAATGAAGCTATTACAACTTTACACTTGCCAAGACCTTATCAGTAGCGCCAGCCAAATGAGCCACGAAGGTGCCAGCCTTATCGCCAGCCTGTTTCAGGAAGGTCTCATCATTCATCAGAGAACCCATCAAGCTCGAGAAATCATCATAGGTATTGATTTCAAAACCTCCACCCGATTTCAGCAAGCCCTGAGCCTCCTGAAACTTTTTATTGTTCGGACCAAAGATAACCGGCATATTCCATACGGCAGCCTCCAAGGTGTTATGAATACCTACACCAAAGCCGCCACCGATATAAGCCACATCACCATAGTTGTACATACTGCTCAACAATCCGAAACAATCGATGATCAAAACATCAGCATCTGCAGCTTCTTCAGGAGTTGTTTGCGTATAGCGCACTACCTTCTTGCCCTTTATCAGAGAAAGAATCAACTTCAGATGCTCTTCAGCGATGACATGAGGAGCAATCAGCAGACGCCAATCCTTATGCTCATTAAAGAAAGGTATAAAGATATTCTCATCTGGTGGCCAAGAGCTACCGGCAACAAATACCTTGAAATCATGATGAGGTACATCAGCAGACTGAGATGAAGCCACTCCTGTTCTGAAAGCCTCGCAAATCGGCAATTGCTTGGCAGCCTCCTTTATCTGGAGAACACGGTCGAAACGGGTATCTCCTACCACATCCACAGCCGTGATGCCGATACCTTCGAGCAATCGCTTACTCTCTTCGTTCTGTACGAAGAAACGGGTAAAACACTTCAGCACTCCAGCATAGCTTCTGCCGTACCATTTGAAGAACACCTGATCCTCGCGGAAGATACTGCTCACGCTATAAGTAGGAATGTTGCGATGCTTCAGGATATGAAGGAAATTAGACCAGAACTCATACTTGATGAAGAAAGCCATCACAGGACGTACCAGTCTAAGGAAACGGATGGCGTTCAACCTAGTATCCACCGGCATATAACAGATGATATCAGCTCCCTCATAGTTCTTGCGCACCTCATAACCTGAAGGAGAATAGAAGGTAAGCAGAATCTTATACTGAGGATAGTCCTTGCGGATACGTTCCATCAAAGGTCGTCCCTGTTCAAACTCACCGAGCGATGCAGCATGAAACCAAATGTACTTAGCATTAGGATCCACCTTCTGCTTCAATATTTTGAAAGCCTCACGCTCACCACGCCACATCTTGCGCACTTTTTCATTGAACAGACTTGCAATGGCTATGCCCCAAAGGACGAAATATATTACGATATTATAGATCATGATATTTCTTTATATTGGTTACTATCTATAAATACGTGAACTCTCTGAATAGCCTTCAGCAAAATGCTGCAGAAAGCCATTCAGAGAGAAATTATTGTGAATTAACCCAAAACTTCGATTGCCTTGCGAAGACGGCGCAGAGTTTCCTCCTTGCCAAGGAAGGCAGAGATATCGAACATACCCGGGCCCTTACCCTCACCTACGAGAGTCAGACGGAATGCGTTCATCACGTCACCGAGTTTGTAGCCCTTATCCTCTACCCATTTCATCACGACAGGTTCCTGACCTTCGATAGAGAAATCTTCAATACCTTCAAGCACATCAGCAAGTTCTGTCATCTGCTGTGCAGAATATTCCTTCCAGCGCTTCTTGGTTGTCTTAGCATCATACTCTGTAGGAGCAATGAAGAAGAAAGAACACAATGGCCACAGTTCATAGACAAAGTTCACACGATCCTTCATCATGTGTACCACCTGCTTTACGCGGTCCAGAGTTTCCTCTACACCATTGTTGGCAACAATAGGGGCAAAGAGGTTAGCTATTTCATCATCGCTCTTCATCAGAATGTATTCGTGGTTGAACCAGATTCCCTTCTTGAAGTCAAACTTGGCACCAGCCTTAGAGCAACGTGAAATATCAAAAGCCTTCACCAGTTCATCAAGAGAGAAGATTTCCTGTTCTGTACCAGGATTCCAGCCGAGGAGCGCCAGGAAGTTGACTACAGCCTCTGGGAAGTAGCCACTCTCACGATAACCGGAAGAAACCTCGCCAGTCTTAGGATCATGCCACTCCAGCGGGAATACCGGGAAACCGAGGCGGTCGCCATCACGCTTACTCAGCTTACCTTTACCTTCAGGCTTAAGAAGCAAAGGAAGATGCGCAAAACGAGGCATGGTATCTTCCCAACCGAAAGCCTTATAAAGAAGTACGTGCAAAGGCGCACTAGGCAACCACTCCTCACCACGGATTACATGAGAGATTTCCATCAGGTGGTCGTCTACGATATTTGCCAGGTGATAAGTTGGCAATTCATCAGCACTCTTATAAAGTACCTTATCATCCAGGATATCGCTCATTACCTTCACATCACCACGAATCATATCGTTCACGTGAATTTCCTGTCCCGGTTCAATCTTGAAACGTACAGTATACTGCTTTCCGTCAGCAATCAGTTTATCAACCTCTTCCTTAGAAAGAGTCAGAGAGTTGCGCATCTGCATACGAGTATGAGCATCATACTGGAAATTCTGGATTTCGGCACGTTTCGCTTCCAACTCCTCAGGAGTATCAAAAGCAATATACGCCTTATCATTATCCAAGAGCTGCTGAACATACTGCTTATAGATATCACGACGTTCACTCTGGCGATAAGGTCCATGCTCTCCACCGAAACTTACACCCTCGTCAAACTGGATACCCAGCCACTTGAAAGATTCCAGGATATATTCTTCGGCTCCAGGCACGAAACGATGAGAATCTGTATCCTCAATACGGAACACCAGCTCACCTCCATGTTGGCGAGCAAACAAATAATTATACAGAGCGGTACGAACACCGCCAATGTGCAATGCACCCGTTGGACTAGGGGCAAAACGCACCCTTACTTTTCTATCTGCCATGTCTTTTTATAGCTATTTTCAAATTTTTCTGCAAATTTACATCTTTTTTTGCGATTTTAGCCGTTTTTTTTCGTATTTTCGCACTGTAAAACAAAATAAGTAAGAAAAAAGTAGGAAAATGAGCATATTTAACAACCCAGAAGAGAACTATTGGCGCAATTTCGCCACAAAAACGGTTTTGATATTAATTACCGTTGCTATCATTGTTTGGTTCCTTCCTCGCAACGAAGGAAGGATGTTCAGGTACGATGTTGGAAAGCCATGGATGTATGGTTCCGTCATCGCAAAATTTGACTTTCCGATCTATAAGACCGATGAAGCCATCAAGCGTGAACAGGATTCGCTGATGAAGCAATTCCAACCTTATTATTCTGTCAATGATTCCATCGGCAGCGAACAGGTGAGCCGTTTCCTGCACGACTTCAGCCAAGGTGTACCAGGTTTGCCAAAAGAATATGTGGGACTCATAGCCCACCAGCTTCAGCGCCTTTATCAGACCGGCATCATCGCTACCACGGAATATAATCGTATCTACAAAGATTCTACCAGTATGATACGAATTATCAACGGAAAGAATGTGAAGAGCGTACCTATCGGTTCGTTCTACTCTACTATTGCCGCTTACGAACGCATCTTCTACGATGAGAAGCTGGCAACCCAGAGACAGCTTTTATCCCGTTGCAACCTCAATAATTATGTTGAAGCCAACGTCATATACGATAAGGAAAGAAGCGAGGCCGAGAAAGCCGACATGATGAGCAGCATTCCACTGGCAAGCGGAATGGTGATGAGCGGACAGAAGATTGTAGATCGTGGAGAAGTGATTACGAACAACACCTATCGGGTGCTCAATTCATTCGATAAGGAGATGAAGCGCCGCAGCTCTACCCAGGAAGAACTGACAACCACTATCATCGGACAGGTACTGTTTATCTTCATTCTTGTCATGCTGTTTACCTCTTATCTCTCACTTTTCAGAAAAGACTATTTTGATAAGCCGCGCAGCATTACCATGCTTTATGCGATGATTACGCTGTTCCCTATCTTTGTGTCACTCATGATGAAACACAATTTCTTCAGTGTCTATATCATCCCATTTGCCATGGCGCCTATCTTCGTACGTGTGTTTATGGACTCGCGTACAGCCTTTATCAGCCACGTTACGATGATTCTCATTTGTGCAGCAGCGGTAAAGTACCAGTACGAGTTTATCATCGTACAGCTGGTAGCAGGTCTTGTTGCTATTTACAGTTTGCGTGAACTCAGCAAGCGCTCGCAGATATTCATCACAGCCCTGTTGGTGACTATAGCCAGCGGTATAGTATATCTTGCCCTTCAGCTGATGCAGGACAACCAGGTGTTCAACGTAGATGCCAGCATGTATACCTACTTTACCGTAAACGGCATCTTCCTGCTACTCTCTTATCCGCTCATGTACATTATAGAAAAGATGTTTGGATTTACATCTAATGTTACACTTTTCGAGTTGTCAAATACCAACAAGGGATTACTTCGCAACCTGAGTGAGATTGCTCCAGGCACCTTCCAGCATTCTATCACCGTAGGTAACCTGGCAGCAGAGATTGCCAACCGCATCAGAGCCAACAGTCTTCTGGTACGTACCGGAGCACTCTATCATGATATCGGTAAGATGACTAACCCTGTTTTCTTCACAGAGAATCAGGCGGGCGTTAATCCTCACGACCAGTTAAGCGACCTTGAGAGCGCACAGATTATCATAAGCCATGTTTCAGAAGGTCTGAAGATGGCAGAGAAGGTTGGTCTGCCAGGCATCATAAAGGATTTCATCACTACTCATCACGGAACGGGCATCACCAAGTATTTCTATATTAATTACTGTAATGCCCACCCTACAGAGGTGATTGACAAGTCGCAGTTCCAATATCCTGGTCCGAACCCATTTACCCGCGAACAGGCCATCCTGATGATGGCAGATACGGTTGAAGCGGCTTCGCGCTCTCTGAACGAATATACTGAAGAAAGCATCAGTAACCTCGTCAATAAACTCATCGACGGACAGGTGGCAGATGGTTTCTTCAAGGAGTGCCCTATCACGTTCCGAGACATCGCTCTCGCTAAGCAGGTACTCATCGAACGACTCAAGGCTATTTACCATACCCGTATTTCGTATCCTCACTTGAACGTAAGACAGAATGCCGGCAAAAAGACGAGTCAGGAGTCTAAAGAACAAGAGTAAAGATACAATTCGTGAAGTTCTTATGCCGTAAAGCGTATAAACGGATATACAAAAAGGTAAAACATAACCAATAAAAGCCCTTTTTCTTGCACAGTTTTTTAAATCTGTGCAAGAGAAAGGGCTTTTTGCGTTAATATGCTTTAAATATTTCAAGGAAACTATAGCGAAATAGAACATTATAATTACCTTTGCGGACGTTTTTATTTAATATTATTAAGATGAAGAAACTAAAATTAGTTGGTTTGGCCATTGCGATGGCTTGTGCAACCCCATCTTTTGCAGGCGGTTTGCTCACCAACACCAATCAACATGTAGCATTCAACAGAATGATGAGCCGTGAGGCTTCAATTGGTATCGACGGTGTTTATTATAATCCAGCCGGAGTTGTATTCATGGGTGAAGGTCACCACCTCGCCATCAACTGGCAGTTGGCTTACCAGACACGTAGCATTGAAAATGATTATGCTCTGTTCACCAACAATGTGAACAATCCTATTACTCCTCGTACTTTCAAGGGTGAGGCTTTTGCGCCTGTCATCCCTTCATTCCAGTATGCTTATAATAAAGGTAGATGGTCACTTCAGGCTAGCTTCGCCCTCACAGGTGGCGGTGGCAAGTGTACCTTCGATAATGGTCTTGGCTCTTTCGAGAAGATCGTAGCAGAGACAGCAATGGCTGCTTGCGGTTTGGCAAGAACTGTTGACAACGTATTGGGCAACACACTTGGACAGCCAGGAATGCAAATGTTTACAACCGACCAAGCTTTCGGTCAGAAAGGCGAATATAGTTACAATAGCTATATGCATGGACGTCAGTACTATTACGGTCTCTCTGTAGGTGCTGCATATAAATTCTGCGACAACTTCAGCGCATTTGCAGGCGTGCGTGGCGTTTATGCTTCAACAAACTACTATGGATATGTTGAAAACATCAAGGTAGGCAACATGCCTCTGTACAAGGTTCTCGACCCTACCAAGGAAAATGCTGCCAACATTGAGTTGAGCTGCGATCAAAGTGGTGTAGGCTTTACGCCTATCATCGGTGTAGATTACAAGACTGGCCGTTGGAACTTCTCTGCAAAATACGAGTTCAAAACCCGTATTCGCCTGAAGAACAAGTCTGTAAACCAGGCTCCAAGTATCGGTAACTTGCCTGCCAACCTTTCCAATCAGATGACAGGCATACTGACTGCAAAATATCAGCAGGCAGGTCTTACACTTGAGCAGGCCAAGCAACAGGCAGAAAATAAGGCTAATGCTGTATTAACTGACCCAACAGTAGGAGCTACAATGTTAGGCTTGAAGACCCAGTTCGACACAGAGCTCGAAGAGGCTATCGGTGAATATGAGGATGGCAAGAAGATTGCTGGTGATATTCCTGCTTATCTGGCACTCGGTGTAGGTTACAGCCCTGTAAATGCAGTACGCGTAAACGTTGGTTTCCACTGGTTCGATGACAAGCACGCTACATCTTACAACAACCGACAGGAGAAGTTAAAGCGTGGTACATTGGAATACAACGCAGGTGTAGAGGTAGACGTAAACAAGAAGATTACCTTGAGTACTGGCTGGCAGAATACCAACTATGGCTTGAGCGATGAATACATGGACGACAAATCATTCGTTGTCAGTTCAAACTCTGTAGCAGTTGGTGGTGTATACCACATCAATAAGAAGATGGACTTGAACGTGGCTTACTTCCACACCTTCTATCAGCACAAGAAGACCTCAGAGAATGTAGAACTAATAGGAAAGACCTACAGTTCTGACTACACACGTAACAACAACGTATTCGCAGTAGGTCTTGACATCAACTTCTAAACATAACTACAAATATCATAATTAAAAGGCTACCCGTTCTTGCAACAAGTAACGGATAGCCTTTTTCATTTTATTTACCAATCTTATTTTCTTCCATTCTGCCAGAGAAAAGGAGGGGCAGGAGACTACAATGGGTCTACATCATAATAAATCTGCAGAGCTCCATATCTCGGATCCTTTCCCATCTGCTGTTGAGCAAACTTCAGATATTCTCTTACCTTCTGCTGGTCAATACCATTTTCCAGTTTGATAACAATCTTTCGGATGTTCATCGTCTTAACCCTTGCCACAGCAGGTTTATCCGGTCCCAACACACGCTCGCCAAACCAGCTTCTCAGCGTTTTGCTGAGCTCATGGCTAGCCTGTTCGCATACCTTATCATATTTATGTTTTACATACACATTAATCAGGTGATAGAAAGGTGGATAATGAAAATTTCTTCTCTCCTCCAGGATACCCTGATACAAGCCTGCATAATCATTATGAACCACCTGGCCAATTACAGGCAAGTTAGGATTCTTGGTCTGTAGAATCACCAAGCCACGCTTACCTTTTCTTCCAGCTCTACCACTCACCTGTGCCATCATCATAAAAGCATGCTCGTAGGCGCGGAAATCGGGATAGTTGAGCATCGAATCAGCATTCAGGATGCCTACTACACTCACCTTATCGAAATCGAGACCCTTAGAAACCATTTGCGTACCTATGAGAAGATTCGTTCTGCCTTCAGAGAAGTCTGCGATAAGACGTTCGTAGGCATTTCGTGTACGTGTTGTATCCAAATCCATTCTGGCAATCTTGGCTTCCGGAAAGATTTCCGCTATCTGGTCTTCTATCTTCTCGGTACCAAAACCACGTCCCATGATTTCCGTACTGCCACAGTTAGGACATTCTGTAGGAACCGGATAAGTGTAACCACAATAATGGCAAGTCAGCAGGTTAATGCTTTTGTGTAACGTAAGCGAGACATCACAGTTTTTACATTTCGGCACCCAACCACATACCTTACATTCAACCATCGGCGCAAAACCACGACGATTCTGAAAGAGGATTGCCTGTTGCCCATTCTTCAAAGCCTCTCTTACTGCAGCCAAAAGCTGTGGAGAGAAAGGACCGCTCATCATCTTACGGTGGCGCAAGTCTTTTACATCTACCACCTGAATTTCCGGCAACTGAATACCTTTGTATCTTGTTTTCAGCTCTACCAGTCCATACTTACCTTGCTGCGCATTATAATAACTCTCCATCGAAGGCGTAGCCGTACCCAATAATGTCTTTGCCCCATACATCTTGGCAAGCACTATGCCAGCACTTCTGGCATGGTAGCGCGGAGCGGGATCCTGTTGTTTGAAGGAAGTCTCGTGCTCTTCGTCTATGATGACGAGTCCCAAATTCTTAAAAGGCAGGAAGACGGCACTTCTTGCACCCAGAATTACATCATAGGGATGATCAGAGAGTTGTTTCTGCCAGATTTCTACACGCTCAGCATCACTATATTTAGAATGGTAGATGCCCAGCCGGTCGCCGAAAACTCTATGAAGGCGCTCCATGATTTGTACGGTCAGAGCGATTTCCGGCAGAAGATAGAGCACCTGCTTATGCTCCTCAATGGCTTTTCTGATAAGATGAATGTAGATTTCCGTCTTTCCGCTGGATGTCACACCATGAAGCAATACAACATCCTTTTTCATCATTTGCATCAGGATTCCATTATAGGCATCTTGCTGAGCCAAGGAGAGAGGTTTAATCAAGTCAAGATGAGATTCTCCATTCGTATTCAATCGTCCTATTTCCAATTCATAAGTAAAGAGAATTCCCCTGTCGATAAGTGCCTTGACAACAGCAGCCGTACAATGGCTCTCATTCATCAGTTCTTCCTTGGTCACTTTTTTTATGCCTTCTCTAGGCGTATCTCCATCAAGACTGTCCCAATGCGAGAGACTCAGAAAGGTGGTTAAAGTTTTGGCTTGCTTCAAGGCTCTCTGCACCAGGTTGAGCGCTACATGAAGTGCCTGCTCACTACGGTACGTACTGGCAAGTTCTACATAGAGTTCCATCTTGGGCTTGAATTTCTCTGTAGACTTCAGTCCACCGGGCATAGCAGCATTATAGACATCGCCTAACGGAGCCATATAATAATAGCCAATCCATTGCCACAATCTCATCTGCTGAGGCAACAGCGAAGGGGTATTGTCAAGTACCGCCTCGACAGGTTTGCAGGAGAATGCAGGCTTATCATCATGCAGCCGGGTAGCCATTGCGATATATTTCTTACTTTTACCAAGAGGAACCAGCAAGCGTACCCCAGGCACAACTTTCCCTTCCATCCCATCAGGGACAGAATAAGTAAAGGTTCCGTCGAGCGGAAGGGGTAATATCACATCTACATATTTCATATCTAATCTTCTTTAACCTTGAAATATCCATCATTCAGGCTTTCGACTTGCAAAGTTAGCAAAAAAAAAGCAGATACCCATCATCGGATACCTGCTTTTATATATTTTAAGATGTACTAGGCGAGACCATACGATGTTCTCACCCATAATCTGTCCTGTTCTTTTACAAGATTAGAACCAATAACCCAAAGCGATCTGCCAACTGTTATTCTTACTGTTACCATTCACAATCTTATCGCTTGTTTCCTTCCAGGTAACATCTGCAGTCTTACCGCAAGCGATGTTATAGTTCGCAGAGAGCTGGAGATGGCTCAGCAGGGTAACACCCAAACCTACGTTTACACTGAAGTTTGTTTTCTTCAGAGAATAGCAGCCTGATTTATCCCACTCGAAGTTCTTGTCACCAACGTTGATACCCCACTGTGGACCAGCGAAGACGAAAACATTAGCCAAGCTGCTCAAGCCGAAGCCATAACGTACGTTTACTGGGATATTAAGAGATTTCTGAGTCATCGTTGTCTCTGCATCATTTACAGACACCTTAGCTTCCTTCTGATCGTACAAGGCAGCAGCATCAAAACTCAAGCCAACAATAGGGATAGTAACCTTTACCATTGGACCAACAAAGAAACCTGTCTTGTTAGATGCATCAAATACATCGTTACTCAAAGACATGTTAGTAACATCCAAACCGCCCTTCAAACCAAACTTAATCTGGGCATTAGCATTTGTAGCAAACATCATGGCTGCTACAACCATTAATACTGATAAAACTTTCTTCATTCTATATTTACTTTAATTCTTATATAAATTAATGACGCTCTCTACGAACCGTTACCCTAGCAGAGCCACCAGAAGAAACATTGCTTCCTCCTGATCTGCGTTTTTTAACAGTAGAAGTCTTAGCTGGTTTAGATGCAGAACCACTTCTTCTGTTACGGCTTTTCTTCAGAGTCTTGGCATCCATATTCTTTTCTGCCTTGGCAATACTGTCAAGAGAATCCTTCCGAGCCTGATTACCCCAGATATTCTTCTCAAAGGCTTCCAACTCAGCCTCTATGCGTTTCTGTTCCTTCGCCATGGCTGTATCCGAAGGACAGTACTGTGCCAGGGTATTGCCCTGCATATTATTGGTCTTGTAGATTTTACCCTGATACAGATTCTTGGTAAAATAATCTTCTGCACTCATCACAGCAGCATTGTTCACATTACTGGTCATCAGCTGCTGCTTAGCCAGGAACGGAGCCAGATCATCATACTTCACCCAGAAGAGCGGATACTTGTTTCCTACATCTCCAAAATCATCATTACGGGTCATGATAGGGCACAAAGCCAATACCTTGGTATGGAAAGAAGCTGTTTTCTGGTCATAATAAGAAGTCTCCTTCACATAGTACGACTTCACTTCTGCTGACGGAATATCGCTGTCATCAATATGCACCTTTCCATTATCAGTCTTCTCGTAGTAGATATGATAATTATCTACGAATGCTTTCGGAGTAAGACGGTTGGCGGCAGAAAAATCTTCATTACCATCCATACGATACTGATAAACAGGCACTCTACCCGTAAACATCAGTTTAAAGATATAGGTAAAGAGATTCATCTTACCATCTGTTGGCTCTACAGGATAATACAAGGCAGCATTGGCATCATCTGTGAGATTGAGTTCACGATAGATGTCTCTTCTCCAAACCACGTCCTCATCCATCGGGATGGCTGTAGGGAAATAAAGTTTGGCACGCAAGGTCATATTGTCAGCATTCGACTGTTGTGCCTTTTGCTGAGCCTGCTTTCTGCGAGCCGCTGGCTGTGCCATGATGCTCTGCACCATTCCCAAAAGCATGAATATGAATAATATCTTTTTCATTACATTGAACTTTGAACATTGAACTTTGAACTTTATGCTAAGTAAAGCCGTTGAACTCTTCACTTACCTGACGATAACTTCCATTGCTGCCGGCAGATTTCGGGTAATTCCATCAGGACCTACAGCCTTGATATGCGAGATATAGAAGCGACGGCTTCTAGACAGTTTTCTGAACTCTTCGCGCTGTCGTTCTGAGAAATTGGAACCCGCCGAAGCCAAAGGTATGGCATTGCCCATATTATCGAAGAATACGGTTTCGAAGCCCAGTACCTTGAACGGAATATCAAGGAGTCCGTCATCTATGGCTGCATGAATGCCAGGAGCACCCATCAGAGCACCTTTCGATAGAGCACCACCTCTAAATCTATCTGTACCCATCGCGATATAAGCTGTTGGGTCAGGAAGTTTTCTTACATGGAATACGAATGGAGGCAGACTTCTCACCTGGCCCTTATCGCGGGCTGTCACATGGATGGTAACATCCTTACCCACCGCTGAAGGTGTAGCTACAAAATGACCATTACCCTTAGCCACGAAAGAACCGCCTGTCATGGTTGCAGAGATAGCATTTGCCGGAACACCAGGAACGCTGATACTGATAGGATTGGCATAGCCTGCATAGAGCACATTCATCAGGTCGGCAGCAACGGTAGCAGTGTTAGGAACAGGCAATACGGTATATTTCTGAACGAAATTGCGTCGCATCATCTCGCCATTCTTGCCTCTCATCAGAATGTAACCGCCAAACTGATGCTCACCTACGCCACCTGCCACAAAACTGTATCTGCCATTCTCGGCATTCAGCCTACTACCATTCACATAGATTTCCGGGCGCTGTGTACTGTCTATTGCAGCCATCACCACATGCGAATTGAAACGTTCACCGGCATAGAGGGTTGTTTTCTCTGGAATAACGAATGCATCGAGTTCATTCACATTCAGTTCTACCAAATCTATATTTTTCTTCTCCTCATCCGATTTCTTCCCATCATCGGCAAGACTTTTCTTGATTTTCTCGACAATAGACTTGCCTTTGACACCGAATTCCTCATCTGTAGGAGTATTCAGCGCCAACATAGCCATCAGGATGACATACATCAGGTTAATCATCTTCTGGCGAGGCGAAACCGGTCTTTTCTTGATTGCCATGGATATAAATTTGCTTGATTCTATTTATTTTCTTCGTCTTTACTCTTCACTTGTTACATGAGGAGCCGCCACACGCATATTGATGGTCATGGCATCAATCATACGGGTATAAATCTTGTTCAACTGTTCTATCTGCTTTGCCATCATCTTGGTCTGCTCATTGATCTGGTCAATGGTACCAATCTGCTGGCTGGCACTTTTCAGCTGCATCTCGTATACCCTGCTGATACCTGTCAAGGTACGGTTCAGATTCTCCATCTCCTCGCTGTCACGAGTCAGTCGGCTACTCTGTTCGTTTACCTTACTCAAGGTTTCTACCAGGCTCTTCAACTGTTCTACGTAGCTGTTCTGAACTTCCACCACCTCAGGATTAAGTGGAGTCAGTTCTGGCGCAGCAGTCATTACAGGAGAGACAGGAGAAGCAACCTGAGGTTGAATGGTTTCAGAACGATTCTTGGCAGTCATCATTTCTTCAGCCGACACCTTTCCTTCCAGATACTCCTCTGTAGCATGGGTAGGCAAGTCTCTACCTTCGGCAGTCTTGTCGAAAGGACGGTCGAAAGCAGAAAGGAAGAACACGAAAATCTCGGTTCCCATACCTAAGAAAAGCATGAAATTGGCACCAGGAAGATGGGTCAACTTAAAGAGGGTACCAGCGATTACGATAGAGGCACCCCAACTGTAAGCATAGTTAAGGAATGTCTGACCCGGCACACTATCCATCCACTTCTGCAAGCGGTATACGATATTGAATTTGCTATAATAGCTCATATTATTTATCTCCTATTCTTATTCTTCAATGGTTTCTGTTTTCCGCTTGCCGTAGTAGCAAGACTTCTCACGCAACGGAATCCGATGTATGAGCGAGGCTGATTCTGGTACTCGAAAGTGCGCCATGCCGAACGGATAAACGACTCAGGGTCTTTCCAGGAACCACCTCTTACACTCTTCTTCTTCAAACGGTAAGGATCTTCTATGGCAGCATTATACTGTAAAGTTGGGTTAAAATCGCTCATTGCGTCAACACCCGCCTCTGTATAAACGGTACTTGTCCACTCTGCCACATTACCAGCCATATCGTAAAGTCCATTAGAATTTGGCGAATAGATAGCCACCTTGCTGGTTATCAGGTTGCCGTCTTTGGTATAGTTGCCCCTGTCTGGTTTGAAATTGGCGTAAAAACAGCCATCCCCGTTCTTTACATCCGCATTGTCCCAAGGAAATTCATTCTGGTTCTTGCCTCTTGCAGCATATTCCCATTCTGCCTCGGTTGGCAGACGGTAACGCTGCACAAATCTTGCTTCAGGACCTAAGCCCTTCAAAAGATAGTCTGTTCTCCAGGCGCAGAAGGCATTTGCCTGTTCCCAGGTAACACCTACTACCGGATAGTCATTATACGCAGGATTGCTGAAATAACTTCTCAGATAGGTTTCATTCTCTGCATTTCTGAAGTCGTTTACCCAACAGGTAGTGTCAGGATAAACATTCACGATATAGGTATTCAGGAAGTCCCATGGTCCTGAAAGCGGACGGTTGATGGTCTCACGCACCACTCTACCCTCATCATCATAATAAGCGGTATCTTTTGAAATCATCACCACCTCGTCCGGATTTATCTTCACATCGGTGTTGAAGGTACGTTCCTGGGGATTAAGACGGAACTTACGCTGAGCCGCAGCTGTATAATCATAGATTTCGTATTTATAGTTGAGCTGGCGCCAGTCGATGAGTTTTTCTCCTGTAACCGGATTGGTTTCATACAAACTTTCAAAAGCTCTCTGCTCATCCTCATTAGGTTTCTTAGGCAGCGCTTTCTTCCAGTTTACATGAGGTGTAACCGGATCGCCATTCTTATCTTCAGTAATCATGTAAGTCTCGTCGCCTCCATAAGCAGGATCAGCCAGACGGGTACGAAGAATAGAATCGCGCACATAAGCCACAAACTGCTTATATTCTGAATTGGTGATTTCGGTATCATCCATCCAGAATCCATCCACCGACACATCCTTGCGTGGTGTTTTCATTCCCCAGAGTGAGTCTTGGGTCTCCATTCCCATTTTCAGGAAGCCACGGTTTATCTTTACCATACCATAAGGGGCTGGCTCTACAAAGCTTCTACCGCTCACGCCAACCACCTCGCCACCTCTGCCTGCAACAGAAGCTTGCTTGGCACCGAAGCAGCCGCTCAAGGTGAGCAATATAGCGAATGCACTAAGGAGCAATATACTTTTCTTCATTGTTTTATGATTCTACTATGTTCTTATTTCTATTTACATTATAATATTCTGACGCTCTGATGGCGGTTTCTGCCTTTCTTGGTCAGGTTGATATCGGTCTGATACCCTACAAAGAGTTCATGACTGCCATTTCCGGCACTGAGTTTGGAGGTATATACCTCGTAACTGTAACCAAGCACTACCCCATGAAAACTACCGCCTACCAGCATGGTTACCGATCTGTCCGGACTGTAGGTTACTCCACCATACAACATCCGTTTCTCATATTGGTAAACCAATCTTCCTGTCAGGTCGCCTCGCCATGTGGCACCATCTGTTGTAACAAGAACAGACGGCTTTATTGTTAAGAACGGATTTCTCAGTCGAATATTGTATCCACCAGTCAAATAATATGTGGCATCTATTTTCAATTCGTTGGTCTCACCTAGATTAATCGTAGGCGATGTAAGATGCTGGGCAGAAAGTCCAACATACCAAGCCTTATGCTGATAATACAGACCCAGACTCAAATCCATTCCGCTTCCATTTACGTCTGAAGTAGAAAAGGCTGGGTCACCACTTTCTCCCAAATCCACCTTGCTACCATCAAACTTCTCACTCAGCATACCTCCTTGCACACCCACGCTCAGCATTCCACCCAGGAGTTTATTCTGCAAAGCATACTGTAAAGCCAGCCGCTGATGAGTAAAAAGACCAATCTGGTCATTCTGTAACGATAAGCCTACTCCATGCCTGTGATTGAACAGGAAGAAAGGCATGTCAGCCGCCACCTGAAAGGTACGGGGGTTATGTTCGAATCCAGCCATATCAAGTGCGTAGGCCGCCGTAACATTAAGTTTCGACTGCTTACCCACAGCAGCAGGATTGAATGATGGTTCCATGTCAAAATAATGACTGAAGGAAGGATCATACTGTGCCCTCACTTCGAGCACCCCCACTAGCAGAATCCATATAATGATAAATCTTTTCAACACAATAAGATAACGGAATTTCTTACACATTATTATATATAAGCAAGAAACAAAAGATGAAAAAGGCTACCCTCTTATAAGAGAGCAGCCCTATCATCGAGATTAATACTCGTCATCATTCCAGAGGAATATTAGGGCTGAATACCAAACACTTATAGCCTTCTAACTTTTTTATTGAACATTTTATTAAGGAGTAAAAGTCGCTAAAAGGCTTTTCTAAACCTATCTTGCAACTCCTTGATTCGCTCTAAAAGTTTTTCGAAAGATAAAGTCTGACCATAGATAAAGTGGTTACACATCTCTGCATAATCACCCTCCCAATCCTTCATTAACTCTTGCCTAGGAACAAAATCAATCTCGCTCGGCATCAACTTAGAATAATCTACATACCCTACAGCATAGTATATGGAACGATGCTTAACAATACGCTCATACAAGTCCATATTCTGCAGGGCTTGTTTGCCAAATTCTGTATCCATCAAACGTTCTAGATCATAAAGATGCCTAGACATTCGGACATAACGAGGAGACTGTTTCTGAAACTCCTCACATAGCAAGAATGCCTTCTCCAGGAATGTTCGTGTAGGCAAAACTGTCCTTATAGTAGCTGTAGCCGCCTCATCTTCTCCAGGGAAAGTCTGCTCAATATATGATGAAATCAAACGGTCTTCCGTAGGCTCGTTCATAGACAAGCAACTAATCTCTATCTTTACTCTTGGCGGAATATACTCTATCGTATGACCAAGCATAGACTCATAATGAACGAGAATGACAGACGGATCCTTATCACTTGCAACGGGACTTGCCTTACCATCCTCATCAAATTCCTCTACTACATTTTCTATATGGTATCCTTCCACACCAAGTTTCTTTAGATTTTCATCCAACTCTGCAGAAACTGTATCAAGAAAATACCTACGTGCCTTCTTGCGAAGTTTTTCACGCTGATTCTTTGTCGTCTTCTCTATACCAAAGAATTCATGGTTTACAGATAAGTCTATATCCTCACTGAATCTTTCTATCAAATTCCATCCTTTACTGAGACTTGTACCTCCCTTAAAGATAAGTTGATCTGCACATGAACATTTGAAAAGAGCGTTGAGCACCACAGTTACCCACCAGTCCTTTTCAATTGCAACCTGATTAATACGAAACTTCTCTTCCGCACGTTGCAACATTGCTATTCGTTCATCTATTGTGTGATTTAACCAAAGTGTCATAATGCTCGTTTTTATCTATTATATCAGTTATCAGCTTTCTCATCCATACTGGCATGAGAGTAAGATCTTGTACAAACAAGTCTTTATGTTCCTCTTCATTGACCAATTTTCTTATGGTAGAGAGTTCTTGATTACCTACATTCTTTTGTCCTAATGTTCTAAGAGCTTGTACAAGAAGCGCTGCCAACACTGTCTGAAAAGCAAAGTTCTTAGGAACACTTCTCTTCAACTCTATAGTCCGATTTCCAAGAGTCAAGACTCTTCCACTTCCCGATGTCAGATAAGTATATTTTGTAGGCACCTGTGTTGAGAGTCCAAGTTTGTTGAGCGCTGTAACTCCTGAAGGTTGTATTTGTACCTTATCTCGCTGGGCTATAGCCATCACCATTTCATCTATTGATGGATAGACTATCCCAAATCGGGTATTCTTAGGGCGAAGATAAACCCCATTAGCTAATCGAACTATATTTCCCTTTTTTTCTTCTACAGAAAGTGCACGACTTACCACCTTCTCATTATCATTGATGTCAGAGAAGTCTGAGATGAAGAGAATCTGCCCTTCACTTGTCTCGTATATACGGTTTGCTATTTCTGCCATATCGTTTTCTTTCTTTAATGGTGCAAAAATACAAAAAATCAGCGATATGCGTAACATACCACTGATTAAATTAACTTTTTTTATGTAGAAAACTTTGCAAACATTTTCCACAATCACTTATTCTTATTCACTCTTAGCTGTCTGTGGTACTCACAGCTCTTGCGTTGTAGTTCTTCCTTATGACTGGCATAATATCGACGTTGATACTCTTTTTTCGTGGCAGTTTTTCACTCTTTAGGAGACATACAGGCAAATTCTCCGAATGAATCTGGATACTGCTTGATTATTGCAGTAAAGACTGCGGACAAGACCTGCACGACAATGGAGTTTCCGGCTCGCCAATATAGAGAATAGTCAGAAGTCTTACGATGACGACCATTTATAAACATAAGTTTCGCTATTTGTTCTTTTGTGTAACCTTCTTTACCTCAAATCCGCAACCTATAGGGTTTAGTGGGATTTTGCTTGCAAAGCGACAAAATTCATTTTATTGTACATATTTCTTGCATAACAGAAATGTCGCAGACACAAAATCCCCTTACCCCATAAAGCGACTTGAGGTAATACGCTGGTTTAACCAGAAAAGCATGGTCTTTAACCAAAGTCTGTCTTGAACAGGTTGGCATAAGCATTGTTGTCTGAGTAAATGTTCAATACATGCCTACGTGATGTCTTAATCCATTTCGCAGGAACAGAGATGAACTTGAAAACAAAGGTCTTGATTCTGCTGGTGGCACGCAATCCAAATTCATGGGTTTTCAATCTCTGCATAATAGCTTTGTAGAAGTTTCTGATGAGAGCTGTCATAAGCAGGAATACAGTATTCTGTGCCATGAACGATTTTGGCAATCGATTCCAGCCAAAGCCATTGTTCATGTCATCGAAGATGCGTTCCTTGCCACCACGAAGATTGTAGAATTCCACGATGTCTCTTGCACTCGACTTGTAATCGTTAGTCAGTATACATCTGTAGGTATATTCGCCTTCCCAAATGTCAAGGTATCCATCTATTCGCCTTTGTCTCTGTATGACAAGACGATACGGTTTTCCTTTCCATTTCTCAACAAGGATAGAATTCAACTCAAACTCAATACCGTTGATTTCAACAGTTTTCCATCCAGTTAAGGCAAACATGGAATCGTAGAAAGAAGAGCATCTGTTGGCACGAATATAAAAATGCCTGCAATGAGCCTCTACCATATCTACGATTTCCTCCGAACATGAGCCGCAATCCATGCGGGCACGAGAAATATATATTTCCGAAGCCTCCAATCGCTTGAAGATTCTTTCCAAAGTCTCTCTTTGGTTGAAGCGCACGTTTGTGTTACCGTCTCTATTTTCAATACCGACAATCATGTCGTTAATGACTGCCACCCCTGGACTATAGCCCAAGAACTTCTTGTAGGTTGGTTTTGCATCATACTTCTCTGTTTCAATGAACTGATGGTCAAAGTCAAAATCATACTCTTGACCGGATTTCAATTGACCAGTAGCAAGCAGGGCATTGACCAGTAAGCAGTTCATCTTGTCTGCAGTATTGAAATCATAGGATTTGCCAGAAGCAGACTTATAGGTGATGCTCTTAAAAGTCAGTTCTTCGATAGCACGTAATATGGTGTCTGCGCTGCAAGTGCGAAGAGTTGGATGAAGAGACAAATGTTTCATCAGGTGAGTTGTAACATCCTCAATACATGAGCCACCACAAAGATATACGCACATCAGAGAGCGTAGAATCTCGCTATATTGATAACCAAACATAGTGCATCTCAATCCCAAGGTGGAATCTATGGTTTGAGCTAAAAGAGCATCAAATTGCTCCATAATCGAAAAAATTCCCCCAAAAGGAGTGAGTTTCTCTGATTTAATTTGTATCTTTGCCATGTCATATTAGAGTTTTGCTTGTCTTCTTTTCGCAACACTAAGGTAAGTGAAAATTCTGACATGGCAAAATCCTGGGCAACTTTTTGTTGCTCAGGCACTTATAAATAATATTAAACTATAGTGTTGCGGAATTAAGGAACATGAAAAAAAACAGAAAAAAGAAAATCGTAGTTTTGTGTATAGCTTTAGTTTGCATCTTCATCTTGGTGTTCTCATTGTCCCATAAATCAGCTACAAAAGGTAGCGCGAATCCTCCATTAACAGATGTTTTGACTGATAGCATTTCTCAGATTGTCTCGGCTTGTCCTGGTGAAATTGGTGTGGCGGTTATTATTAATAACACAGATACGGTTAGTGTTAATAATAAAAGCATTTATCCTATGATGAGTGTATTTAAGGTTCATCAGGCATTAGCTCTTTGCAATGATTTTGACAAAAAAGGCCTTTCCCTTGATACCTTGGTAAAGATAAATAGGGAAAAACTTGATCCAAAGACATGGAGCCCTATGATGAAAGATTATTCAGCACCAGTTATATCGTTGACAGTAAGAGATCTGTTGCGCTATACTCTTTCCCAGAGCGACAATAATGCAAGCAATATCATGTTTAAGAATATGCTCAATACTGCACAAACAGACAGTTTTATAGCGAAACTCATACCACGTTCGAGTTTTCAGATAGCTTATACAGAAGAGGAAATGTCCGCTGACCATGACAAAGCTTACTCTAATTACACATCTCCTCTTGGTGCTGCAATGTTGATGAATCGTTTGTTTACAGAAAGTCTTATCAGTAATGAGAAACAAGATTTCATTAAGAATGCATTGAAAGAATGTAAAACAGGTATAGATAGGATAGTAGCTCCACTTCTTGATAAAGAAGGGGTTGTAATAGCACATAAGACAGGTTCTGGTTATGTCAATGAAAATGGTATTCTTGCAGCTCAGAATGATGTAGCCTATATATGTCTGCCTAATAAGGTCTGCTATACCTTAGCTGTATTTGTTAAGGATTTCAAGGGAAATGAATCACAAGCGTCACAATTTGTTGCGCATATATCAGCGGTAGTATATTCTTTATTAATCAATACTGCGTTAAATTAATATTTAATCGTCTGTAAATCAATAACTTATATTAAGAAATGCTTATGAAAACTTAACTGTAAAAAGTTGGTCAAGTCGCTGATTTTCAGTAACTTTGTAGATCACGACAAATACAATATTACATGAATACAGGACTTGACCAATATATGGATATCTTTAAAGATGCAGTTGAAGATTCAGCTGCAAAGATAACAAAAAGTTTCGAGAAAATACTCATCGAGGTGATAATTTTGTTCATGGTAATACCAAGAAAGATAAATTTCACCCAAATGGGGAGGTATGGCTTGCATGTTGAGCAAACCTATCGCAACGCATTCGGCTTGAAAAAGTCGAAGTGCATTGATTGGCTCAAACTTAATGTCTCACTTGCCAAGCGCTTCTTGGGTAAACAGGGAAGATGGGCTATTGCCATTGGTCCCAGCTACATCAGTAAAGCTGGCAAGAAAACACCACATATCGGTCGTTTTTGGTCAGGATGTGCTCAGTCTGTTAAACATGGTCTCGAAATCATGGGTATTGGACTCATTGATATTGATACCAAAGACTGCATGATGTTAAGAGCCCACCAGTCGCTAAATAATAAAGAACTGAGTCTTAGAAACAAGACTATGGTAGATTTCTATATCAGCGTCATTAAGCGTTACCGCAAGGAACTTCTTAAACTCTCAACCCTCATAGTTGCAGATGCTTACTTCTCTACAAGTACATTTGTTAATGGGATAAAGAAAGAAGGTTTCTCTTTGATAAGCCGCTTTCGTGACAATGCTTGTCTCTTTTATGTCTATACTGGTCCACGTACTGGAAAACGTGATCGCCCCAAGACCAAGGATGGCAAGATTGATATGAAGAATCTTGACCTCACTCGAATGGAGAAGATGGAGATGAAAGATATAGAAGGAACAGCTTATACTTTGATTGCCTATTCCAAGGCACTCAAGTGTAAAGTTAGACTTGTCATCTGGCAGATGCCGAATGGCAAGAAGAAACTATTCTTCTCTACAGACACCTCACTTTCGGGTGAAGAGGTACTTCTTTATTATAGAACCAGGTTTCAGATCGAATTTTGCTTTCGTGACGCCAAAGGCTATACTGGTCTTATGGACTGCCAGGCTCGCGATAAGTGGAAACTCGATTTTGCTTTCAATGCTTCGTTCACATCACTAAATGTTGCCAAGGTAACTATGAAGGAGATGGGAATGGAATATTCTATGTCTTCATTCAAGTCACTGATGACCAACATTTATCTGGTGAGACGAATTTTTAAAGCATGCGGGTACATCCCGAACCGAACTTTAATTAGCAAGATTTTCAAAGATCTCTCGTGCTTACAGCGTATAGCTGCTTAGCACATTATTGAATTATTAACGAACTATTGTACAAAATCAAGTCCGTTTCATTGCAAAATACTGCATAAAAGACTATAATTCAACTGTTTCAAAGATCGAATTGCCCTTTTTTATTGGACAGTAGTGAAATCGATTGACAAGACATGGAATCAGATTTAGCTATCTTTGCATCCCAAATGCATAATATAAAAGTACGCTACCACATTGTGGGAAAACAAGAAGAGTTGCAAGAGATATATGACCTCTATCAGACTTTCATACAGAAAGAACGCCCTGCTATGGAAGAAGACGAGGCCGATGATTGGGAAGGAAACATCATCTTAGCTCTTGGTGTGGACTATGGGACTTGCAATCTCTGTGGTAATATCAAGAAATGCGAACTTTCAGAAGGCTTTCTCTAT